>NZ_CP038213.1:3384684-3712913 GCF_004526345.1 Ornithinimicrobium flavum | reverse complement strand
CTGACGACACGGTCCCAGACAGCCTGGCTCTCCCCCGGGGCTGCGTCATCGGTGGATCCAGCCCCTCTCTGCGGGTGCGACGAGTCTGTCCACAGATTTGTCCACAGGGTGTGGAGAACCCGTGGACGTGTGGCGTGAAGCGCGACGCTAACAAGCCCCGACCCCTCGCCGCAAGTGACCGGCGACAAGATTTTGCCCTCCCCGGCGTGTCGGGCCTGCGGCGCCGGAGCGGTGCAGGCACGATAGCGGGTTCGCACGGGACGGGGGCCTCGAGCGGACGAGTTTGACCCTCCTGCCCCCCCTCCCGTACCGTGGAGCAGGCCGATTTCCGGCCGCTTTCGCCTGCCCATGCCAGCACGACCAGCAATCGTCGTGCGACGTGGGTGCACGTCGGCGGCCGATCCTCGGACCGCCGACCCGACCAGACGACCGGAGCACGACTGATGAGCAAGCGCACCTTCCAGCCCAACAACCGTCGCCGCGCGCGCAAGCACGGCTTCCGTCTGCGCATGCGCACGCGTGCCGGCCGCGCCATCCTGGCCGCCCGCCGCGGCAAGGGCCGCTCCAAGCTGTCCGCCTGAGCGGCGAGCGTCGGCCGCCGCGATGCTGCCGCGTCGCTCCCGCCTGACCCGGCCCGGGGACTACCGGGCCGTGATGCGTCGGGGTGAGGGGCCGCCGCGCATCCGGCGCCGGGCAGGCACCGAGCTGCTCGTGGTGCACGTCGCGATGCCCGCACCCACCCTGCCCACGCGCCCGCCGCGCGTGGGTTTCGTGGTGTCCAAGGCCGTCGGCAACTCCGTGGTCCGGCACCGCGTGGTGCGTCGGCTGCGGGCCCTGGTGGCTCAGCGACTCGCGCTGCTGCCCGACGGGTGCGACGTCGTGGTCCGGGCCCAGCCCCCCGCCGCCGGCGCCAGCTCCGCGGAGCTCGCCGAGGCGCTCGACCACGCCCTCGGCCGGACCGTCCTGGTGACCTCATGACGCAGCGACCGGGCAGCGACGAGCTGCGCGACGTCCACCGCGGCGGGGTCGCCGTCGGAGAGCCGCGCAGCCTGCTGACCGTCCCTCTGGTCTGGCTGATCCGGATCTACCAGCAGACCTTCTCCCGCATCCTGGGCCCGGTCTGCCGCTACTACCCCTCCTGCTCCGCCTACGGCGTCACGGCCCTGGAGCGGCACGGGCTGCGCGGCTCCTGGCTGACGACGACCCGGCTGCTGCGCTGCCACCCGTGGGCGGCCGGCGGGGTCGACCACGTGCCGCCCCGGCGAGCACCTGCGCGCGGCGACGGCGCGCTCCATACCTCCCCCATCCCGGTGAGCGACCCTCACCACCGACACTGAGGACTCCATGGGCATCTTCGACACGATCCTCTTCCCCTTCATCTGGTTCAACTCCGCGATCCTGGTCGGGGTCGAGTGGCTGCTGACCCGGATGGGCCTGTCCGACACCAGCGGGTGGACCTGGGTGCTGGCCATCATCGGCCTGGTCCTGATCCTGCGGGCCATGCTGACGCCGCTCATGGTGCGCCAGATCAAGACCAGCGACGGCTGCAGATCGTGCAGCCGGAGCTGATGAAGATCCAGGCGAAGTACAAGGGCAAGAAGGACCAGGCCAGCCAGAAGGCCTTCCAGGAGGAGACCTTCGGGCTCTACCGCGAGGCCGGGGCGAACCCGTTCGGCGCGTGCCTGCCGATCCTCATCCAGATGCCGTTCTTCTTCGCGCTCTTCCGGCTGCTCAACAGCGCCGCCGCCGTGCGCGACGGCCGCGCCGAGCCCCTCGGGATGTTCAACCGGGAGCTGGCCACCAAGATGGCCGACTCCTCCATCTTCGGCGCCGAGCTGACCTCCACCTTCCTGCACCACCAGGACCTGTCGGCCAAGATCCTGTCGGTCGTCCTCATCCTGGTGATGTCGGCGACGCAGTTCATCACCAGCCACCAGCTGATGCGCCAGAACATGTCGCCCGAGGCGCTCAACAGCCCGATGGCGCGCCAGCAGCAGATCCTCATCTACGTCCTGCCGATCGTCTTCGCCGTGACGGGTGTGAACTTCCCCGTCGCGCTGCTCATCTACTGGACGGTCAGCAACTTCTGGACGATGGGGCAGCAGTTCTTCATCATCCGCAACATGCCGGCGCCCAACACCCCGGCGGAGAAGAAGTACCTCGAGCGGATGGCCCGCAAGGGCAAGGCAGCCACCGGGGTGCAGCTGAAGAACCCCAACTACATGGCCGAGCGCGAGGCGGCGGCGACCCTGGCGGCCGAGCAGGCCCGCACGAGCGGCCAGCGGGTCCAGCCCAAGAGCAAGAAGCGCGCCAGGAAGCGCTGACGCCTCGACCCCTCCCCTTCCGACCCCGCGCGGGTCGACCTTCCGCCACACACCGAGGAGCACCACCGCATGAGCATCGAGCAGACCACGCCGGCCACCGACACCGACGTCGACGGCACGACCACCGGGACCGACCACGAGGGTGCGGCCATCACGGCCGACCCGGCCGCGGGGAACGCCGGTGTCGGGACCACAGACACCGACGAGGACGCCGGGTCCGGCGAGGACGATGTGACGCACGTCACATCGTCCAGCCAGGAGGACCTGGTGCGGCAGGGTGAGATCGCCGCCGACTTCCTCGAGAGCCTGCTCGACATCGCCGACCTGGACGGTGACCTCGAGGTCGACGTCGAGGGCAACCGGGCGGCCGTCGCCATCGTGGACTCCGAGGACGGCGCCGCCCCACGACGGCTGGTCGGACCGGGCGGAGTGGTCCTGGAGGCCCTTCAGGAGCTGACCCGGCTGGCCGTGCAGGCCGAGACCGGGGAGCGCAGCCGCCTCATGCTGGACGTCGCCGGCTACCGCGCCGACCGGCGGGTCACCCTGGTGAAGACCGCCCGGCGGGCGATCGCGGAGGTCCAGGAGTCCGGCGCGCGCCGCGAGCTGGAGCCGATGACCGCCTTCGAGCGCAAGGTCGTCCACGACGAGGTCCTGGCCGCCGGCCTGGTCTCGGAGTCCGAGGGCGCCGAGCCCGCGCGCTACGTCGTCATCCTTCCCGCCCGCTGACGGCCATGACGGGCGCCGCGCCGGCCCCTCCTCCGGAGGCTGAGCGGGTCTTCGCCGACCGGCTCCCGCTGGCGACGAGGTATGCCGAGCTCCTCGCCACGACCGGCACGAGCCACGGCCTCCTCGGGCCGCGGGAGACGCCGCGGCTGTGGGAGCGGCACCTCGTCAACTGTGCCGTCATGCACCCTCTGCTGGCCCCGGGCAGCGAGGTGGCCGACATCGGCTCCGGCGCCGGCCTGCCCGGGCTGGTGCTTGCCGTGGTGCGACCGGACCTGCAGGTCCACCTCATCGAGCCGCTGCTGCGGCGGACCACGTGGTTGGAGACCGCGGTCGAGGAGCTGGGCCTGGACAACGTGCGCATCCATCGGGGACGGGCCGAGGAGGTCACGCTCCAGGTGCCCGTCGTGACCGCCAGGGCTGTCGCGTCGCTCGACAAGCTGGTGGCCTGGTCCTTCCCGTTGCTGGCACCCGCGGGTCGGCTGCTCGCACTCAAGGGGGAGAAGGCCGCGCAGGAGCTCGCCGAGGCGCAGTCGCTGCTCGACGCCTGGGGCGTGACGCGGTCCGAGCTGCAGGTGCTGGGTGAGGGCGAGATCTCCGAGCCCGTGCGCGTGGTGGTCGTGGAACGTCCCGAGCACCTGCCGACCTGCCCTCCGGGGGCAGTCGCCGCGAAGGCGGGTGGCCGGGGAGGACGGGCACGGAAAGGTCGCTCTTCGTAGCGGGTCGGCTTTGGTCCGCGTGCGGCAATGGGCGAAGATGGAGCCCTCATGGACTCCTCGCACGCACGCTCGCTCGGTTGGCCGGGGACCCCATCGACACAGGTGGTCGGCACTCCGCACCATCTCGGGTGGCCAGGGCCGGAGTGGGACGGCGGGCCGACCTCCGGTGGCGCCGCCCCGGATCAACGAGGGACCACCGACCTCTCTCCCGGGGTGAACGGCAGCGATGTTCCACGTGAAACCGACCCCCGCGTTTCACGTGAAACTGCTCCCGCACCGCCGCCTTCACGAGCGCGCAGGCGCAAGATCGGGGTCCAGGATCTGGGGCACGCCTGGACGGGCACCCGCATCATCACGGTGTCCAACCAGAAGGGTGGGGTGGGAAAGACCACCACCACGGTCAACATCGCGGCGGCGATGGCCCAGAGCGGGCTGCGCGTGCTCGTCATCGACATGGATCCGCAAGGCAACGCCTCGACCGCCCTCAGCATCCCCCACACGAGCGGCACACCCGGCATCTACGACGTCCTGATCGACGGCGCACCCCTGAGCGAGGTCGTGCAGGACTGCCCCCAGGTGCCGGGTCTCACCTGCGCGCCGGCGACCATCGACCTGGCCGGTGCGGAGATCGAGCTGGTGCCGCTCGTCGCGCGGGAGAACCGCCTGCGGCGGGCGATCCAGACCTACCTCGACACCGTGGGCGACCGACCCGACCTCATCATCATCGACTGTCCCCCCTCGCTCGGGCTGCTCACCGTGAACGCCTTCGTCGCGGCGCGCGAGGTCCTCATCCCCATCCAGTGCGAGTACTACGCGCTCGAGGGGCTCAGCCAGCTCCTGAAGAACGTCGAGCTCATCCAGCTGCACCTCAACGCCGAGCTCGAGGTCTCGACGATCCTGCTGACGATGTTCGACGGCCGGACCCGCCTGGCACACGACGTCGCCGACCAGGTGCGGGAGCACTTCGGCGACCGGGTCCTGCGCACCGTGGTGCCCCGGTCCGTCCGCATCAGCGAGGCGCCCAGTCACGGCGAGACGGTGCTGACCTACGACCCGACGAGCTCGGGTGCCCAGTCCTACGCAGAGGCGGCCGCCGAGATGCGCCGCCAGAAGGGAAAGAGCGCATGAGTGAACGCCGTCGGGGTCTGGGACGAGGACTGGGGGCGCTCATCCCGTCCGAGCCGCAGACCCAGGACCGCCCGCGAGACGTCTTCTTCCCCCGCCCGGCGTCCGGCGCGGGTGAGCTCGACGGGGATGGTTTCACGGGAAACCACGCCCCGGGGCCCGGCGGCGACGACAACTCGGAGCCCACCGGCGGCGAGGGTGAAGTTCCCACGCCCGACGGCGCGGACCTCGCCCCGGTGCCCGGAGCCACATTCGCCGAGGTGCGTATCGCCGACATCCGTCCGAACCCGCGGCAGCCGCGGGAGGTCTTCGACGAGGACGACCTCGCCGAGCTCCTCCACAGCATCCGTGAGCTCGGGGTGCTCCAGCCGGTGGTCGTACGTCGTGTGGATGGCGTTTCCGCAGGTCAGAAGGGTTCTGATCGGACTGCGCCGGAGGTCGCCGACACCGAACCGCAGGCCGCGACCTACGAGCTGGTCATGGGTGAGCGGCGGCTGCGGGCCTCCCGGCTGGCCGGCCGCGAGACGATCCCCGCCATCGTCCGCGACACCGAGGACGACCACATGCTGCGGGACGCCCTGCTGGAGAACCTGCACCGGGCGCAGCTCAACCCGCTGGAGGAGGCCGCGGCCTACCAGCAGCTGCTGACCGACTTCACGTGCACCCACGACGAGCTCGCCCAGCGCATCGGCCGCTCCCGTCCCCAGATCAGCAACACCATCCGTCTGCTCAAGCTCCCCCCGATGGTGCAGCGTCGCGTCGCCTCCGGCGTCCTCAGCGCCGGGCACGCCCGGGCGCTGCTCGGGCTGGAGGACGGCGCCGCGATGGAGCGGCTGGCCCAGCGCATCGTCGCCGAGGGTCTGTCGGTCCGGTCCGTCGAGGAGATCGTCGTCCTCGGCTCGGACCCCGCCCCCACCCGCCGGTCCCCGCGCAGCAGCGCTCCGGCGCCGGAGCTGCAGGAGGTCGCCGCCCGCCTGTCGGACCGCCTCGAGACACGGGTGCAGGTGGCGATGGGGAGGCGCAAGGGCAGGATCACGGTCGAGTTCGCCGGTCAGGAGGACCTGGACCGCATCCTCGCCGTCCTCGACGGCGCGCAGGCCTGAGCCCCGACACGGCCCCGGGCACGAGAAAGCCGTCCACAGGGGTGTGGATAACCCCTGTGGACGGCTGTGGGTTCAGCGACCGCCGGTCAGGCGGTGAACTGCTCCATCTCCTTGGCGAGCTTCTTCTTCGGCAGGGCCCCGACGAGCGTCTTGACGACCTCGCCGCCGGAGTAGACGTGCAGGGTGGGGATGCCCGTGATGCCGTAGGCCTGCGTGGTCTGCGGGTTCTCGTCGGTGTTGAGCTTGACCACCTTGAGCTTGTCGCCCCACTCCTCGGAGAGCTCCTCGAGGATGGGCGCCACCATCTTGCACGGGCCGCACCAGGGGGCCCAGAAGTCGACGAGCACGGGGCCGTCGTGCTGCAGCACGTCCTCGTGGAAGGTGGTGTCGCTGGTCTGCGTGATAGCCATGGTTTCCTTCTCTAGCAGTCGTTCTCGGGGGATCGGGTCGGGGTGGGCCGAGGTCAGACGGACGCGAGTCCGGCGTCGACCTGGGTGACGTCGGTCGCGTCGTCGAGCGAGGCGAGGTAGCGCTCGGCGTCGAGGGCGGCGGCGCACCCGCTGCCGGCCGCGGTGATCGCCTGACGGTAGGTGTGGTCCACCAGGTCACCGCAGGCGAAGACGCCGGGCACGTCGGTCGCGGTGCCACGGCCCTGGACCAGGACGTAGCCGGCGTCGTCCAGCGCCACCTGGCCCTGGACGAGCTCGTTGCGCGGGTCGTGGCCGACCGCGACGAACAGACCGGTCGTGGCAACCTCGCGCTCCTGGCCGGTGACGGTGTCGCGCAGCGTGACCGAGGTGAGCTTGGGGTCGCCGTGGAGCGCCGTGACCTCGGAGTTCCACGCGAAGCTGATCTTGGGGTCGGACTGGGCGCGCTCGGCCATGATCTTGCTGGCCCGCAGCTCCTCGCGGCGGTGCACGATCGTGACCGACCGACCGAAGCGGGTGAGGAAGGTCGCCTCCTCCATCGCCGAGTCGCCCCCGCCGACCACCAGGATGTCCTGGTCGCGGAAGAAGGCGCCGTCGCAGGTGGCGCACCAGGAGACCCCGTGACCGGAGAGCTCCTTCTCGCGCGGCAGACCCAGCTCGCGGTAGGCCGATCCCATCGCCAGGATGACGGTGCGGGCGCGGTGGATCCCGCCCGAGGCGTCGGTGACGGTCTTCACGTCGCCGGTCAGCTCCACCTCCACGACGTCGTCGCGCACCATCTCGGCCCCGAAGCGCTCGGCCTGCTCGCGCATGCTCATCATCAGCTCCGGGCCCATGATGCCCTCGGCGAAGCCGGGGTAGTTCTCGACCTCGGTGGTGTTCATCAGCGCGCCGCCGGCCGTGACCGACCCCTCGAAGAGCAGGGGGCGCAGGTTGGCCCGTGCCGTGTAGACCGCGGCCGTGTAGCCGGCCGGGCCGGACCCGATGATGATGACGTCGCGAACCTCACCGTCGGCGCCGGTGGTCGGCGCTGACTCGGGGCTCAGCTGGATGATCATGGTGACCTTCCTGGACCGCGCGGGCGCGCGGACGCTCAGACGGGGACGATGTGTGTGGAACCGATCCTACGACCGGGTTGTTCCCCCCAGGGTATGCCGCGGGGGACCCTTCCCTCGACCCGACAGGTCCGACCGGCCACGACGCGGAGGACGGCGGACCACCGGCGCCGAGAACCGTCCGGTCCTCAGCGCGGGGAGAACGCCTCGAGCTCGTGCGGCCCGGTGAGCGGGGTAACCCGTGCGCCGTCGGTGCACGACTCGGCAGGACCCAGACCTCACCGGTGCCGTCGTCGTGCACACCCAGAAGGGCGACGGCGGCCCTCGGGGAGGCGGAGGAGCCGAGGTCGGTGGGGGCGGCCACGTAGTCGCCGAAACCCCGCTCGGCCGGGAGGACCTGCCAGCAGGACCGCGCCTCCTCCAGCGTCAGGTCCTGCGAGCCGTAGCTGTTGACGTCCGCCCGCAGGGCGGTGCGGAGGGCGTCGACCAGATCGGCCTCGACGACGGTCCCGAGGTGGGGGAGCACCGAGAGCCGGCCGCCGAGCTCGGGGTCCGGGCTCGACAGGACCGCCCCGAGCCAGGCGACGTCCTCCAGCGCCTCGTCCCCCTGTGCCGCGTCGCCCGACGCGGCGTCGTCCTGGGCGTCGAGGCTCGGCGCGCTCTCGCCGTCGCCGGCCTCCGCGGCGTCGTCCCCGCCGGTGTCGCTCCCGGCCTCGGCCGCCTCGTCGTCCCCCTCGCCGGCCAGGGCCCCGCCCTCGTCCTCGGCGAGGTCGGCCCCGGCGTCCGCCCCCTCCTCGGCGGCACCACGGGCGGCGTCGTCACCCCGGGTGAGGGAGGGGTAGACCGCGGCGGTGTCCGCCGTGAACCCTCCGTCGGAGCCGATCAGCTGGGTGACCGCCACGGTGGTCACGAGCAGACCGGCGGCCGCGGCACCGAGGACGGCGACCGTCCGTGCCGGTCGGCGGTGGCTGCGCTCGGCCGCCAGGTCGAAGACGTCGTCGGCGGCCCGGGCCACCGTGGCGCCGGAGGGGGGTCGAGGGGTGCGCCGCCCGCGCGGTGGGCGCGCTCCACCTCCAGGCGGGCCTCGATCCGGGCGACGAGGTCCTCGGGCATGGGCCCCGGATCGGGCAGGGAGGCGAGCAGGTCGCGGATCCCGGTGGGGTCGACGTCGTCAGGCTGACGCGGTGCTGACACGACTGACACGCCTCCTCTCGACGACTCGCGACTCCCGGTGGGCGCAGGTGTGCCCACGGGAGTAGGACGACCGGTGCGGGCAGGGGGTTTCCTCGGACGCCGGAGCACCGGGGCGTGGTGTGCACCACACCGGCCGCGCGACGGGAACGGATCACGACATACCCCGCGGGTATTGCCACGCAGGCCGAGGAGCTGGGCCATGGCCTCCCGCCCTCGGAGCACCGGGACTTGATCGTCCCCTCGGCGACGTCGAGGATCGCGGCCGCCTCGGCGACGCTGAGGCCGTGCATGTCGACCAGGACGAGCGCCAGTCGCTGGCCCTCAGGCAACCGGGCCAGCGCCTCCTGGACGTCCAGGCGCACGTCGACGGAGTGGTGGTGGTCGCGGGGCTCGGCCGGGTCGTGGTCATCGAGGTCGACGGTGGGACGTTGCCGGCGCAGCCGGTCCAGGCACGCGTTCACGGTGATCCGGTGCAGCCAGGTGGTCACCTGCGCGTCACCGCGGAAGGACCCGGCCCGGCGGAAGGCGTTGAGGAAGGCGTCCTGGACGGCGTCGGAGGCGAGCTCGGGGTCACGGGTCGTGCGCAGGGCGACCGCCCACATACGGTCACGGTGCCGGCGGAAGATCTCCCCGAACGCCTCGGCGTCCCCCTCCTGGTGACGGCGCAGCAAGCTGAGGTCGTCGACCTCGGCCAGGTCCGCCGTCATCGCTAGCCCTCCCACGCCCGCGGTCAGCGCACCGAGATCTCGCGCACGCCGACGATCTCGCCCGCGTCCGTGCGGGCCCGGTGTCGAACCACAGGATGAGGTAGCGCCCGGAGGCCGGGCTCTCCGGCGTGACGGTCCAGGTGCCCTCGGCCGCCTCGTCGGCGGCCAGCTCGGTCGCGCCGTCCCGGGAGGCCGTGTCGGACACGTAGAGGCGGGTGCCCATGGTCCCCTCGCCCAGCTGCACCTCGACCTCGCTGACGCTGGCGCCCTCCCCGAGGTCGAGGATCAGGCCGGTCCCGCTCTTGAGCGAACCCCACCCCTCCGACAGGTAGGTGTGCGAGGTCCAGGCGGTCTCCGGGTCGCCGTCCACGGCCAGCGGGGTGAGGTCGTTGCGCTCGTCGCCGTCGCCCTCGGGGTCGAAGCTGGTGATCCCCAGGATCGACGCCCCTCCTGCGGGCGCGGGCGCGGTCTGCGCGGACTCGTCGTCGGTGCCCGGCGCCCCGGTCCCCCCGGCGGCGGTCGTGGACTCGTCGTCGGTGCCTGCGGTCGCGGCCCCGGTGTCCCCGGCCGGGTCGGCCGGCGCGTTGGCTCCCGGGGTCGGGCCGTCCGCCACGTCGTCACCTCCGCCGATGGAACGCATGACGCCCCATCCGAGCAGCGCCGCGGCGGCGACGATGGCCAGGATGATGAGCAGCACCGCGGCGCTCTGCAACCCGGTGGCGCGCTCCTCGTCGAGCCCGTCCTGGTCCTCGGTCGCCGCGAAGCCGCCGAGCGAGGACGGCTCGTCGCGTCGGGGACCCGCGCCACCCCGGGGTGGGCGGCCCGGGTCGGCGGCACCCGCCGCAGCCCGGCAGCGGCCGCGCGTGAGGCGTCGACACCGGCCCGGGCGTCCTCGCCGGAGTAGGGGACGGCACCGGTGCCGGAGCGACCGTGGTCGTCTTGGGTGCGGTAGTAGGGGCGGGGCACCTGCTCGGTGGGGTCGCTCTCCGGCACCCTCGTCGGGTGGGCGGCGGTCGCCGCGGCCGCGGCCCCCGCCGCCCCCGCGAGCGCGTCCCCGGCGCGGCCGCGCGGTCGTCCGGGGCGGGCTCGCGCGGCGCCGTGAGCTCCCCGGGGCGGGCGCCCGCACGATGTCGGGCGACCACGGCGAGAGCTGGCGGGCCAGCTCGCCGGGGGTGTGCGGTGCCGCGCTCAGGTCGGCCCCGGCGCCGTGCACGATGCGGCACAGGGCGTCCAGGTCGCCGGGCACGCCCGAGACCAGCTCGGACGGGGCGGGCAGGCTGCCGTCGGCCAGGCGTCGGGCGGAGGCGACACCGGGCAGGTCCTCGCCGGGCCAACGACCGGTCAGACCGGTGTAGAGCAGGGACACGAGGTCGGCGGTGTCGATGAGCGAGGCCTCGTCGGCCGTCACGTCGTCGGCACCCTCCAGGGCCGCGGCGACCCCGACGCCGGAGATCTTGACGGTGCCGTCGGTGGTGCGCAGCACCGAGTGGGGGTTGAGGTAGAGGTGGTGAAGCCCACGGCGCCGGGCGGACTCCAAGCCCGCGGCCGTCTCACCGATGAGCCGGCGCACCTCCTCCGGCGGAAGCGGGTGGTCCTCGACGAGGGAGGCCAGCGACTCGGCCTCGGACAGGCCCTCCTCGATGATCCAGCAGAGGGTCTCCTCCTCGCCCACGTCGAGGACGCGGACCAGGCGGGGGTCGTCGACCGAGGCGACGCGGCGGGCGGCGTCGAGCACGGCCACGGCGACGGGGGCGTGCTCACCGCCCGAGGGCAGCACGGTGACGGCCACCAGCCGGCCGAGGGTGACGTCGCGGGCCGACCAGTACTGCAGCCCCCCCCCTCGCGCTCGGCGAGCAGCTCCTCGAGCGCGTAGCGGTCACCCAGCCGGGTGCCCACCTCGAGCTGGTCCATGTCGCCGTCCTCTCCGCCGGAGAACGCCCACCGCGGGGCGTCGTCCCAACCTAGTGTGCCTGCTCCGGTGCCCTGCTCCGCGACGGACGCGCTGGTCGGCGGGGTCCCGGGGTCGCCGGTCGTGCCGTCGACGGGGGCGCCGGTGGCCGCCGCCGGGGTGCGGGCGAACCGCCTGGCCCCGGGTATGCGGCGCAGCAGCGGAGCACCCACCTCGGTCACCTCGGCGACGCCGAGGCGGTGGGCCAGCACGGCATACACGGCGACGAAGACCGGCCCGGCCACGGCGAGCGGCACGACCGCTCCGAGCCAGCCGTCGTCGGCGAGCAGCCGCACCAGCAGCCAGGCGGGCAGCAGCGCCACCAGCGCGGCGGCCCCCGCCTTGAGGAAGACCACCCCGGCCGAGCGCAGGTCGATGTCCGGCAGCCGGCGGCGCACGGCGCGCAGACCCATGAGCATCGCCGCGATCTGGCCCATGGCCTGGCCCAGCCCGACCAGCACCGCGACCCACCAGGCGCCCTGCACCCAGGCGATCCCGCAGAACACCAGGAGCACCGAGGTCAGCGCCACCTGGAAGAGGAAGGGCGTGCGGGCGTCCTCGAACGCGTAGAAGACGCGGGCGCAGACGAGGTAGATGCCGTAGGGCACCAGGCCCACGAGCAGGGCGAAGAGGATGCGGGTCACCCAGAGGTGCTCGAACGGCGTCATCGTCGGGTTGATGACGCGCACCACCAGCGGCGCCAGGACGATCATGCCGACCGCGATGGGGACCATGGCGGCGGCGAGCAGGCGCAGGGCCCGGCCCGTGTGCTCGGCCATCACCCGCAGCTCCCCGGCCGCGGCGGCTTTGGTCAGCACCGGGAAGATGGCCGTCAGCAGGGACAGGGCGATGAGGGAGTGGGGGAGCATGAAGGTGGAGAAGGCGGCGAAGTGCGCCGCCTTGCCCGGGGCCTCGCTGACGTCCTGGACGGCGTCGTTGAGCATGTTGATGGCCACGAGCATCCCGGCCTGGCTGAGCAGGATCTCCGCGAACGCCCAGCTGCTCATCCGCGAGGCCGAGCCCAGCCCCACGCCGCGGAAGCCCCAGCGGGGCCGGTAGGTGAAGCCGGTGGAGCGCACCGCCGGGATGAGCACTAGGGCCTGCACGAGGATGCCGAGCGTCGCCGACCCGGCCAGCAGCCAGATCATGCCCGGGGTCCACGAGGTGAGCTCCTGCCGGGAGACGTCGCCGTAGCGGGCCAGGAAGACCCCCAGCCCGGTGATGGCGACGACGTTGGCCAGCGCCGGGCTCCACATGAAGGCGCCGAACCGGTGGTGGGCCGCCAGCACCTGGCCCAGGATCGTGTGCAGCCCGTAGAAGAGGACCTGCGGGATGCACAGGTAGGCGAACAGGATCGCCAGGGTCAGCTTCTCCCCGCCCCACGGCCAGGACAGGGCCATGAGCTTGGTGACCAGGGGTGCGGCGAGCAGGACCAGCGCCGTGCCCCCCGCCACGACGGTGAAGGCGAGGGTGAGCAGCCGGTCGATGTAGTCCTGGCCCGCCTCGCCGCCGCGGACCATGGCCCGGGTGATCTGCGGCAGCAGGACGACGTTGAGGACCCCGGCGGCCAGCAGCAGGTAGATGGTGTTGGGGATGGTGTTGGCGGTGTCCCACACGTTCGCCGCGTCGGTCTGGGCGCCGACCGCCGCGATGAGCAGGGCCATCCGGACCAGCCCCAGCACCCGGGAGACCAGGGTGCCGCTGGCCATGATCGCGCTGGACCGGGCCAGGGCCCTGCTGGAGCCGTGGTCGGGAGCCGCGGGGCCTCCGGGCCCGGGCGCCACCCGGCCTCCGGCCGCGGGCGCGACGGGGTCGCCGGGCAGGGCCGCCTGCTCGTCGCCTGGTGCGCTCACTGCCGCTCCTCCTGGCCGGTGTCGGTCTGCGTCTGCGTCTCCGGGCCCGGGTCAGGGTATGCGGCGTCGCTGGGGCCAGAGCGCGGCACGCGCGGGGGGCCGGGCAGCGCGCGGGCCAGGCCGAGGATGAGGACCACGCCCGCCAGGCCGCCGAGCACCCAGTAGATCCACACGCCCGTCGGCTGCACCCGGACCGCGAGCTCCTCGTCGACGCCCAGCTCGGTGCCGTCCGGGGTGGTGAGCTCGACGTGGAGCGTCACCTCGCCGCGGGTCACGGCACGCGCCTCGAACGGCACCGCGGCGCGACTGCCGGGGCCCACGGAGACCGGGTCGGGCTGCCGGAGCACCTGGAGCCGGCCGTTGGTCGTCGAGACCGCCAGCTGGACGTCGTCCACGGCCACCGGCAGGTCGTTGACGACGGTGACCTGGATGACGCCCTGGTCGGCGATGAAGTTGACGTTGCTGGGGGCGATGTGGACGGCCTCCCGGGCCTGGCGGACGTCGCCGCGCAGCGTCCGGAAGGTCGTGGGCCAGGCGGCCGGCGCCTCGCGCCAGCGGGTCGACCACAGGTCGGCCAGGACCGGGCGCCAGGACCGGAGGGCGGTGGTGTCGCGCAGGATCTCTCCCAGCCCGTCCAGGTCGTCGTCCAGGCCGACCAGGTCCCGCCCGCGGGAAGCGTCGACGGGGCTGGGCTCAGGCAGCAGCAACGGCGCGAGGGCCCCCAGGACCGACTCCTGGGGGGCCGTGCCCGACAGGGTCACGGCCTCCTGCTCCTGCGCCCGGGTCAGGACCTCCTCGGCCGGGAGGGAGGTCAGCCAGTCCGCGTCGGGCCAGGCCCGCACCAGCTGGTCGAGCACCTCGGGTGCCGGGGTCGTCCCGCGGGGCGGGGCCACGACGAGCTCGCGTCGGCTGGTGGGGGCCTCCAGCCAGCTGCCCAGGGTGTGCGCGAGGAGCCGCTGGGCGGCTGCGCCGGCGCCCGTGTCCTGCGCCGCCTCGGCCCCGGCCGCCACCAGGGCGGTGGTCCAGGAGTCCACCCCCACAGCGGTGAGGTCGGTGTCCTCGACGAGGGCCGCCCCGCGGCGAGGTCCGGCGGCGGAGCTGGCGGTGAAGGACTCGCGGGGGACCACGACGACCTCCGGCGCCGGCACCGACGGAGCCGAGTCGTGCAGGCCCACCATGCGGAAGAGGTCGGACGTGGTCGGCCCGGGGAGGGCCGGCCAGAGCACACCCGTGCGGCCGCCGCGCAGGAGACGGGCGACGGCCTCCGGGGCGTCCTCCGCCGGGGCCCGGGTGAGGAGGGTCTGCACGGTGTCCGGGGGCGGGGTGAGCCCGTCGGCGACCAGCCGGGCCAGGTCGGGGTCGCCGGCGGGCAGCCACCAGCGCTCCTGCGCGGGCACCAGCGCCAGTCGGTCGCGCAGCTCGCCCAGGGCGCGCTCGACGTCCTGCTCGTCCGGGGGGCCCTCGTCCGGAGGGATCTGCTCCTCCGGGGGCTGCTCGGTGACCGGGGGGTCGTCTGGCGGGGCGGCGGGCCCGGTCGTGCCGGTCGCCTGGTCCGGTGTAGGTGCCGAGCCGGTCCGACCCGTGCCGTCGCCGGGGGCGGTCGGGGTGGCGGCGGGCGTCGGTGTCGCGGGGGCGGAGCCTTCGGACCCACCAGGGGTGGTCGTGCCGGCGGGGGTGGGTGCCGTCCCGGTGTCCTCGGGCTCGCCGGTCGGCGCAGGGTCGGTCGGCTCCGCGGTGGTGGTGCCGGGGCCGTCGGGCTCCCCCGTGGTGGGCTCCCCGGTGCTGCCCGGGTCGCTCGACTCCCCGGTCTCCTCCGGGTCGCCGGTCTCCTCCGGGTCCTCCGGCGTGGGCGCGGGTGAGGCGACGGAGGGGAGGGGTCGGGGCGCGACGAGGAGGGCGGGGTCGACGAGCCAGGTGACGTCCGGCAGCGTGAGGTGGTCCAGCCAGCCGCGCACCGGCGAGCCCTCGCCGACGGCGTCCGTCCACGCCTGGGCGTGCCGCGCCGGGTCGGGGTCCGTCAGGCCCGGATCGGGCGGCAGGGTCAGCGGCACCAGCCAGGACACCTCCATCGGCGTGCCGACGAGGCGCCCCCCGGAGCTGGTGAGGACGGTGCGGAGCTCTGCGAGGTCGCCCCCCGTGCCGTCCCCCGACGACACCGGCTCCCCGTCGCCCACCACCTCCGCGCTGAGGCGCACCGCCAGGGCCGCGGGCCCGTCGGGCAGGGAGGCCAGCTCCTCTGCGGGCACCACGACCGAGAAGGCCACCTCGCCCTCCGCCGGGACCAGGGGCCCGATCGTGTCGTCCCCGAGCACCCAGGTGGTCGACCGGTCGATGCCGCCGTCCACCCAGTCGGCCACCTCCTTGCGGGAGCCGAGCAGGCTCGTCGACGCGCTCAGCGTGACACCCCCCAGCCGGGCCGGCACGGGGGCGGGGTTGAGGACCCGGCCGCTCAGCCGGGCCGGGCGGTCCGGTCGCAGGACGACGGGGTCGACCTCGTCCAGCACCACCCGCAGCCCCTCGCCGTCCTCGACCGCGGAGGCGACGGGCAGCGGCATACCCGGAGGTCGGACCGCAGACGCCGACGGGACGGCCCCGACCGGGAGCAGCGGTGCGGCGAGCAGCGCCAGGGTCGCCAGGAGGGCGGCACCGGGCAGCCTCCGACGGAGCGGGGGTGCCCACGCGCGGCGGCGGGCTGAGGAGGTCACGGCGCGGTCAGGCGCTCCGGGTGAGCCGCTGCCACGCCTCGCGGGCGATGCGACGCTCGTTGGGGAAGGTGAGCTTGCGGTGCACCTCGTCCAGGGGCACCCAGATCGCGTCGATCGCCTCCTGGTCGGGGTCGTTCTCGATGGTGAGCTCGCCCCCGGTGGCCTCGAGCAGGTAGTGGTGGACCATCTTGTGGATCCGGTGGGAGGGGGTGGTGAACCAGTACTCGATCGTCCCCAGGGTGATGAGCACCCGCCCCTCGATGCCCGTCTCCTCCGCCACCTCGCGCTCCGCGGTCTGCACCAGGGTCTCGCCCGGCTCCACGTGCCCCTTGGGCAGGCACCACTCCACGCGGCCCGACCGGTTGCGCCGCGCGATGATCGCGATCCGCGCCCGCCCCTCGTGCACGTCGATGACCACCCCGCCGGCCGAGGTCTCGCTGACCGACGGCAGTCGGCGCGCCGGCGGCTGCTGGCGCGGAGATGTCGTGGTCATCTGCCCACCATAACCAGTGAGCCAGATGGTGAACAGGGATAACGCGACTACCCTGGACCTGATGTCCACGCCCACCGACGCCCAGTCCACCGACGGCGCGCTGCTGCTGCGCGCGCTGCGTCAGCTCACCCCGTCCCTGGCGCTGCTCACCGAGATCGGGGAGCGCTTCGCCGCCGCCGGGCACGAGGTCGCGCTCGTCGGCGGGCCGGTGCGCGACGCCTTCCTGGGGCGGGCCTCCACCGACCTCGACTTCACCACCTCGGCCACGCCCGACCAGATCGAGGAGGTCCTGGTCGGCTGGGCCGACACCACCTGGGACGTCGGCCGCGCCTTCGGCACCATCGGCGCCCGCCGGGGCGAGCACCACCTGGAGATCACGACCTACCGCGCCGACGCCTACGACGCCGACTCCCGCAAGCCGGTGGTCGCCCTCGGGGACAACCTCGAGGACGACCTGGTACGCCGGGACTTCACGGTCAACGCGATGGCGCTGCGGCTGCCCGACCTCACCTTCGTCGACCCCCACGACGGGCTGGCCGACCTCGCCGCCCGCGCCCTGCGGACGCCGCACACCCCCGAGATCTCCTTCAGCGACGACCCCCTGCGGATGATGCGGGCCGCGCGCTTCGCCGCCCAGCTGGGCCTGGCCCCGGCGCCGGAGGTGCTCGAGGCGATGACGGGTATGTCGTCCCGCCTGGCGATCGTGTCCGCCGAGCGGGTGCGGGACGAGCTGGTCAAACTGCTGCTGTCCCCCGATCCGCGGGCCGGGCTGGAGGTCATGGTCGACACCGGGCTGGCCGACCAGGTGCTGCCCGAGCTGCCCGCCCTGCGCCTGGAGATCGACGAGCACCACCGGCACAAGGACGTCTACCAGCACAGCCTCACCGTGCTGGAGCAGGCGATCGCGCTCGAGGACCCGCCGGCGGCCGAGGACGGTGCCGCCGACGAGGACGCCGTCCCCGGCCCCGACCTGGTGCTGCGCCTGGCCGCCCTGCTGCACGACATCGGCAAGCCCGCCACGCGCCGCTTCGAGCCCGGCGGGGGGGTGAGCTTCCACCACCACGAGGTCGTCGGGGCCAAGCTCACCCGGCGCCGGCTGCGGGAGCTGCGCTTCGACAAGGACACGGTCAAGGCCGTGTCCCGCCTGGTCGAGCTGCACCTGCGCTTCCACGGCTACGGCACGGGGGAGTGGACCGACTCGGCCGTGCGCCGCTACGTCACCGACGCCGGACCGCTGCTCGGCCGGCTGCACCGGCTCACCCGGGCCGACTCCACCACCCGCAACCGGCGCAAGGCGGCGCGGCTGTCCGCCAGCTACGACCACCTCGAGGAGCGGATCGCCCGGCTGCGCTCGGAGGAGGAGCTCAGGGCTCTGCGGCCCGAGCTGGACGGCAACGAGATCGGGCAGATCCTCGGGATCGCGCCCGGCCCGGTGCTGGGGAGGGCGTACAAGCACCTGCTGGCGGTGCGGCTCGACCAGGGGCCGCTCGGCCCGGAGGGGGCGCGGGAGGAGCTGCTGCGCTGGTGGGCCGAGCAACCGGAGTCGGGGGATGGGTAGCAGCGCCTCCGCCCAGGCCCGCCGCCGGGCCCGGCACGCCGCCCGCCACCAGCACTGGACCCACGCCCTGGCCGCGCAGCCCTGGATCACCCTGGTCCTGCTCGCGGCCCTCGTCGTGGGGGGCCTGGGCCTGCTGCGGGCGGACCGCTACGCCGCCGAGGCGGCCCTCGGCACCCCCGACGCCCGCGCCTCCTCCCAGGCGGCGGTGCTGCTCAGCGCGCCCGGGCTGGTCGGCGAGGTGGAGGAGGCCGTCGAGCTGTCCCCGGACCTGCGGGGCGACCTGCGCCTCGACGTGGTCGAGGACGACGACCCCCTCGAGGTGGTGCTGCGGGCCACCGCGGGCGACCCGCGCCTGGCCGCGCTCGCGGCCGACACCGCGCTCGCGCTCGTCGTCCAGGAGCGGGCCGACGACGGCTACGAGATCACCGCGTCCGCCGTCGTCCCGACCGACCCTGTGCGACCCCGGTCCCTGCTGTGGGCCTGGGTGGCCCTCGCGGCCCTCGCGCTGGCGATCTGGGTCGAGCTGAACCACCGCACCTGGCTCCGGGACCACCCGCCGCGGTGGCGGAGGGGGCCCGGTGAGCGGACCGCATACCCCGGAGGCGGCGCAGCCGACCCCCTCCGAGAGCGAGCCGCTGCTCACCCGCAGCCGGCACCGGGCCCTGCAGGCGGCCCGGCACGCGCTGCGCGTGCCCCCGGTGCCGCGGGACTTCCGCGCCGACATCGAGGGGATGCGCGCCCTCGCGGTCCTAGGCGTGCTGCTCTGGCACGCGGGGGTGCGCTTCCTGCCCGGCGGTTTCACCGGGGTGGACGTCTTCTTCGTCGTCAGCGGCTTCCTCATGACCTCCCTGCTGCTCGAGGAGGCGCGCGCCCGGGGCCGGATCGACCTGGGCCGCTTCTACGCCCGCCGCGCCAGACGCCTGCTGCCGGCGGCGCTCGCCGCCCTCGTGGGCACGGCCCTGCTCACCGTCGCCTTCCTGCCGCGCTCGCGGTGGGCCGAGACCGGCGCCGACCTCGTCGCGTCCGCGACCTACCTCGTCAACTGGCGGATGGCCTGGCGCTCGGTCGACTACCTCGACATCGAGCGCGCGCCCAGCCCGGTGCAGCACTACTGGTCGTTGGCGGTCGAGGAGCAGTTCTACGTGGTGTGGCCGATCCTGCTGCTCCTCGTCTGGTCGTCGCCGCCGGGCGCGCCCGGGTCTCACCCGGCTGGTCTGGTCGCTCACCCTCACCCTGTTCCTGCTGTCGCTCGTGGTGTCCTGGGCGTGGACCCGGCAGGACCCGTCCGCCTACTTCGTCACGCCGACCCGGATCCACGAGCTCATGCTCGGGTCCTGGTCGCGCTCGGGCGTGGGCCTGGCCGCGGCTGCCACGGGCGGTCGCGGCGCTGGTCGGTGGGTGGGCCTCGGTATGTGCTCGCCGCCTCGTCGTCATCACGCCCCGGACGCTCTTCTCCCGGGGTCTGGGCCCTGCTGCCCACCGTGGGGACCGCGCTGGTCTGGTGGCCGTGCGTCCGCCGGCAGCTGGGGACCGCTGCTCGTGCTGCGGACCCGGGTCCTGCAGTGGGTCGGCCGCCTGTCCTACAGCCTCTACCTGTGGCACTGGCCGTTCATCGCGGTGGCCGCCCACCTCGCGGGCGTGGGGCGGGGCGGGCCGGACACGCTCCCGGTGCAGTGGGGGCTGCTGGCCGTGATCGTCTCGGTGGTGCCGGGTGGCTGTCCTTCCGCTATGTCGAGGACCCGGTGCGCCGGCACGGGCGTGTCCTCGCCGGCAGCTCCCCCGCCCAGGTCGTCACCTGGCGCACGCTGCGGCTGGGCCTCAACCTCACGCTGGTCGGCACGCTCGTGGGCGTGGTCCTGCTCACCGCGGCGCCCTCGTCGGTCACGCGGGAGACCGCGCAGTGGCGGACGCCGGAGGTGGTGGACGAGCTGCGCGAGCCCCTGGGGGCGGGGACCCTCGCCGCGGGGCAGGACGAGAACGAGGGGCTCGACGAGGGTGGGGTCGATGGGGTCGACGGGCGTGACGGGGGCGGCGGCGGCACGGTCACGGACGGCGCCACGGACGGCGCGGCCACCGAGGGCCCGGGGGGCGGGGGGCCCGGGCGGACGACGGGAGGTGACCACCGCCCCGGGCGACGATGCGGCGACCACGACGGCGGCGCCCGCCGACCCCGGAGAGCTGGCGCTGGCGGGGGCCGGGGGCTCGGCCGCCCTGGGTGAGCCGCTCCCGTCCGCCGAGGTCCCGGCGACGGGGGCCGCCTCGCCGTGCCGCTGGAGCAGGTCCCGGACGACCGCCCGGTCATGCTGCCCGAGGGGTGCTTCGTCGGGCTCACTGGCACCGAGGTCGGCACCTGCGTCGCGGGGGACCCGGAGGGCGGGACGACGATCGCGCTGATCGGGGACAGCCACGCCGGGATGTGGCTCACCGCCCTCGACGAGATCGGGCGTGACCGGGGCTGGCGGGTCGTGGCCATGACCAAGTCGTCGTGCCGCCGAGCGTGGACCTCGTCGTGCGCCGCAGCGGGCAGGCGGGGGACTACCGCCAGTGCACCGAGTGGCAGGCCGGTCTGGGCCCCGCCCTGGAGCAGGAGGACCCGGACGTCGTCCTGCTCTCCAGCGCGTCCTACTCGACGACCGGTGCCGAGGCCATGGCCGCCGGCCTGCGGGCGCGCGTGGAGTGGATCGACGACGAGCTGGGCGCCCTCCCGGTGCTCGTGCGCGACGTGCCCCGGGCCCCCTTCGACGTGCCCGCCTGCCTGAGCGACCACCCCGACGACGTCCCGGCCTGCGCCTTCCCGCGCGCAGAGGGCCTGGCCAGCTCGGGCACGGGCCACGACGCCCTCGCCGCCCAGCTGCGCTCCCTGCCGGTCATCGACCTCACCGACGCCGTCTGCCCCGCGCGCACCTGCAGCCCGATCGTCGGAGGCGTCGTCGTCTGGCGCGACAGCAACCACCTCTCGGCCACCTACGTCCGCTCCCTGCGGGGCGTCGTCGAGCAGGAGCTGCTGCCCCTGGTGCGCGCCGCCGACCTGCGCGAGCGGGCCCGCGGTGGCCTGGACCGGGGTGGAGCGCTGGGCAGCTGAGAGGCGTCGCCTGCCGGCCCTGGCGGCCCGCCGCATACCGGAGGCCCCCGCAAACCGGAGGCCCCTGCATACCGGAGGGCTCCGCATACCGGATGCCTCCGGTCTCCTTCCCCGGAACCTCCCCGCACACCCGTGGCCTCCTCGCGGTCCAGCAGCGCGGCCCCTCCCGCACCTACCAGTCACTCTGCGCCGTCTCGTCATCCTCGAGCCGGTTCGAGACGGCTCAAGGATGACGAACCGGCTCATAGTGGCCTCCCCGGCCGGCGGTTGTCCACAGATGTGCCGAGCGCGGGCCTGCGAGGGGTGGGGCTCGTGCACGGTGGAACCCATGCGACCGGAGCTGGAGGACTTCCTCGTCACCCGCCACCACGTCCTGACGACCGCGGAGGCCGAACGGCTCGGCTTCTCCCGCGAGGTCCTCCGCGGGCTCGTGCGCAGGAAGGTCCTCGTGCGGGTCGCGCGCGGTGCCTACGTCCAGGCGAGCGTGCTCGCGGCCCTCCCGACGCCGACGGCCCGCCACTTGCTCCGGGCCCGGGCCGTGCTGCGGACTCGCCCTGAGCAGTGGGCCGCAAGTCACGTGACTGCGGCCGTCGTGTGGGGGCTGCCCGTGCTGCACACCGCCCTGGACCGGATCCACCTGACGCACACCGAGGCCGTGGGGAGCGCCCGACGCTACGGGGAGGTCACCGTCCACACGTGCCCGGGGCCCGGGCTCATCACCTCCCGCGACGGGATGAGCACCGTGTCACCCGAGGCGGCGGTCATCGGCACCGGTCTGCTCGGGTCCGTGACCTCCGGGGTGATGGCTGCCGACGCGGCCCTGCGGAAGGAGCTCATCACCCCCAGGTCGCTGCGGGAGACCCTCGACTCCTATCGCCGGGTGCCCGGGGTGGCTGCGGCGCGCACGGTCGTGGACCTGGCGGACGGCCGGTCGGAGTCACCGGGTGAGTCATGGCTCCGGCTCATCCTCCGGGACCTGGGCTTCCACGCCGTCCCGCAGTTCGTCGTGCGTGCGGGGCGGCAGGTGGTGGCGCGGGTCGACTTCTACCTGCCGGAGCTGGGTGTGGTGCTGGAGTTCGACGGCATGCTCAAGTACAAGGCCGAGCCTGGGGCTGCACCCGGGGCCGTGTCGCAGGTGGTCATCGCCGAGCGCGCCCGCGAGCGACGCATCCGCGGACTGGGGTATGGCGTGGGCCGGGTGGTCTGGGGGGAGCTCCGCCACCCGGCCGCCGTCCGCCGGGAGATCGAGGACGCGAGCGCCACCGCGCGCCTCGACCTCATCGCGGCACGCTCGAACGGCGCACCGGACCTGGCGGTGGCAGGGGGCTGACGCGTCGGAGACGCCAGCGCCGGGTCAGCCCCGAGCCGGTTCGTCATCCTCGAGCCGACTCGAACCGGCTCGAGGATGACCAACAGGCTCAAGGTCGGTGGCCTGCGCCCCACCGGCGCCCGCCGGCCTGTCTGTCTGTGCCCCATGTGCCCCATGGTCCCCATCCGCTATCGCGCCGCCCCGGTGCGCCCCCGCCCGCCGCCTGCGGGGGGCCGGGTCCTCCTCCCAGATCCGCCAGAGGATCCAGGTCCAGGCGGCGGCGCGCAGCACGATCACGAGCGCGTAGGTCTCCGGCGGCAGCCCCCGGCCGGGGTCGCTGCTGAAGGCCAGGTGGAGCCAGGTGGACAGGAAGTGCACGGCCTCGGCGAGAGCCCAGACGAGGTGCTCCCACCACGGCCGAGCGGACAGGGCCAGCAGGGGCAGCACCCACAGCCCGGACTGCACGGACAGCGAGGTCGCGGTGAGCGCCACGACGAGCAGCATCACCGCGGTCAGCGGCACGACCCCCACCGCACGTCCCGGCCGGGTGCCCAGCCACACCCCCAGGCCGATCGCGAGCAGCCAGCCCGTCACCGCGATCCACACCGGCACACCGGGCAGCAGCGGGGTGCCCAGAAGCTGCGGGACGACCTGCAGCGCCCCGAACCCCGCCCCCTGGCCCCACCACTGCTGCAGGGGCGTCAGCGCGCGCGGCTCGACGGTGGCCAGGGGCACGAGCACCGCCAGCGCCCCGAGCGCCGTCCCCACGGCCGTCTGCACCGCCGGCAGCACCCGGCGCTCGCGCCATGCCACCACCAGGATCGCGACGAGCACGAGCAGCGGGAAGGGCCGGACCAGGAGCGCCAGCCCCAGCAGCAGCCCGCTTCCCCACGGCCGGTCCCGCCGCCACGCCCACAGCGCCAGGAGCATCAGGGTCACGCCGAGCAGGTCGGTCGAGACCAGGACCAGCAGCGTCAGCGCGGGGCTCAGCGCCAGGTGCGCCGCCTGCCAGGGCCGCCGGGGCTGCATCGCCACGACGGCGAGGACGCCCGCCGCGAGGAGCCCGACGCACACCACCGCCCACAGCCCGAGGATCCACTGCTGCGCCGCCACGCCCGGGCCGACCTCGGGGGACACGAGGGCCAGCACCCACATGACCAGCCCCGACAGCGGCGGCTGGGTGCTCGGGGCGTCGGCCGCCCAGGGCAGCACCCGCTCCGCGAGCGTGGAGCTGACGTGCACGACCGGCAGGTCGGAGTAGCACGCCCGCCAGAAGTGGTCGGGTGCGGTCCAGCCCTTCATCAGGCAGTGGCCCTTGGTCCAGACGCCGAGCGCGAGGTTCAGCGTGCCGAGCAGCACCACGACCGCGGCGACGCCGGCGAGCCCACGGCCGCCGACCACGGCATACCGGCCCGTCGGCCCGCCGAGCAGCCCGGTGGCCGCCCGTGCGACCGGGTCGCTCCACGAGGGCACGACCCAGGGCACGTCCCGACGACGTGGGGGTGGGGGCATGGGGTCAGGGTATGCGGTGCGCCGCGCGTCAGCCGGTCGGCGCCGGGGCCGTGCCGTCCCCCGGGGGTTCGGGGTTGCCCGGGGGGTCGGGGTTGCCCGGCGGGTCGCCGCCCCCGGGGTCGGTGGGCTCCGGCGTCGTCGGCTCCGGGGTGGTGGGCTCCGGGGTGGTGGGCTCGGGGGTCGTCGGCTCCGGGGTGGTCGGCTCCTCGGTGGTCTCCGTGGGCTCGTCCGTGGTCGTCTCCGTCGGGTCCTCTGTGGTCGGCTGCTCGGTCGTCGGCTCCGGGGCCTCCGTCGTCGGCTCGACCTCCGGCTCCGAGGTCGTGGGCTCGGTGTCCGTCGGGCCGCCGTTGCCGACCCGCTCCGGGAACGGGATGACCTCCTCACCCTCCAGCGCCAGGCGCATGAACTCGCCCCACACCTGCGCGGGGAAGGTGCCTCCGGTGATCTGGTCGACCCCGGCGAGGTCCTGCATGGGCTCGGTGCCGTCGCCCTTGTACATCACCACCCCGGCGGCCAGCTGCGGCGCGAAGCCGTCGAACCAGGCCGAGACGTTGCGCTCGCTCGTGCCGGACTTGGCCGCCGTGGGTCGCCCCACGTCGCCGGCCGCCAGGCCGGACCCGACGGTCATCGTGAAGGTCATGGCGTCGGTGACGTCGACGGCGACGTCCCGCTCGACGCCGGGCTCGGTCTCCGGCTCGGCGGTGTAGGTGACCTCCCCGGCGGCCGTGCTGACCTCCTGGATCAGGTAGGGCGTGGCGCGCTGCCCCTCCGCGGCCAGGGTGGCGTAGGCGTTGGTCATCTCCAGCAGGGTGGGGGAGGCGGTGCCCAGCACGTTGGTCAGGTCGGTCTGCAGGCCGGGGGTGTCCTCCGGGATCCCGAGGTCCACGGCGGCCTCGACCGTCTTCTCCGGGCCGATCTGCGCGTTGAGCTGGACGTAGATCGTGTTGACCGACTCCGCCAGGGCGGTGCGCAGGTCGAGGCTGCCGAAGGAGATGTCGCGGAAGTTGGCGACCTGGACGTCCTCCTCGTCCCCGAAGGTCATCGGGCTGGGCCCCTCGTAGGGCTGGAGCGTGTCGACGCCGTCCGCCACCGCCGCGGCCAGCGTGATCGGCTTGAAGAGCGACCCGGCCTGCACCCGGGCGTCGGTGACCGAGTTGAGCTGGGTCTCCTGGTAGTCGTCGCCGCCGTACATGGCCGTGATCGCCCCGTCGCCGGGGCGGACGGAGGTCAGCGCGACCGTGATGTCGTCGGTGCCCGCGCCGGCGGGCCGGTAGGCCTCCACCGCCGCGACGGCGGCGTCCTGGTGCTGCTCCTCGATCGTGGTGACGACCCGCAGGCCACCCCCGTCGATCGTCTGGTCGTCGACCGCCAGCAGCTCGACGAGCTGGTCGCGGGCCTGCTGGGCGATGTACCCGTCGACCCCCTGGACCGCCGTCGACGGCGGGGTGGTCCCCACCTCGGGGAACGTCATACCCTCCCGCTCCGAGGCCTCCAGCCAGCCCTCCTCGACCATCCCGTCCAGGACGTAGGCGACCCGCTGCTCGGCGCGCTCCTGGTTGCCGTCCGCGTAGTCGGGGTCGAACATCGACGGCGCGTTGGTCACGGCGGCGAGGAAGGCCCCCTCCTCGACGTCCAGCTCGGACACGTCCTTGCCGAAGTAGGCCTGGCTGGCGGTCTGGACGCCGTAGGCGCCGCGGCCGAAGTAGATGGTGTTGAGGTAGTTCTGGAGGATCTCGTCCTTGCTCAGCTCGTTGTCGATCTTGACCGCGATGATGAGCTCGGTGAACTTGCGCTGCAGGGTCTGGTCCGGGGTGAGGTAGTAGTTCTTGACGTACTGCTGGGTGATCGTCGATCCCGCCTGCAGGCCGTCTCCCGTGAGGGTGCGCCAGGCGCCGCGGGCCGTGCCGGTGATCGAGACGCCCTCGTTCTCGTAGAAGGTGCGGTCCTCGGCGGCCAGCACCGCCTTCTGCACGTGGTCGGGCACCTCCGACAGCGGCACCAGCTCGCGGTCGTAGCCGCCGGTGAAGCGGGCCAGCTCGGTCTCCCCGTCGGCGTAGTAGAGGATCGAGCTCTGCGCCTCGGCGAAATCGTTGGGCTCGGGGATGTCGGTGCGCTGGTAGGCCCACGCGAAGACGCCGATGGCGACAAGGAGCGCCAGCAGGCCGAGCCCCACCAGCCAGACGAGGGCGCGCCGCAGGCCGGAGCCGCGGCGTCGACGGCCGGCCCGACGGTGGTCGCGGCGGGTGGTGGCGGTGCTGCTGCGGGACGGGCTCACCGGACCATTGTGCCCGCCGACCTGGGTGCTCCCTCGGAGCCGCCGTGGGGCGGCGGACCGGAATGCGGCCGGGGTATGGGGCGTTGAGGGCGGTGATGGGGCGGTCTGGATGACCGCCCGCAGCTCTGTCTGGAGGAAGAAGTCGTATGAGTTCGATCCGGGTCGCCCTCGTGGGTGTCGGGAACTGTGCCAGCTCGCTCGTGCAGGGCGTGGAGTACTACCGGGACGCCGACCCCTCGACCACCGTGCCGGGGCTCATGCACGTGCAGTTCGGCCGCTACCACGTGCGGGACGTCGAGTTCGTCGCCGCCTTCGACGTCGACGCCAAGAAGGTCGGGACCGACCTGGCCGAGGCGATCGACGCCGGGGAGAACAACACGATCCGCATCGCCGACGTGCCCCGGACCGGGGTCACGGTGCAGCGCGGGCCGACCCTGGACGGGCTGGGCAAGTACTACAGCCTGACGATCGAGGAGTCCGACGCCGAGCCGGTCGACGTCGTCCAGGCCCTCAAGGACGCCCGGGTCGACGTGCTGGTGTCCTACCTGCCGGTGGGCAGCGAGGAGGCGGACAAGTTCTACGCCCAGTGCGCCATCGACGCCGGGGTCGCCTTCGTCAACGCGCTGCCGGTCTTCATCGCCTCCGACCCCGAGTGGGCCGCGAGGTTCGCGGCGGCGGGCGTGCCGATCATCGGGGACGACATCAAGAGCCAGGTCGGCGCCACCATCACCCACCGCGTCCTGGCCAAGCTGTTCGAGGACCGCGGGGTCGCGCTGGACCGGACCTACCAGCTCAACGTGGGCGGCAACATGGACTTCAAGAACATGCTGGAGCGCGAGCGCCTGGAGTCCAAGAAGGTCTCCAAGACCCAGGCGGTGACCTCCAACGTGTCCCAGGACCTCGCCGCCCGCGACGTGCACATCGGCCCCTCCGACTACGTCCAGTGGCTGGACGACCGCAAGTGGGCCTACGTGCGCCTGGAGGGCCGTTCCTTCGGCGACGTCCCGCTCAACCTCGAGTACAAGCTGGAGGTCTGGGACTCCCCGAACTCCGCGGGCATCATCATCGACGCCATCCGCGCCGCCAAGATCGCCCTGGACCGCGGTCTCGGAGGCCCGGTGGAGAGCGCCTCGGCCTACCTGATGAAGTCCCCGCCGGTGCAGATGCCCGACGAGCTGGGCCGCGCCGCGGTCGAGGAGTTCATCGCCGGCTGACCGCCACGTATCGTCGGGGTGTGACCGTCGCCAGCACCGCACCTGCTCCCTCGGCCCCCGTCGTCTCCCCGTCCCGGCGGCAGCGGGTGATCGCCGTCGCCGCGTCGGCGGAGGAGCTGGACGAGGTGGTCCGGCCGCTGCGGGGACTGTCCCTGGCCGGGCACCAGGTCGTGCTCATGTGGCGTTCCGGGGAGCCGGGCAGCCGTTTCGAGAAGTTCGGCGCCCGGGTCCGGATCGACCCCTCCCCGCGCGGCGTGCGGGCGCGGGCCCGCAGCGTGCTGACCGTGCCGGCCCGGCTGCGGGCCGGCCGCACCGGGCCGCTGCTGGCGGACCTGCACCGGGACCCCCGGGCCGTCCGGGCGCTCGAGGCGGCGGACCTGGTCGTGTTGGCCGGGGCGGCCGCCACCGCGGCGGCCGAGGCCCTGACGACGCCCGCCCGGCCGCTCGTGCCGGCCGCGGAGCTGGCGGACTGGTCCGCGGTCGGCGGGGTATGGCGCAAGCTGGCCGTGCGGACCGCCGAGGGCCCGACCGGGCTCACCCCCGCGTACGTGCGGAGCCTCGTCCGGCACCTGGAGCGCTACGTGCGCCCGGTCCCCCCGAGGCGTCAGGAGTCCCTGGTCCCCGCGATCGAGGCGATGCACCTGGCCGGGCGCTACGACCTCGCCCACGAGCTGTCCCACCACCTGGACCCGGCGACCCCCGACCTCGACCCGCTCGTGCGGGCGCGGCTGCGCGGGCTGAGGGCGCTCACGGCGACCTCCGCCACGGGCGAGCCGCACCCGGAGCTGCCGGAGGTGGCGCGCGAGCTGACCGAGGCCGCCGACGTCGCCCTGCGCGAGGGTCAGGTGGAGCAGGCGGCCGACCTCGCCCACCTCGCGCTCGCCCTGCTCTTCCACCGCGAGCTGCACGCCGACAAGCTGTCCTCCCCGCTGGTCACCGACCCGGAGGGCTTCCTGGAGCACTGGCGGGCGTCCGAGGTGGGCGCGCTGCTGGGCTCGACCGCACCGCGCCGCCCGGTCCTGCCGGCCCGCTCCGGGCGCACCCCGGACGCCGGAGCCCGGCGGGTCGTCGTCGTGCCGGGAGCTACCCGCAGTTCTCCGCGCCGGTGATCGACGCCCTGGCCGAGCAGGCCGACGTCCGGGTCGTGGACCTCGCCGCCCGGTCCTCCCTGCGGGGGCTGGGCCCCTACCGTCCCCTCGTCGGGGCGCGGCTGCAGCAGGCGCTGGGGGACCCGGCCGTGCCGGACTACGAGATCCTGGAGGAGATGGAGGCCGCTGACGCCGTCTTCGTCGACTGGGCCGACCGCGGTGGTCTGGCCACCGTCATGGCGGTCCCGGAGGGGGTGCGCCTCGTCCTGCGGATCCACAGCATGGACGCCCTCTCGCCGTGGATCCACCTTCTCGACTGGAGCCGGGTCGACGACCTCGTCGTCGTCAGCGAGCCGATGCGCCGCCTCGTGGCCTCGTTGCCCTCGTTGCCCTCGGCCCGGCCCTGTCCCGCGACCCGGGTCCACGTCGTCCCGAACGTCGTCGACCTGAGCCGGCTCCCTTCCTCGCACCGGGCCGAGGCCGGCTGCGCCGGCTGCTCATGGTCGGCTGGGGCCAGCAGGTCAAGGACGCCCGCTGGGCGCTGGACGTCCTAGGGGCGCTGCGCGCGAGGACCCGTCGTGGCGGCTGTCCCTGCTCGGCACCGACTTCCCGGACGACGCCGTGCGTTCCCAGCACGACTACGCCCGGGCGTTCCGGGCCCGGCTCACCCAGGACGACGTGCGCGGCGCGGTCGACTTCGTGGGGTACACCCGGGACGTCGCCCCCCACCTCGCGGCCTCCGGGTTCGTGCTCAGCACCAGCCGCCGGGAGAGCTTCGGGCTGGGGCTGGTCGAGGCCGCCGCCTCCGGGGTCGTCCCCGTCGTGCGCAACTGGCCGATCTACGCCCCGCTGGAGGCGGCGCGCACCCTCTTCCCCGGGTCCTGGGTGGTGGACACCGTGGAGGAGGCCGTGGAGCGGATCCGGTCCACCGCCTCCTCCGAGGAGGACTGGGTCCGGGCGTCCCGGGAGGCGCGGGACGTGGTCGCCGAACGCTTCAGCAGCGGGGACGCCCGCGAGGCCTTCCGTCGGCTGGTCCTCGGGGAGGTCTGAGGCGGCTCAGCCGTCGGCGATCTGGGCCAGCACCTGCACGGCGGCCGAGGTGAACCCGACGGGGGAGCGGTAGGCGAGCGCCTGCTCGTCGAGCACCGAGCCGCTCTCCACGATGCCCCAGACCGGCGTCCCCGACCCCTTGTAGTCGCTCCACTTCGAGGGCAGGAAAGGGTTGGTCGACAGCAGCCCGGAGGTCACCGCGTCGTTGACCAGCAGCACGTCCATCCGTCGGCACAGGGCGAGGAAGTCGAGGAAGCCGACGAACGGCCCGGCCTTGACGACGTCCCCGAGCCCGCGGCGCTCCACCTCGGCGAGCAGCTCGCCCGGCTTGCCGGCGAAGACGTGCAGGCAGACCCGGTCGCGCTGGTGCTGCGGCAGCACCTCGAGCGCGTCCAGGACGGTGCCCATCCCGCGGGTGGCGTAGAAGTTGCCGAAGTACCCGATGTGCCGGCGGGCGGGGTCCAGGGCGAGGTCGGGGTCGGCGAGCTCGTAGAACTCCGGCCCCAGCGTCGGGTGGGGGGTCACGGTCGCCACCTGCAGGATGCGCTCGCGCAGGGCCGGGTCCTCCACCGCCTCCACCATGAGGTCCCGCTGGTGGACATTGGTGAAGAGCAGCTCGTCGGCCAGGGCGAAGGGCACGACCTCCGCCCACTCGAAGACGTTGTTGCTGGTCGGGGGCGTGAACCCGGCCCGCCGCAGGCCGTCGGCGAGGGTCGTGAGCAGGGCGTCCGGGGCGGTGGGCGCGTGCCGCACCTCGCCCTTGACGTCGTGCGACAGCGGGTCGGAGAACTCGGCCGTCCAGCGCACCCCGGGGCGGAGCAGCGCGAAGCGGCCGGCCAGGATGTGGCTCGCGGCGAAGTGGGCCCGGGAGTAGAGGCGTTCGTACCCCGCCCCCTCCCGGTCCCAGGCCAGGGCCTGCTGCAGGCCGATCTCGGTCCACGCCACGACGGACCTCCAGGACGAGAAGTACGTCGGCGTGTCGACCATCCGGCGGCGCACCACCAGGTGGTCGGCGATGCGCGCGAGGCCGGGGTCGGTCGTGCGCTCCGGGGTCATCTCGTTCTGGATGACGTCGACCGGGCGGCCCGTCTCGCGGACCCGCTTGGCCGCCACGATCGCGGCCGTGTCGACGAAGGGCGGGAAGCAGTAGGAGACGACGAGGTCGGTGGCGCTGGTCGGGGACTCGGTCGAGGCGGACATCGCGTCCACTCTACGTGCCGGTCTGGGAGGATCCACGGTATGCAGTCGCGCAGGTTCGTCGTGGTTGGCGCCCGGGTGGAGCGCGCCGACCAGCTCGCCCTGCTGGAGGCCGCGGGGGCGGCCGGCGTGGACGTTCGGGTGGCGGCGCAGCGGCCGCCCCGGCACGGGGCGCTCGCCTGGCACCAGGTCGTGGACCCCAGGGCCGCCGAGGGGGTCGGCGGTCTCCTCGGCTCCTGGGTCGCGCGGGCCGTGCGGGGCGCGGCGGCCCCGCTGGCCGAGCAGCTGCAGAGCGACCCGTGGCTGGCCGACCAGCTCGCCGCGGCCGGGGGGCCGGAGGTGCCGGAGGTCGAGCTGGTGGCGCTGGACGACACCGCCGCCCAGGCACTGGCCCGGTGGCGGCGGCCCGACGGCCCGGCCGGTCGCGCGGTCCCGGTCCGCACCTGGGACCAGGGCGCGGAGGAGATCGCCCAGGACACGGCCGCCGCGCGGGCGGCCGGCCCCCCGCCCCCCGACCCCGGTCCCGGTCCCGGTCCCGGTCCCGGTCCCGGACCGGAGCGTCCCCTGGGCGCACGGCATACCGTCCTGCTCGCCCCCGCACCCGGGTCGGCGGTGCGCCCGGGGGTGGAGGAGGCGCTGCGGCACCCCCGGGTCGCGCTGAGCGTCTGGGACGGGGGGGACGGGGAGGACCCAGGTGACCTGGCGGGCCCGGACCTGCGGGGGGTCGACGTGCTGGTCCTCGACGGCCTGGGACCGGCCGTCCTGGCCCCCGGCCCCCGCCGTCCGCGCGTGGTGCACCTGCGACGGCCCACCGACCGGCGCACCCCCTGGCGCCACCTCCTGGACCCGGCCCGGATCGACGCCGTGGTCGACCAGCACGCGCTCGAGGAGCCAGGGTCGGTCGACCTGCTCGCCACGGTGCTGGACCCCAGGACGGCGAGCCTGCTCCGGGCCGCGGCGCAGGAGGGGGACGACGCGGCCCTGGCGCTGGCGTCCACCCTGGCGGAGGCGGACGACCCCACGCCGGCGCTGCTGCGCGAGCTCAGCTTCCTGGCCCGGGTCACCGGTGCCCTCACCCTGGAGCGGCAGGTGGTGCTGCGCCAGGTCGAGCACCCCGTCGCGGGCGGGGCTCCGGTCGAGCAGGCGCGCGACGTCCTCGCCGCGGTGGAGGACAAGCTCCGGGAGACCGAGCCGGGCTGGCTGCCGCCCCTGCCGCCGACACCGATGGACCTGGACCCGGACGGCCCGGTCCTGCACCTGCTCAAGGTGGTGCTGCCGCAGCGGCAGGCGGGTTACAGCGTCCGGGGCCACCACACGCTGCGGGCGCTGGTGGCCGAAGGCGTCGACGTGGTGGGGGTGGCCGCGCCCGCCGAGGGTCCGCCCCCGCCCGTCACCTCCGCCGCCGACGGGGTCCTCACCGCCGCCGACGCGACCGGCCTCGACGCGACCGGCCCCGTGGCGGAGGTCGTCCTGGACGGGGTCCGCTACCTGGTGCCGCCACCGGTCCGCGGCGGCGGGCGCACGGCATACCTGCAGCAGCAGGCGGAGGCCGTGCTGGAGATCGTCCGGCGGGAGCGTCCCTCGCTGCTGCACGTCCACTCGGGGGGGCGGGCTACGACCTGGGGGTGGTCGGGGCGGCCGTGGCCCGCACGACCGGGCTGCCGTGGGTCTACGAGCTGCGCGGGCTCTTCGAGTCGCTGTGGACCCAGCAGGAGGGACGGGCCGAGCGGGGCGAGACCTTCGCCCGCCGGATGGCCAAGGAGGCCGAGCTGCTCGGCCTCGCCGACGCCGGGGTGACGCTGGCCGGGACGATGCGCGCCGACCTGCTGGCCCGGGGGGGCGTGGACCCGGACCGGCTGCTGGTCGTCCCCAACGCCGTCGACGCCGAGGCCCTGACGCCGGCCCCGCGCGACGAGGCCCTCGCCGGGCGCTGGGGCACCCGAGGAGTCTTCACCTTCGGCTACGTGACCAACCTGGACCACGCGCGGGAGCAGGTGGAGGACCTCGTGCGGGCGGCCGTCCTGCTGCGCAACGAGGGTCTGCCCGTGCGGGCCCTGGTGGTCGGGGACGGCCGCCGGCGGGCGCAGGTCGAGGAGCTCGTCACCCGGTGGCGGGCCGAGGACTGCGTGGTCCTTCCCGGCACGGTGCCGCACGCCGAGGTGGCTGCCGCCTACGGCCTGCTCGACGTCCTCGTCGTGCCCCGCAGCCACGAGCGCGCCGCCCGGCTCGTCACCCCCCTCAAGCCCTACGAGGCCATGGCGCTCGGCGTGCCGGTCGTCGTGTCGGCCCAGCCGGCGCTGCTGGAGGTGATCGGCGACGGCGAGCGCGGATGGTCCTACCCGGCGGGGGACGCCGCGGCCCTGGCCGCCCTGCTCCGGCGGCTGGCCGAGGATCCGCAGGAGCGCGCCGCCGTGGCCGCCCGCGCCCGGGACTGGGTGCTGCGCGAGCGCACCTGGGCCGGCAACGCCCGGAGGTATGCCGAGCTCTACCGGTCCGTGCTCGCCGGCCGGGGCCGGCCCACCGGGTAGCGTGCAGCCCATGCGCACCCGGCTCCTGCACGTCCTCGGTCTCGCGCTGACCGGCGGGGCGACCCTGGTGGCCGTCGTGGGGGCGGTGCTGCAGTGGTGGTGGCTCGTGGTGCTCGCCGTCATGGCGGTGGTGTCCGCCACCTTCCTCGTCGCGCTCGACGCCGACCGCCGGGTCCGCGAGCTGCGGTCCTACGTGCGCAGCCAGGTCGCCTCGATCGACACCACGGGCGGGCGCGCGGCCCCGAGCCAGGAGGACGTCGTCGGGACGGTCCGGGCGCTGCAGGCGCAGTACACCGGCCGCCTCGACCGGTTGCAGGACACCCTCGAGGCCTCGCTGCGCCGCCGTGATGGCGACGGCTGACCCCTCGGGCCACCCGGTCGCGACCCGGGCCGGTGTCTCCCGCGACACCGCACGCAACCAGATCCTGCTCGACGCCCCGGACGCCCTCGCGGCGACGGCGCTGCGGACCCGGTCCCTGCACGCCCGGGAGGTGCTCGTGGAGGCCGCGTGGCCGGGGCGCACCGCGGCGGACGTCGACGACTGGGCGGGCGGGCCGGGCCGGCCCACGACGCTCCCCGAGGGCGCCGATGCCTACCACCTGGGGCAGTACGCCCGCGTCCTGTGCCTGCAGACCCCTGACGCCACCGACGTCGCCCGGGGGCGCGCGGTCCTGGAGGCCCTCCTCGCCAGCGGCGCGGACGACCGCCTGCACCCCCAGGCCGTGCAGATCCTGCTCCACCTGCGGTGCCGGGACCGGGACGTGGAGGGGTCCGCGGCCCTGCTGGAGCACCCGTCGGTCCCCCCGGACGTCGCGGACGCCGTGCGGGCCGACCTGGCCAACCCCTTCCTGGCCGGCGGCGCGGAGGACGACCGTCCGACGCAGGGGTGGCTGGCGCGGCTCACCCACGCGCTGGTCTCGCCGGCCCTGGCCCCGCTGCGTCTCGCCGAGGAGGGGGTGACCCCCTTGGACCGGCTGACGACCGAGCCCCTGCCCCGGGCCGACCGGCCCGGGGACGCGCTCGTCACGGTGGTCGTCAGCGCCTACCGGCCCGGCCCGGCCCTGCTGACCGCCGTCGGCTCCCTGCTCGCCCAGACCTGGCGGCACCTGGAGATCCTCGTCGTCGACGACGCCTCGCAGGAGGAGGCCGCCGGGCCGTGGCTGGACGCGGCCGAGGCCCTCGACCCGCGGGTCCGCGTGATCCGCAAGGGCGTCAACGGCGGCACCTACCGCGCGCGCAACACCGCCCTGAGCCAGGCCCGCGGCGACTACCTCACCACCCTCGACTCCGACGACTGGCTGCACCCGCAGGCCGTCGCCATCCTGGTCCGGGCGCTTGAGGACGACCCCGCCCGGATGGCCACGCGCGCCCTGGGGGCCCGCGTGTCCGAGGAGCTCGGCCTGGTCCGGCTCGGCTACCGCCACCGGGCGGTGGCCGCCCCCACGCTCCTGGTCCGGCTCGACCCGGTGCTGTCCCGGGTCGGCTTCTTCGACCCGGCCCGCAAGTCCGCCGACACCGAGTACGCCCGCCGGATCGAGGCCGCCTTCGGCGAGCGCAGCGTGCTCACCGTCCCCGAGTGCCTGCTCCTGCTGCGCTCGGGGGAGGACACCCTGTCGTCCGCCGAGTTCAGCCGGATGTGGCGGCACGGCGCCCGGCACGCCTACAAGAGCCTCTACGCGCCCTGGCACGAGGAGATCCGGGCCGGGGCGGCGGCATACCTGGACCCGGTCGCGGACCGGCCCGTCCCCGAGCCCCGCCGGTGGACGGCGGGGGCACCCCGCGACCCGGCCCTGCCGCCGCCGCGGCACCTGGACCTGGTGCTGGGTGGCGACTGGCGCCGCTACGGCGGCCCGCAGCGCTCGATGCTCGAGGAGCTGCGCGCCGCCCGGGAGGCCGGGAGGACGGTCGGCATCCTGCACCTCGAGGCCCTGCGCTTCGCGACGACGAAGGACCTGCCGCTCTGCGCCCCGGTGACCGAGCTGCTGCGCCGTCGCGAGGTCGAGTGGGTGCACCTGGACGACGACGTGGACGTCGACGTCCTCATGGTGCGCTACCCGCTCGTGCTGCAGCACCCCCCGACCGTCCCGGGTGGCCGCACCCTGCGACCCCGGCGGCTGCTCGTCGTGGCCAACCAGGCCCCGCTCGAGCCGGACGGCACCGACCAGCGCTACGTCGTCGCCGACGTCACCGCCCGGGCTCGGGAGACCTTCGGGACCGACCCCGTGTGGGTGCCGCAGGGCCCGGTCATCCGGGAGGTGCTGCTCGCCCAGGACCCCTCCCTGGCGCTGACCGACTGGGACAACCCGGGGCTCATCGACCTGGACGGGTGGGCGGTGCGCGACCCGGCGCGGGTGCCGGACGCGGGGGGCTCGCCGGTCGTGGTGGGCCGCTACTCCCGCGACCACCCGCTCAAGCACCCCGCCACCCACGCCGACATGGTCGCCGCCTACGACCTGGGGCCCGGCTTCGACGTCCGGCTGATGGGCTCGCGCGCCACCTGGAAGCGGCTGCAGCTCGAGGCGGGGCTGGCGGAGGACACGCCGGTCCCGGCCGGCTGGACGATGCTGCGGGCCGGCTCGATGGACCCGAAGGACCTGCTGCGGGACCTCGACTTCTTCCTCTACCAGGACCACCCGGACCGGCACGAGGCCTTCGGCCGGGTGCTGCTCGAGGCCGCCGCCTCCGGTGTCGTCGTCGTCGCGCACCCCAAGCACGAGCGGGTCTTCGGGGACCTGCTGGACTACGCCGAGCCGACCGGGTCCCGCGCCGTCATCGGCTCCTACCTCGCCGACCCGCAGCGGTATGCCGCCCGCGTGGCCCAGATGCAGCGCCTGGTCGCCGAACGCTACTCGCACGCCTCCTTCCTGCGTCGCCTCGGGCCCGCGCCGGGGGCCGGGCCAGGACAGGACGGACGGTCGCCCTCCGGGTCGTCCTCGGCAGGGCCGGGGCCGGTGACGCCGTGGTCCGGAGAGGCGGAGGTCGAGGTGCTGCCGACGGGCGACCCGCGACTGCCCGCCGCCGTCGTGGTGACGCCGGTCGTCGGCGACCCCCCGGCGGTCCACACCACCGCGCTGCGGTCGGCCGCGGACGCGGGCCGGGCCGACCAGCTGGTCCTGCTGCACCGGCGGGCCCTCTCGGCGGGCACGAGGGCCCGCCTCGCCGCAGCGCTCGCGGTCCCCGCGGACGGCGACGTCGACGACGCCCTCGTCGGCGCCGTGGGGGCCTGCCCCGACGTGGTGCTGCTGCTGCTCGTGCGCGACGGGTGGGTGCGCGCGGTCTCCGGCGAGGGTGTCGACGTCGGCACTCCGGACGGCGGGACGACACCCGCGGGGAGGGCCGAGCTCGACGGGTGGCCCCTGGCGGCCGGGCCGGTCGTGCTGCGACTCTCAGCGCCCGGGGGGCGGCCGGGCTAGCGCGACCGTCCGGGCTCGCTACCCCTCGGGGAGGAGGTCGAGGAGTCGGTCGCTGAGGGGGAGGGCGAGCGGACGCACGCCCTGCACCAGGTCCCGGACGGCCGGCCGGTCGGTGTCGTGCGCGCCGCCGGGGGTGCCGAGGGCACGGGGGCTCCGGGGGGTGGCGCCCAGCCACAGCACGCCGGCCCTCGGCACGACCTGGTCGATCGCGTCGCCGAGCGGCAGCAGCTCGGCGCCCTCGGGGGTGGTGCGGCTCACGGCGGGACCCCAGGTGGTGGCCAGGGCGTCCAGGGCAGCGGCCCGGGCGGCGCGGCCGGCGGGGGAGTCGGTGCCGTCGACGTCCTCGCGCAGGCCCACGACGTGGTGCGGGACGCCTTGCCGCGTGGCGAGCCCGCCCGCCGTGAAGACGGTCTGCGCGACCCGGTCCGGGGCGAGCCGGTCCCACCACGTCAGCGCGGTGACCGGCGGAGCACCCTCGCCACGGGCCTGGCCCAGCAGCTCCAGGAGCCGCGTGCTGCCGGGGTCGTCGGCCAGCCCGAGCCAGGCGGGTCCACGCCGGTGCAGCAGCGCGACGTGCCGGCGCAGGCGCTCGCCCCGGGTAAGCCCCGAGGAGGCCGCTTCGCCGGCCCGCTCGGGCAGGTCGACCGCCGCGCCCAGCGGGACCCGCGACAGGAGGCCGAGCCCCAGCGGCCCGCTCGCCGCGAGCAGCTCGTCGCTGCTGACCGACCCTGCCCCGGGGTCCGCGGTCGGATCGGTGCCGGCCAGGGTCGCGTGCGAGACGACGCCCCGACCGTCGGGCGTGAGGTGCCCTCCCAGGCTGACGAGGGGGTCGGTGATGACGGCGGAGCGGCCCGGGGTGCTGAGCGCCACGACCCAGCTGCCGGCCAGCGTCGCGGCTGCCGCCTGGACGTCGTGCAGGGAGACGGTGGCCAGCATCGTCCCGAGCCGCTCGGCGACCGGGCCCGCCCCGACGAGGCCCTCCTCCACCCAGGCCGGCTCGCCGAGCACCAGGACCCACGACCGGCCCGCCTCTCGGACGGCGTGCGGCAGTCGCGGGTGGGTGACGAGGGTGAGCAGCTGCCCGGGCAGCGCCACCTGGGCCCACCCCGCCGGGACCGGCAGCTCCGGCGGGGGGAGGAGGGCGTAGCCGCGGGCCCAGGCGAGCCGCTCGTGGTCGGAGCGTCGGGCCCGACCGGTGACGGCTCTCTCGATCCGCCTGCCCGCCGCCCGGCCCAGGCGCCCGGGGAGCCGACCGGTGACCGACCGGGCGACCGACTCGCCCAGCGGTGCGCTCCGGGCCGGCACGCGCGCCGCCGGCACCTCGGTGAGGATCCGCTCGAGGAGGACCTTGCCCTCCCGCAGGGGATAGGGCAGGGAGAGCATGGTCTCCAGCAGGACCCGGTCGTTGAAGGGCAGCAGGATCCGGTGCCCCAGGTCGCCGTCGGTGAACTTCTGCCACCCCCACCGGCCGATCCGCTGCTCCCAGTAGAGGAGGTCGTGGTGGTCGTGGCCCAGCAGCCGGTCCGGCGTCAGCGACGCGAAGTCCAGGTAGCCGCCGAACAGGTCGTCGGCGAGGTCCTCGTAGCCCTCGGTCGCGTTCATCATGATCCGGGTGAGGCGAAGCGACGACAGGGGCTCGGCGGTCCGCCGACGGTAGAACGTCGTCCCCGTCTCGGCGCAGTTGGACTGCAGCTGCACCAGGTCGCGGGGCAGGTCCGCCCACATCGCGTGCGCGGCCCCCCGGGACGGCACGAGCGGGGCGTAGGTCCGTCGGTGCAGCCGGTCGAACGTGCCGCCCTCGGCCGGGGCGCGCCACCGCAGGACCCGGTGGGGCAGGCCCAGACGGGCCGCCACGGCGCTCGCGGCGGTCACGTCGGCCAGGGCCGCGCGGCCGTTGCGGGCGTCACGGGGGTTGACGTAGGTGAAGGCGAACCCGTCCCGGGCCCGGAGGGTGTGCCGGGCGACGGCGGCGGTGACCCGGCTGTCGGTGCCCGCGGTGAGGCTCACCGCCGGTCGTCCGAGCCCGGCGAGCAGCTCGGTGTGGGCGGTCAGCCGCTCCCGGAACGCGGCGTGGACCGCGGCCACGTCGTCGGTGCCGACGCGCTCGTGCCACGGCCAGAACCGTTCCCGCCGCAGCCCCGGGCGGTCGCCGAGATCCACCCGCAGCAGCAGGTTGGGCAGGAGCGGGTCGAGGCCGGCGTAGGGGGTCAGCCGGCCGGGCAGGTAGGTCACCGCTCCCCGGCGCAGCTCCCGCAGCTCGGCCAGCAGCGCCAGCGCCCGCTCGTCGACGGGCAGGCCGAGGGCCGCGGCGACCAGCGCCGGGGTGCTCCCCAGGCCGAGACGACCGGCGGCGACGGCGTGGAAGACCGGCTGCGTGGCATGGGTGTCCGGGACGACGAGCAGGTCGGAGCCGTGCACGGGGCCCTCCGGACCCCGGGCGGAGACCGCGAGCAGGGTCCACCGGCCGCCCAGCCCGGCCGCCTCCCGGACCAGGGCGTCGTCGCCCCGCAGGTCCCAGGTCCCGACCAGCCGGGAGGCGATCCGGTGCCCGTCGGTGATGCCCGCGCCGACGTCGACCGGGTGGCCGAGCAGGATGACGGTGCCTGTGGCGCCCCGTTCGCACGACAGCACGGTCCGCGGTTGCAGGTGCAGCGTGGCGCCCGGGACGAGGTCGGCGCGGGTGGGCCACCCGGCGACGTCCGGGGGCGGTGCGACGCCCGGGCCGACCAGCAGGTAGCCGTGCGGGTGCGCCCCGTCGAGCACCTGCTCGTCGTGACGCCCGTCCGCGCCGCCGTCCGGGTGCGCACCCCCTGCGCCGCTCATGCGGACCTCAGCCCGCTCCCACGTGCCGGGCCAGCACGGCCGCGATCCGCGGCCCGGCCTGCCCGTCCCACAGCGGCGGCACCGGCCAGGTGTCCTGCCGACCGGCGGCCAGGACCTCCCGCACGGCCTCCGGCAGCGTCTGCCGGGTCACGAGCCGGTTGGTGCCGTGAGTGATGGTGACCGGACGCTCGGTGTTGGGGCGCAGGGTGAGGCAGGGCACCCCCATCACGGTGGTCTCCTCCTGGACCCCGCCGGAGTCGGTGACGACGGCCGCCGAGCCCTTGACCAGGGAGAGGAACTCGACATACCCCAGCGGGTCGACGACGACGAGGTCGTCGTGGTCGAGGAAGCCGGCGTCGGCCAGCCGCTGGCGGCCCCGGGGGTGCAGGGGGATGACGACCCGGACCTGGTCGGCGACGGCGTGGACGCTGTCGACCAGCTCGGCGACGTCGGCCGGGTCGTCCACGTTGCCCGGGCGGTGGAGCGTGGCGACGACGTAGGGACGGGAGGTGTCCACCCCGACCTGCGCCGCCACGCCCTCGACGTCGAGGGACCCCACGTGCCGCAGCAGGGTGTCGATCATCGGGTTGCCGACGAAGTGGATGGTGTCGGGGTCGGCGCCCTCGCGACCCAGGTGGGCGGCCGCGTCGACGCTGGTCACGAGCAGCAGGTCGCTGATCCGGTCGGTGAGGACCCGGTTGATCTCCTCGGGCATGGTGCGGTCGAAGGAGCGCAGGCCGGCCTCGACGTGGGCGACGGCGATGCCCATCTTGCTGGCGACCAGGGCGGCGGCCACGGTGGAGTTCACGTCGCCGTAGACCACGACCAGGTCGGGGCGGCGGCCGGTGAAGAGCTCCTCCAGGCCGACCATGGTCGCTGCCGTCTGGGCCCCGTGCGCCCCGGAGCCGACGCCGAGGTTGACGTCGGGCTCGGGGAGCCCGAGCTGGCGGAAGAAGACCTCGCTCATCCGCTCGTCGTAGTGCTGGCCGGTGTGCACCAGCAGCTGCTCGACGGGGTACCCCTCCAGCGCGGCGAGAACCGGTGCGGCCTTGGGGAAGTTCGGGCGGGCGCCGGTGATGTGCACGACGAGAGGCTGGCTGGGGGTCACGCTGAGGGATCTCCTTGGGTGGTCGGTGGGTCGGTCGTCCATGCTGCCAGGTCCAGCCGCTCGGGCAGGGAGCGCAGGATGGCCGCGTCGACGGGGTCGAGCCCGACGCCGGGCACCGCCCGCGCGAGGTGCCACAGCTGGTAGGCGTCGACGACGGAGGCCAGGCGCCGGGCGAGGTAGTCCTGCCAGGGGGTCCGGCCGAAGTCCCCGCCGTCCCACCGCTCCTGCGGACGACGTGCTCCACGACGTAACCGTGGCGCCGGGCGCTCGCGAAGAGCGGGCGGTCCAGGACGAGGACGGGGCGGAAGGCGGCGGTCGCGCGCTGCAGCTGGACGAGCTGGTCCATCAGCGCCTCGACCCCGGCGTCGGTGAACCCGGTGGCCAGGACGCCGACGACGGGGACCCGCCGGACGTCCGGCCCGGCGAGCTGCCGGTCGGGCAGGAGGGCCACGTCGACGTGACCGGCGCCCGACCGGGGGGCGAAGACGCGCCACGCGAGGTCGGTGAGCACGGCGCTGCGGCGCACCCGGGGCAGCACCTCCTCCAGGGCGAGGCGGTAGCCCGGGGTCCGCCGGACCCAGCGCGCCAGCCGCTGCTGACGGCGCCGGACGCCCGGGGACAGGCTCATGCGGCCCGTCCCGCCACCCGCAGGATCTCCTGCGCGGCCTCGTCCGCGCCGTTGCCGGGGTCGGCCTCCAGGGCCTGGGCGGCCAGGGCAGGGCCGCGGTCCAGCAGCTCCTCGACGGCCGCCCCGGCCGCGCCGCCGGTGAGCGTGTCGGCGACGAGGGCCCACCCCCGGTCCGCGGCGTGCCGGGCCCGGGCGACCTGGTCGTCGAGGGACGTACCGCGGTTGGGCACGAAGAGCGTCGGGACCCCCAGGCGCAGGGCCTCGTGGAAGGAGTTGTAGCCGGCCGCGGCCACCGCCACGTCGAAGGCCGCGAAGTGCTCGGAGAGGGGGAAGTGCCGCACGAGGTGCACGTCACTGCCCGCGTAGGCGCGCTCGGCGATCGACGGCGCGGTCACGCAGACCCCGACGCCGCGGGCCTGCAGCGCGGCCGCGGCCGCGCCCACCTCGTCGTCGGTGTCGTTGATGTTGCCCGCGCCCAGGCTCACCAGGGCCAGGCGTCCCTCGGCCGGCAGCCCGAGGGCGGCCCGCGCCGTGGCGCGGTCGCTGAGGGCGGCGCGGTCCACGAGCGTCACGGGGCGCACCCGGACGGCCCCCTCGGCCGTGGCCGTCGCGCCGCGGTCCGCGGGCGCGGCCAGGTCACCGGGCTCGACGACGGCGTCGAACCAGGCGGACTTCTCCAGCTGGTCCACGTTGCGCCCCGGCAGCCACATCCCGCGGCGGCTCCAGACCGCCCGGGTGCGGGGGTGGGCGGCCAGCGCCCGGTCGAGCCCGCTGTAGGGGTGGGTGCCGTCGAAGACCAGGACGTCCGGGTCGAGCCGGTGCAGGATCTCGGTGACGCGCTCGGCGAAGAGCGTGCGCCAGGCGGCGGGCCGCAGCCCGCTGGCGCCCTGGCTCGGGAGGTACTCCCACGGGATGCCCTCGTCGCCGACCACGGGGACCGCCTGCGAGAGGGACAGCACGTGACGTCGCGTCCCCGCCGGCATCCTCCGCGCGTAGGCCAGCAGCCGGGTGAGGTGCCCCATGCCCGCTCCGTTGCTGGAGACGAGCAGGACGGACGACATACCGGCGATCATGGCACAGCGCGATACCATTGCCGACGCGCTGCCAGCGCTGTTCCTGTGCCCGCCACCCCTCAAGGAGTACCTCAACGTGGCTGTGGATGCTGTCATCATCGGTCTGGGTTATGTCGGTCTGCCCCTCGCCCTGGAGGCGACCCGGGCGGGCCGGAGGGTCCTGGGCTTCGACATCAACGCCGGGGTCGTGGCCGACCTGAACGCGGGGCGCAGCCACGTGGACGACCTGTCCGACGCCGACATCGCGGAGATGATCGCCGGGGGGTTCGAGGCGACGACGGAGGAGTCGCGGATCGGTGAGGCGGACGTGGCGGTGATCTGCGTGCCGACGCCGTTGTCGGAGGAGGGTGGTCCGGACCTGCGGGCGGTGGAGTCCGCGGTGGACGCGGTCGCGCGCAACCTGCACGAGGGGATGCTGGTCGTCCTGGAGTCGACGACCTACCCGGGCACCACGGACGAGGTGGTGCGGCCCCGGCTGGAGGCGGGCGGGCTGGTCGCCGGGAAGGACTTCCACCTGGCGTTCTCCCCGGAGCGGATCGACCCGGGCAACGAGCAGTTCGGGGCCAAGAACACCCCGAAGGTGGTGGGTGGTCAGACGCCGGCGTGCACCGAGGCGGCGGCGGCGTTCTACGGCTCGTTCGTGGACACGGTGGTGCGGGCCAAGGGGACGCGGGAGGCGGAGACGGCCAAGCTGCTGGAGAACACCTACCGGCACATCAACATCGCGCTGGTGAACGAGATGGCGCGGTTCTGCCACGAGCTGGGGATCGACCTGTGGGACGTCATCGAGGCGGCGAAGAGCAAGCCGTTCGGGTTCCAGGCGTTCTACCCGGGGCCGGGGGTGGGCGGGCACTGCATCCCGATCGACCCGAACTACCTGTCGCACAACGTGCGGGCCCGGCTGGGCTACCCGTTCCGGTTCGTGGAGCTGGCGCAGGAGATCAACTCCAGCATGCCGGGGTATGTCGTCTCCCGCGCCCAGGACCTGCTGAACTCCGAGGGCAAGCCGCTGAACGGCTCGACGGTGCTGCTGCTGGGGGTGACCTACAAGCCGAACATCGCCGACCAGCGGGAGTCCCCGGCGGTGCCGCTGGCCCGCCAGCTGATGGCCAAGGGCGCGGTCGTGCAGTTCCACGACCCGCACGTGGCCGACTGGCGTGCGGTGCCGGAGGCGCAGCGGGTCGACGACGCCGCCGCCGCGGTGGCGCAGGCGGACCTCACCATCCTGGTGCAGAACCACCGGGAGTACGACCTGGACGCCCTGGCCGGCGCCTCCCAGGTCTTCTTCGACACCCGGGGCAAGGCCACCGAGGCGGAGAAGGTCACCCGGCTGTGACCGACGTCGGGCCCGACCCCCGGGACCTCCCCCCGGTGCTGAGCCCGGCGGACGCCGCCGCGCTCGCGGCCCGGCACGGTCTGGAGCCCGTGGGTTCGCGCCCGCCGCTGCGTCGCTACGTCCGCGACGTGTGGCGCCACCGCCACCTCATGTGGGCGATGGCCAAGGGCGAGTTCGCCAGCGAGCACCGGGACAACTACCTCGGGTTCGTCTGGGCGGTCATCAACCCGCTGCTGCTGGGTCTGGCCTACTTCCTCATCTTCGGCATCCTGCTCGGCACCAGCCGGGGGATCGACAACTTCATCACTTTCCTCACCGCCGGGCTGTTCACCTACGCCCTCTTCTCCACGGCCCTCACGTCTGGCTCGAAGTCGCTGCTGAGCAAGATGAGCCTGATCCGGGCCATGCAGTTCCCCCGGGTGCTGCCGCCGCTGGTCTCGGTGCTGTCCGCCTTCGTCAGCCAGCTGCCGGCCTTCGCCGTGCTCCTCATCATCGCCCTGTGGGACCAGGAGGGGCGGGTGAGCTGGACCTGGCTCCTCTACCCGGTCGCGCTGCTCATCGTCCTCGTCATGGGGCTGGGCATCGCGATGCTCACCGCCCGGATCGTCCACGCCGTGCGGGACCTGGCCAACCTCATGCCGCTGCTGGTCCGGCTGCTGCGCTACGTCTCCGGCGTCTTCTTCTCGATCGAGCTGCAGGTCGACCGGCTCGGGGCCAGCGACGTGGTCGGGGCGGTGCTGGCCTACCAGCCCGCGGCCGTGGCGCTCACCGTCGTGCGGGAGACGATCTGGAACCCTGCCGCGCCCGACCCGGTGACCTGGGCGGTCGCCGGCGGCTGGGCGGTGCTCTTCTTCGTCGTCGGCTTCGTCGTCTTCTGGCGGGGGGAGGGGTCCTATGGCCGGGCCTGAGGACCGCGCCGCGCCGGTCGAGCTGCCGGCGGGGGAGCTGGTCGACGGGAACCGGCGACCCTCGGTGGTCGCCTCCCACGTCGACGTCACCTACCGCGTCTACGGCAGCGGCGGCGAGGAGGAGCCGCAGGACGAGGCCGGCCTGGTCCGCAAGCTGCTGTCCCCCCGTCGAGCCGGGGTCGGCAAGCAGGAGGTGTATGCCGTCCGCGACGTCTCCTTCGTCGCCTACCGGGGGGAGTCGATCGGCATCATCGGGCGCAACGGGTCGGGCAAGTCGACCCTGCTGCGCTCGATCGCGGGGCTGGTCCCGCCGACGGCCGGCTCCATCTGGCTGGACGGCCGGGCCGCCCTGCTCGGCGTCAGCGCGGTCCTGCTGCCCAAGCTCACGGGACGGCAGAACATCGAGATCGGCTGCCTGGCGCAGGGCCTGACGCCGGCCCAGGTGGATGCCGCGATGGACGGCATCGTCGAGTTCGCCGACATCGGCCGCTTCATCGACCTGCCGATGAACACCTACTCCAGCGGTATGGGCGCCCGGCTGCGGTTCGCCATCTCGACCGCCACCGTCCCGGACATCCTCGTCGTCGACGAGGCCCTGGCCACCGGGGACGCGGAGTTCAAGGAGAAGGCGCAGGCCCGGATCGCCGAGTTCCGCGAGCAGGCCGGGACGGTCTTCATGGTCAGCCACAGCCGGTCCTCCATCGAGACGATGTGCGACCGGGTCCTGTGGGTCGACGACGGGCGCCTGCTCGCCGACGGGGCGCCCGCGCACGTCTACGGGCTCTACGGGCGCAAGTACGGCAAGCACCGGCACACGTGGCGCGAGCGCTTCGACCACGCCAAGATGCTGGAGGAGACCGAGGGCCGGGAGGCCGCCGAGGAGTACCTCGCGCTGTGGGAGCAGCGCGCCAACGCCCGGTTCCGGCGGACGTGAGCGGGGTGCGCAGCAGGTCCGTCCTGGTGCTCACCGTCGTCCACCACCCCGACGACAGCCGCATCCGGCACCGTCAGGTCGCCGCCCTGCTGGACGCCGGCTGGCAGGTCACCTACGCCGCCCCCTGGTCCGGCTACGACCTGGACCTGCCCGCCACGGTCCCGGGCCTGAGCACCGTGGACCTGCCCCGCTCCCGCGGGCGACACCGGGGCGCCGCCCTCCGGGGCGCCCGCCGGCTGCTGCGCGAGCACGGACCCCGGCACGACCTGGTGCTACTGCACGACCCCGAGCTGCTGCTCGCCCTCCCGGGGCTGCACCTGCCCCCGGTCGTCTGGGACGTGCACGAGGACACCGCCGCCGCCGTCGAGGTCAAGGCCTGGATCCCCCGCCCGCTGCGCCGCGTGGCGGCCGCCGCCGTCCGCGGGGTGGAGCGGGCCGCCGAGCGCCGGGTGCACCTGCTGCTGGCCGACCACCACTACGCCTCGCGGTTCCGGCGCCCGCACCCCGTGGTCCCCAACGTCACCACCGTCCCGGAGCGGGCGGCCCCGGCGGCCCAGCCGGTGGACGGGGTGCTCCGCGTGGTCTACCTGGGCAGCGTCACCCTGGAGCGGGGGGCCGCGGAGATGGTCGAGGTCGCCCGCGGGCTGCCGCCGGGCCTGCGGCTGGAGGTCGTGGGGCCCGCGCACGGCCCGGCGCAGGCCGTGCTGGCCCGGGCGCGGGAGGAGGGGCTGCTGGACTGGCACGGCTTCCTGCCCTCCGACCGCGCCGTGGCCCGCCTCGACGGCGCGCTGGCCGGCCTGTGCCTGCTGCACGACAAGCCGAACTTCCGCCCCAGCATGGCCACCAAGGTGGTCGAGTACCTCGGCCGGGGGATCCCCGCCGTGGTGACTCCGCTGCCCCTGCAGGCCGACCTCGTGGGACGCAGCGGCGCCGGGGTCGTGGTCCCCTTCGGGGCGACCACGCAGGTGCTCGACGTGCTGGCCGGGTGGGCCGCCGACCCGGAGATCCCCCGCGAGCTCGGGCGGCGGGGGCACCAGTTCGTCGCCGAGCACCACGACTGGGGGACGCAGCGGGCCGGCTTCGTCTCGGCGCTGGAGGGCGTGGCCGCGGCCGGTCGTTAGGATGACGCGAATGTCGAGCTCCGTGGCCCGCCGCCTGGTCGTCGCCTACTGCTTCGTCCCCTACGTCGACACCTCGGGCACGGTCGCGGCCAAGCGGGTCTGCCTCCGGGGGGAGCCGGTGGACGTCATCCAGAACGAGATGAGCGGCCTGCGCGCCATCGACCCCGGCCTGGACCGGGTGGCCGACGGGCAGGTCCGACGCCGCGCCGTCCTGGACACCCCCACCTACTTCTCGTCCTGGCGTTCGATCGTGGCGTGGTGCGAGGAGGGGATGCAGGTGGTGGACCGCTGGACCGACGAGTCGGCGCGGACGGGGGACCTCCTCGGGCACGGCGTGCCGTGGTCCTCGATGTTCTCCCGGTCCCACTTCGTCGCCTCGCACTTCCTGGCGGCCCTGGTCAAGGCCGAGCATCCCGACATCGTCTGGGAGGCGGAGTTCTCCGACCCGTGCTCGGCCGACGCCACGGGCGCCGAGCGGTACGCACCGATGCACGACTCCCCCCTGCGGGACCGGTTCACGAGCCTGCTGCGCGAGGCCGGGTGGGAGCCCCCGGCCGGCGACAACGTCTACGAGTGGGCCGAGGTGCTCGTCTACGCCCTCGCCGACGAGATCCTCTTCACCAACGCCCAGCAGGCCGACTACATGGCCGGCCGCTGCGCGGACCCGCGGCTCGCCGACCGGCTGCGTCGGCATACCGTGGCCGCGCACCACCCGATGCTGCCGGAGAAGTTCTACGCGATGGACCGCGCGCCGGTCGAGCTGGAGGAGGGCGTGCTGCACATCGCCTACTTCGGCAACTTCTACGGCAAGCAGAGCCCGGTGGCGGCGGTCGAGGCGATGGCCCAGCTCCCCGCGGAGCAACGGGCGCGGCTGCGGCTCCACCTCTTCACCCAGCCGACGGCCACCCTGCGCGGGGTCGTCGAGGAGATGGGGCTGCAGGGCGTGGTGCTGGTGGAGGAGTTCCTCCCCTTCCTGCAGTTCCTCGAGATCGCCCGGCGCATGGACCTGCTGCTCGTCGTCGACTACCCGCTGCCGCAGGGGGCCGAGCGCAACCCCTTCCTGCTGTCCAAGTGGGGGGACTACCGGGGCAGCGGCACGCCGGTCTGGGGGATCCTGGAGGAGAGCAGCGTCCTGTCCGCGACCGACGACCCCGCCCTGCAGTACCGGACCCCGGTCGGGCACGCGACCGCCGCCGCGCAGCTGCTGTCGCAGCTGGCCCGCGGGGTGCGGGCACCGGACCGCGAGGCAGCCCGCCCGGGCACCGCCCGGACCGCCTGACGGCGGACCCGTCCGACCACGGTCAGCCCCCGAGGACGATATCCAGCAGCCGGTCGGTGGTCCCGGCGTCGGAGAACTGCTCCGCCATCGCCTCCCGGACCTCGGCGACGGCCCGGCGACGGTCCTCATCCTCGGCCAGGGAGCGGATGAGCTCGGCGGCCTCCGCGGGGGTCCGGACGACGCAGCGTCCGGGGAAGAGGCCGCGGGCGGCGCCGAGGGGTGCGAAGGCCGGCCAGTCGCGGACGACGGGGAAGGCCCCGGCGGCCGTCGCCTCGAGGGTCCCGACGGGACACCCCTCCCGCAGGCTGGTGCTCAGGACGAAGCCGACGTGGCGCAGGTGGCGGGGCAGCTCGCGGGTGAACCCGGTGTAGTCGATCCGGTCCACCACGTCCTCGCGCAGCACCCGCTCCCGGAAGGCCCGGGCGTAGGCGACGTCCGCCGCGGCGTGGTGGTCGCCGAAGTCGCTGCCGATGAGACGCAGCCGCCACCGGTCGTCCTCGCGGGCCAGGTGCGCGAGCACCTCCACGGCGAAGGCCGGGTCCTTGACGACCTGCGCCCAGCCCACGACGCCCAGGGTGCGCGAGGCGTCCGGGAGCAGGGGGTCGGGGAAGTTCGCGGGCGGGACGATGTTGGTGACCACGTGCAGGCGCGCGTGGGAGATGCGCTCCCTCAGGATGCGCACGAAGAGGTCCCGGATGTGGTCGGCGACGAAGACGATGTCGTCGACCCGCGACCAGTCCACCAGCTGGGCGGGCGCCGACAGGGCGTCGACGCTGTGGACCCGCACCACCATCCGGGTGCCCTCCGGGACCACGGTCGAGGTCCACACGGCGCCCTTGTCCGCCCAGTCCGCGACCACGACGTCGGCGCCGACCACCGCGTCGTAGTCCTCCCGGTCCACGTCCAGGCCCACGGTGGGGACGCGGCCCAGGGCGTGCTCGAGGCGGTGCTGGAGGATCGGGGCGTCGATCATCATCCCCCGGAAGCTGCTCGTCGCCGGGCGCACCGTCGTCAGCTCGGCCCGCTCGTCCCGGTCGAGCGCCGCGATCAGCGGCGCGGCGTGGTGGCCGTAGACGCCCGGGAGCAGGCTCACCCGCAGTCCTGCCGGGCGGGCGCCCGCACCCGGGTCGGCCCCGTCGTCGAGCCCGGCGGTGCCCTCACCCTCGGCCCGGTCGACCAGGAGGGAGTCCGGCCCCAGGGGTGGCACGCCCCGGGCCGCGAGCAGCTGTCCCACCCGGCTCTCGCGCAGCGGGCGGAGGAAGCCGTCCGGGTCCTCCACCAGGGGGGTGCGCTCGCGGGCCGTGTGCAGCTGCTGGTGGAAGAGCAGGCCCAGGGCGATCGCCCCCAGCTCCGAGGTCTCCCGGAGGTCCCCGGCCTCCAGCGCGGCATCGGCCTCGACGAGCAGCCGCCGGGCCGGCTCGCCGACCTCGGCCCCCCGGTCCTCGCCGCGCACGAGGGCGACGTGAATGCGCAGCGCCTCGGCCGCCGCGTCCTCGCGCGGGTCGGGTCCGAAGAGGCTGCGCAGCAGGTCCACCGCGGCCAGCAGGTCGTCCGCCTGCTCGAACCGGCCGCGCCGCACCGCCCAGCGGGTCAGCCGCCGCAGCTGAGGGCGCACGTCCCGGGCCAGCTCCTCCCGCAGGGGGTGGTGGCCGCGAGCCCGGCCAGCGTGCCGGCCGCCTCGACGACCGGGCTCAGGGTGATGCCCCGACCGGGCAGCCGGGTGTCGGTCTCGCGTGCGCCGACGCTCAGTGTCCGCCAGGCCGCCGCCTCGGTGAGCAGCCGGGCGCTCTCCCGCACCGGCCACTGCCGGGCTCGCGGCGCGAGCGCCCGCACCCGGTCACCGAGCTGCCGGGCCGCCAGGACGTCGAGGAAGACGACCTCGTCGGCGGCCCCGGCGACCTCGCTGAGCCACCGGTCGTGCCGGGCGGCGAGCTCGAGCCGCCGGGCCACGGGCAGCGGGCCGGTCAGGGCGGCGCTGACGACCCTGGAGGGGCCCCGCCGCAGGGTGCCGAGCCGGTGGCTCCCCCGGAGGAGCCCGGCAGGCAGCCGGCCCCCGGCATACCCCAGCCTCACGACGTGCCCGGAGCGGGCCAGCTGACGGATCCGCTCGGTGTGCTCCTCGACGACCGCGGCCCGGGAGGCCAGCAGCAGCCAGGTGCGGGGCGGCTCCCCGGGCTGCTCCTGCGGCTGCGTCTCCCGGAACGGGGGCTGGGTGCGGTGCCGAGGGGTGGGGTTCACGCTGTCCTTCGTCGCGGGGCGGCCGGGGGCAGGGGTGGTCGGGTCAGTCGCGCTGGTAGATGTCGCGACTGTAGACCTTGTCGCCGGCGAGGTCCTGGAGGTGCTGGTCGAGGCGGTTGGCGATGATGACGTCGGAGCGGGTGGTGAAGTCGGTGAGGTCGCGGACGACGCGGGCTCCCTGGAAGGTGTCGTCGGGAAGGGTGGGTTCGTAGATGAGGATCTGGACGCCGTAGGCCTGCAGGCGGGACATGACGCCCTGGATGGAGGAGGCGCGGAAGTTGTCGGAGCCGGCCTTCATGATGAGGCGGTAGATGCCGACGGTGCGGGGGTCGCGGTCGAGGATGTCGGCGGCGATGAAGTCCTTGCGGGTGTGGTTGGCCTCGACGATCGCGGTGATGAGGGTCTGGGGCACGTCCCCGTAGTTGGCCAGCAGCTGGCGGGTGTCCTTGGGCAGGCAGTAGCCGCCGTAGCCGAAGGAGGGGTTGTTGTAGTGGTCGCCGATACGGGGGTCGAGGCTGACGCCCTGGATGATCTGGGCGGTGTCCAGGCCGCGGGTGGCGGCGTAGGTGTCGAGCTCGTTGAAGTAGGCCACCCGCATGGCCAGGTAGGTGTTGGCGAACAGCTTGATGGCCTCGGCCTCGGTAGACCCGGTGAGCAGGACGGGCACGTCCTTGTCCACGGCTCCCTCCAGGAGCAGGTCGGCGACCAGGCGGCCGGCGGGGCCGGTGTCGCCGACAATGATGCGCGAGGGGTGCAGGTTGTCGTGCAGGGCGCGGCCCTCGCGCAGGAACTCGGGGGAGAACAGGATGGTGGCGCCCGGGTGCTCCGAGCGCAGGCGTTCGGTGAAGCCGACCGGGATGGTGGACTTGATGACCAGGGTGGCGTCCGGGGTGTGGGCCAGGACGTCGGCGGCCACGGTCTCCACGGTCGAGGTGTCGAAGAAGTTGGTCTCGGTGTCGTAGTCGGTGGGGGTGGCGATGACCACGACCCGGGCGTCGTCGTAGGCGTCGGCCGGATCGGTCGTCGCGCGCAGGTGCAGGTGGTTGGTGGCCAGGTGCTCGGACAGCTCGGGGTCCACGATGGGGGATCGGCGCTGGTTGATGAGGTCGACCTTGGCGGGGTCGATGTCCAGGGCGACCACCTCGTGGTGCTGGGCCAGCACGGCCGCGTTGGACAGGCCGACATAACCGGTGCCGACGATCGCGATCTTCATGGGACTCCTTCGGGGATGGACCGGGTCCAGTATGGCGCGGGCCCGGTGAGGCCCGGATGAGAGCCGCCCCTCCGCGCCGGGCCGGAGGTCCACCCTTCGCTGCGGCGGAGGTGCGCCCGTCACGGCGGCGGGGGGTCCACCGCCGGGGCCCAGACGATGTCCTCCACCGGTGTCGTGGCGACGCCCGCCGTGACCAGGGCGTGGTGGAGCACCGGCGTCAGGGACCGGACGTAGCTGCCGGTCAGGTGGCTGCCCTGGCGGTTGACGACCACCCCGCCGACGGCGGGCGCGCACCCGCCCAGCTCCTCGGGCGAGGGGCAGATCCAGGCGCCCAGGTCCACGAAGGGCGCCCCGAGCCGCTCCGCCAGCGGCCGGAGCATCTCGTCGCCGGGCGCCGCCCGCGGCTCCGACCAGCACGGGGTGGGGTCCTGCCGGTGCTCGTCGAGGCACTCGTAGACCGTCACGTCCGGCCCCGCCCCGCGGGGGACCGGCCGCGGGGTGTCGGCCAGCACCACGAGGCGGGCGCCGGCCTCGATCGCGGGCCCCAGCAGGCGCTCGGCCGAGCCCACCGTCGCAGCCGGGTAGCCGGCACCGGCCGAGGTGACGATCAGGTCGGGCGCGTGCTCCGGGTCGCCCAGGTGCTGCGAGAGCTCGCGGTTGTAGGCGTGGCAGGCCGGCGAGCGGCCCTCGTCGACGAAGCCGCACGCGGACCGGGTGTAGACCTTGAGCCGCCACCCCTCCGCCGCGGCCACCGCGTGCAGCGCCGAGCTCCACTGCTCGGCCTTCGAGTCGCCGACCAGGGCCACAGTCGTGCCACCCTCCGGGTCGCCGTACCAGCAGGCGTCGTCGGGGAGGCGCCCGGTGCCCTCGGCGCTCACCTGGCACCCGTCGCGGTAGGCCAGCGACAGGTCCTCCTCGGCGGTGGCCGGGTCCGGGACCAGCTCGTCGCGGGGGGCGACGGCAGCGCCCGGGTCCGCCACCGGCCGCAGCGACCCCGTGCCCCTGCCGGCCGGGTCGACCAGCGCCAGCGCCCCCTGCTGCGACCCGAGCGCGGTGTCCAGGCGGGGGGCGGTGAGCACGAGCGACCCGGCGAGCGCCGCCGAGACGGCCATCGCCCCGGCCCCCAGCAGGAGGGTCCGGCGAGGGTCCCGGGCGAGCGCGGGGGCGAACCGCACGGGGTCCTCCACCAGCCGCAGGGTGCCCCAGGCCAGGAGCACGCACGCCAGGGCGACCGCGACGCGCTCGGCGAGAGGAGGGTCGGGCCGCACCTGCGCCAGCAGGCTCAGGGCCGGCCAGTGCCACAGGTAGAGGCCGTAGGACAGGCCCCCGAGGAAGCGCAGCGGCGGCAGGCCGAGCAACCGGGCCGGAGGGCTGTCGGCCCACGCGATCCCGGCGGCGAGCACGGCGGCCGTGCCCAGGGTGGGCAGCAGCGCCGCGGAGCCGGGCCAGGGCGTCCGACCGTCCACGACCACCACGGTGAGCCCGACGAGCAGCAGCCCCACCCAGGCGGTCCCCGCCGCGACGGGTCGACGCAGCCGCGCGAGGGCAGGGGTGAGCAGCACGAGCAGAGCCCCGGTGCCCAGCTGCCACGCCCGTGTCAGCGTCGAGAAGTAGGCCGGCCCGGGTGCCTCGGCGGTGCGGAGGACCGACCACACCAGACTGGCGAGCACCACGACCGCGAGCGCCAGGGTGAGCACCCGCAGGAAGCGCAGGCGCAGCCGGGCCGAGGCCCACAGCACCGCGATGACGAGCAGCGGCCAGACGACGTAGAACTGCTCCTCGACGGACAACGACCAGTAGTGCTGCACCCAGGAGGGGTCGGCGTCCTCGGCGAGGTAGTCGACCTCCCGCCCCGCCAGCAGCCAGTTGACGACATACCCGGTGGCCGCCAGGACCTCCGCCCCCAGCTCGGACTGCCGGCCCCGTGGCAGGACGAGCATCCCGGCGAGCGTCGTGGCGACCAGCACCACGGTGGCCGCGGGCAGCAGCCGCCGCGCGCGGCGGGCGTAGAACCGGGGGACGGAGATCCGCCCGGTGCGAGTGGCCTCCCGGACGAGCTGGCTGGTGATGAGGTAGCCGGAGATGACGAAGAAGACGTCCACCCCGGCGAAGCCGGCGCCCGACCCCGGCAGCCCGACGTGGTAGGCGAGGACCATGAGGACCGCGATCGCGCGGAGGCCCTCGATGTCCCCCCGGAGCGGGGCCCGGCCCGCGGCGGCGGCGCGGCCGTCGGCGGTGGGCAGGGCGGTGGCGGTCACGCTGCCCGACGCTACCGCGAGCCCCGCGCCGGGATTAGGCCGCCGAGCGGCGCGCCCGGTATCGTGGTGGAGTTCACCGCCGTCCAATGCCTGTGGACAACTTCTGCGCCGTCGCCCTCGTCGGTGGGAGGCTGGCCCCGGGTGGCGGTGAGACGTATGAAGCCCTCCTGTCACGGAGAGACCGTGACCGCATGAGACCGAAGGAGGTGGGTTCCCGCATGCGTCAGTACGAGATGATGATGATCCTCGACCCCGAGACCGACGAGCGCAACCTCCAGCCCACGCTGGAGAAGATGCTCGCCGTCGTCCCCAAGGACGGTGGCACCGTCGACGAGATCGACGTCCAGGGTCGTCGGCGCCTGGCCTACGAGATCAAGAAGCAGGCCGAAGGCATCTACGTCGTGGTCATGATGACCGCCGAGCCCGCGACCGTCCAGGAGCTGGACCGCCAGCTGGGGCTCAACGAGTCCGTCCTGCGGACCAAGCTGCTCCGTCGCGACGCCTGAGGCTCGTCCTCCGACGTCCCCGCCACCGGCACCGACCACACGTAACCCTCACGGATCAAGGATGACCTGACATGGCCGGAGAGACTCCCCTCACCGTGATCGGCAACCTCACCGCCGATCCCGAGCTGCGCTTCACCCCCAGCGGTGCGGCCGTCGCCAACTTCACCGTGGCCTCGACGCCCCGCACGTTCGACCGTCAGACCAACGACTGGAAGGACGGGGAGACGCTGTTCATGCGCTGCTCGGTCTGGCGCGAGGCGGCCGAGCACGCCGCCGAGAGCCTGCACCGCGGCGACCGCGTCATCGCCACCGGCCGGCTGGTCTCCCGCTCCTGGCAGACGCCGGAGGGGGAGAACCGCACGGTCATGGAGATGCAGGTCGACGAGGTCGGCCCCTCGCTGCGCTACGCCACCGCCTCGGTCACCAAGGCCCAGCGCCAGGGTGGGCAGGGCGGTCAGGGCGGCGGCGGCTGGCAGGGCGGCGGCCAGGGAGGTGGTCAGTCCGCCGGTCAGGGCGGTCAGGGCGGTCAGGGCGGCTGGGGCAACCAGCCCTCCGGCGGCCAGCAGTCGTCCGGCTCCTCCGCGGGTGGCCAGTCCACCCCGGACAACGACCCGTGGGCCAGCGGCGGCGCCTCCAGCGGAGGCCAGTCCGGTGGCGGCCAGTCCGGTGGCGGATGGGGCGGGGCCCCGTCCTACGACGAGCCCCCGTTCTGATCCCCGGCACCACCCCATACACAGCACGACCCACCCATCCCGAGCTCAGCTCGGGCTCTTCAGGAAAGGGAGAGCACCACGATGGCCAAGCCCGTCATTCGTAAGCCCAAGAAGAAGGCGAACCCGCTCAAGTCCGCCAAGATCGAGTCCATCGACTACAAGGACACCGCGCTGCTGCGCAAGTTCATCTCCGACCGGGGCAAGATCCGTGCCCGCCGGGTGACCGGTGTCTCGGTCCAGGAGCAGCGTCGCATCGCCAACGCCGTCAAGAACGCCCGCGAGATGGCGCTGCTGCCCTACAGCAGCTCCTCCCGCTGATCACGGAACGGAGAAGAGAAGATCATGCGCATCATCCTGACCCAGCCCGTGTCCGGCCTCGGCGAGGCCGGTGACGTCGTCGACGTCAAGGACGGCTACGCCCGCAACTACCTGCTGCCCCGGAAGGTCGCCACCCCGTGGACCAAGGGCGGCCAGAAGCAGGTCGACTCGATCAAGGCCGGCCGCGTCAAGCGCGCGCTGCGCTCCGCCGAGGACGCCTCCGCCGCCAAGGCGAAGCTCGAGGGCTCGGCCGTCACCGTCACCGCCCGCGCCGGGCAGGGCGGCCGCCTCTTCGGCGCCGTCACGCCCTCCGAGATCGCCGACGCGATCGTGGCCGCCGGGGGCCCGCAGGTCGACAAGCGCCGCATCGAGCTGCGCACCCCGATCCGCAGCCTCGGCGAGCACCCCGTCCACGTGCGTCTGCACGACGAGGTCGCCGCAGACGTCACGGTCACCGTCGTCGCCTCCTGACGACCGACACCGGAGAGCCCTGACCCACCCACGGTGGGCCGGGGCTCTCCGCCGTCCCCTCCCGGGCGGTCCGGACGGGCCGCTCGGTCGGGTAATCTTGGAGGACACGTCACGCACACGAGGAAGGGCCGCACATGATCGCGACCCTGCTGGTGGCGCACCTGGTGGCGGCCGTCCTCGCCCCCGTCCTCCTGCGCCTGCTCGGCACCCGCGCGTTCTACGTGCTGGCCCTCGCACCCGCCGTCACCGCGGTGTGGGCCGCGACCCGGATCCCGTCGGCGGACCGGGCGCACGAGGAGGGCTTCCGCTGGGTCCGTGACCTCGGCATGGACCTCGTCTTCCGGATGGACACCCTCGCCTGGGTGATGACGCTCATCGTCTCGGGCATCGGGGCGCTCGTCCTGCTCTACTGCGCCTCCTACTTCGACGAGGACGACGGCAACCTGTCGCTGCTCGCCGGCTCTCTCGTGGGGTTCGCCGGAGCCATGCTCGGGCTGGTCACGACCGACGACCTGCTGGTGCTCTACATCTTCTGGGAGATCACCACGGTGCTCTCCTACCTGCTCGTCGGCTACCTCACCACGAGCGCCGCGAGCACCCGCGCGGCCAAGCAGGCGCTCATCGTCACCACCTTCGGCGGGCTGGCGATGCTCGTGGGCATCGTCCTGATCGGTCAGGACGCCGGCACCTACCGCATCAGCGAGATCGTCGGCTCCCCGCACACCGGCACCGCCGTCACCTGGGGGATCGTGCTCCTGCTCGTCGGGGCGATCACCAAGTCCGCGCTGCTCCCCTTCCACTTCTGGCTGCCCGGTGCCATGGCCGCGCCCACCCCGGTCAGCGCCTACCTGCACGCCGCCGCGATGGTCAAGGCGGGGGTCTACCTCGTGGCCAGGCTGGCGCCCGGGTATGCCGACCTGCCGGCCTGGCAGGTCACGATCCTCGTGCTCGGGTCGGCCACGATGCTCCTCGGGGCGTTCCGCGCCACCCGGCAGACCGACCTCAAGCTTCTCCTCGCCTACGGCACGGTCAGCCAGCTGGGCTTCCTCACCCTGCTCCTGGGCTACGGCAGCACGGGCGCCATGCTGGCCGGCCTCACCCTGGTCGTGGCCCACTCGCTGTTCAAGGCCGCTCTCTTCCTGACGACCGGGGCCATCGACCACGCCGCCGGCACCCGGGACATCCGCAAGCTGGTCGGGGTGCGCCGCAAGGCTCCGCTGCTGGCGCTCGCGGGGACCCTGGCGGCGATGTCGATGGCCGGACTGCCGGTCCTGATCGGCTTCGTCGGCAAGGAGGCCGCCGTCACGGCCCTGCTCTCCCCGCCGGACGGCCTCTGGTCGCTCCAGGGCCTGGCGCTCGGCTCGGTGGTCCTCGGCTCGGTCCTGACGATGGCCTACTCCCTGCGCTTCGTGTGGGGCGCCTTCACCGACGGGTCCCGGGGGCCGACCCAGCCCGCGACGCCCGACGCCGAGGACGGCGGCGCCACCCCCGTCGCCATCCAGCCGGAGACCGACTGGCACCCGCCGGGTGCCCTGCTGGTCGGCATACCCCTCCTGCTGGCGGTGGGCGGGCTCGCCCTGGGTGTCACCTCGAAGGCGCTGGAGGGCGTCCTCGAGCCGCACACCGCGGCGGTGACGGCCGTGGCGGACACCACGGAGGTGCACCTGGGGCTGTGGCACGGGTGGGGGCTGCCGCTGGCGGTGTCGGCCCTTATCTGGGCAGGCGGCGCGCTGTGGTGGGGCCTGCAGGCCCGGCGCCCCGTCGAGGTGCCCATCCCGCTGTCGCCGGTCGACCTCGGCCGGACCTACCAGCAGATCATGCGGACCCTGGACCGCGCCTCGCTGGAGATCACCGGCTTCCTGCAGCGGGGCTCCCTCCCGGTGCTGCTCGGCACGATCCTGGCCGTCCTCGTGGTGCTCCCGACGGTGCAGCTGCTCACCGCGGGGGCAACCTGGCCGGAGGAGGTGCGGCTGGCCGACAGTGCCGCGCAGGTCGCCGTCGCAGTCCTCGTGGTGCTGGCGTCCGTGCTCGCGACCCGGGCGCGGCGCCGCTTCCGCGCCGTCTTCCTGGTGAGCGTCGCCGGCTACGGCACGGCGCTGCTCTTCCTGCTCCACGGCGCGCCGGACCTCGCGCTCACCCAGGTCCTCGTCGAGACCGTCACCCTCGTCGTCCTCGTCCTCGTGCTGCGCCGGCTGTCCGGCCGCTTCCCGGACGACCCGAGCCCGATGACCCGGCGGGTCCGCGGCCTGGTGGGCGTCGCGGTCGGCGGCATCGTCGGGGTGGTCGCGATGATCGCCGCGTCCTCCCGGGTGCACGAGCCGGCCGGGGTGGGGCTGCCCGAGCGTGCGGTCGAGTACGGCGGCGGCTACAACATCGTCAACGTCATCCTGGTCGACGTCCGCGCCTGGGACACCATGGGTGAGCTGTCGGTCGTGCTGGCCTGCGCCACCGGCGTGGCCAGCCTGGTCTTCCTGCGCGACGAGGTCGTCGAGGGCGTCCGCGAGGGGCTGCGCACCACCCGGGGCCGGCTGGCCACCATGCGGGACCGCAAGCCCACGACCTCCCTGGCCTCCGACCCCACCCGGTGGATCAGCGTCGGCGACCAGCTCGACCCCCAGCGCCGGTCCACGATCTTCGAGATCGTCACCCGGCTGGTCTTCCACACGGTGCTGCTCTGGTCGATCTACCTGCTGCTGGCCGGGCACAACCAGCCCGGTGGCGGTTTCGCCGCCGGTATCGTCGGCGGCCTGGCCCTGTGCCTGCGCTACCTGGCCGGCCGCGGCTTCGAGCTGCGGGCCGCCCTGCCGGTCATGCCGGCGGTGCTGCTCGGCACCGGGCTCTTCGTCGCCGCCGGCTCGGCGCTCATCCCGATGGCCCTGGGCAGCCCGGCCCTGCGGACCTGGCACACCTACGTCGAGGTCCCCCTCATCGGGGAGGTCCCCCTCGTCAGCTCCCTGCTCTTCGACGTCGGCGTCTACCTCGTCGTCCTCGGACTCATGCTCGACATCCTCCGCAGCCTGGGCTCGGGGATCGACGAGCAGATCAGCCGCGAGCGCCAGCGGGAGGGGTCGGCTCATGACCCCCAACCTCACCCTCGTCGTGGTCTCGAGCATCCTGGTCGGCACCGGGGTCTACCTCTTCCTCTCCCGCTCGATGGTCCGCGCCCTCATGGGCTTCCTGCTCATGGGCAACGGCATCAACCTCATCTTCGTCATCGGCTCCGGCGACGCCGGCGCCCCGCCGATCATCGGGTCGAACGACGAGGGCGCCCCGCTGGCCGACCCCGTCCCGCAGGCCCTGGTCCTCACCGCCATCGTCATCACCCTGGCGATGACGGCCTTCGTGCTGGCCCTGGCGCACCGGTCCTGGCAGCTGGGCCGCCAGGACCTGGTGGACGACGACACCGAGTCGGCGCGGATCCACGCCCGCGCCGAGGCCGACGACACCGGGGACGACCGCTCCGCCAAGGAGCGGGCCGCGGAGATCACCGCCGAGAGCGAGCGCAGCGAGCGGCGTTACGGCATACCCGGTGACCCGTGGACACCCACCACCGAGCGCGAGGAGCACGCCGTCGCCGGCCCCGGGGAGGGCACCGACGACCCTCAGGACGTCGTCGACGCCGGCGCCGGGAGCGAGCCGACGCAGACCGACCCGCCGCCCGCACCGGGGGGTGAGCGGTCGTGACCAGCGAGTTCTCCGTGCTCGTGCCGCTCATGGTCCTGCTGCCGCTGGTCGGGGCCGGCCTCACCCTGGCGGCCGCGGGACGCACCTGGGTGCAGCGTGCCGTGAGCATGACCGTCCTGACCGGCATGCTGGCCACCGCCGGTGTCCTGCTGTGGGCGGCGGACACCCTGGGCCCGCAGGTGATGCACGTCGGGGGGTGGCTGCCCGAGGAGGGCATCATCCTGGTCGTCGACCGGCTCTCGGCGATCATGATCATCGTCTCGACGACCGTGACCATGGCGGTCCTGGCCTACTCGATCGGGCAGGGGGCGAGCAGCTTCGACGACGAGAGCGACGGGCACGCGCCGCTGCCGGTCTTCCACCCCACGCTGCTCGTGCTCGCGGCCGGGGTCACCACGACCTTCATCTCCGGCGACCTGTTCCACATCTACGTCGGCTTCGAGATGCTGCTCGCCGCCAGCTTCGTGCTGCTGACCCTCGGCGGCACGGCGGAGCGGGTGCGAGCGGGCACCACCTACGTCTTCGTCTCGCTGCTGTCCTCGATGATCTTCCTGGCGGCCATCGGCATGGTCTACGCCGCCACCGGCACGGTCAACCTGGCCCTGCTGAGCCAGCGCCTGGGGGACATCTCGCCCGGGACGGCGGCGCTGCTGCAGCTCATGCTGCTGGTCGGCTTCGCGGTGAAGGCCGCGGTCTTCCCGATGTCCGGGTGGCTGCCCGACTCCTACCCCACGGCGCCGGCCCCGGTCACCGCCGTCTTCGCCGGCCTGCTCACCAAGGTCGGCATCTACGCGATGATCCGCACGCAGACGCTGCTCTTCCCCGGCGGGCGCTTCGAGGACCTGCTGCTGTGGGCGGCCCTGCTGACCATGCTCGTCGGGATCCTGGGCGCGATCGCCCAGGACGACATCAAGCGGATGCTGTCCTTCACGCTGGTGAGCCACATCGGCTACATGCTCTTCGGGATCGCGCTGGGCAGCACCCACGGCCTGGGGGCGGCCATCTTCTACGTCGCCCACCACATCCTCATCCAGACCACGCTCTTCCTCGTCGTCGGGCTGGTCGAGCGGGTGGGCGGCTCCTCCGACTCCACCCGGCTCGGCGACCTGGCCCGGATCGCCCCGGTCGTGGGCATCCTCTTCTTCGTGCCGGCGATGAACCTCGCCGGCATCCCGCCCTTCAGCGGCTTCCTGGGCAAGGTCGGCCTGCTCCAGGCGGGGGTGGCCGACGGGGGGTGGCTGGCGCTGACGGTCGTCGTCGGCTCCGTGGCCAACTCCCTGCTCACCCTGTATGCCGTCGCGAAGGTCTGGGGCCGGGCCTTCTGGTCCGAGAACGCCCGCGGGCTGACGGGGCAGGGGCCGCTGCGCGGCGGTTACCACGAGGCGCTCGGCGCCGGCGTGCTGGTGCCCACGACCGCCCTGGTCCTGGTCGGGGTGGGCCTGACGGTGGTCGCCGGGCCCCTGTTCGAGATCACCACCCGGGCGGCGGTGGACCTCATGCTGCGCACGCCCTACCTCGAGGCCGTCCTGGGAGCGGGGGCGATGCTGTGAACCTGTCCTCCCTGCGCCGGTTGCGGGTCTCCCTGGGTGGGCTCGCCTGGCTGGCCGCGGTCTGGGTGCTGCTGTGGGGGAGCCTGAGCTGGGGCAACGTTCTGGGCGGACTGGTCTTCGGCTACCTCGTGCTCGCCTTCTTCCCGCTGCCCCGGGTGAACTTCCGGCTGCGACCCCGCCCCTGGGGGGTGGTGGTGCTGGTCGTCCGGTTCCTCTACGACGTCGTACGCTCCTCGGTCGAGGTGTCGTGGCTGGCCGTCCGCCCCGGGAGGCCGGCGCGCGGCGTCGTCATGGACATGGAGCTGGTCGGCGACGACGTCCTGCTGCAGACCCTCACCGCGGAGATGGTCGCGCTGGTGCCGGGGTCGGTGGTCATCGACCTCGACTCGCGGGAGCGGGTCCTGACCATCCACGCCCTGGGGGTGCGCACCCGGGCGGAGGCGGAGCGGGTCCGGCACCGGGTCCGGGGCCAGGAGGCCCGGGTGCTGCGTGCGCTGCACCCGGACGCCGCCGAGCTGCTGCACCCCCGGCGGCGCCGCGAGGCCCAGGCCCGGCTCGCCGAGCGGGACGGGGCAGGCACCCCCGCCACCCCCGCCGCCACCCCCGCCGAGGACGAGGAGATCCGATGAGCGTCGACAGCATCGAGACCGTCCTCACCTGGATCATCGGTGGGCTGCTGGCGCTCTCGGCCTTCCTCACGCTGATCCGGGTGACGATCGGCCCCAGCGTCCTGGACCGGGTCGTGGCCTCGGACACCATGGTCTCGATCGTGGTCTGCGCGCTCGGCGCCTACGCTGCGCTCACCGAGGCGTGGACCACCCTGCCGCTGCTCATCTCGCTGTCCCTCGTGGGCTTCATGGGCTCGGTCGCGGTGGCCCGCTTCGTGGCCCGGGACCGCGACACCCCCTTCATCCCGCCGGCCCCGGACCGGCTCGAGGACGACCCCCGCTCGCTGGGCCGGGGAGCCACCCGGGCCCCGCAACCGGGCGGGCGGACGGGGGGTGCGTCATGAGCCTCACCGACGTGCTCGACGTCGCCGGGCTGGTCTGCCTGCTGCTGGGGGCCATGCTGTGCGTGGCCGCCTCGGTCGGGCTGCTGCGCTTCCCCGACCTCCTGACCCGCATGCACGCGGGCACCAAGCCCCAGGTCCTGGGCGTCCTGCTCGTGATCCTGGGGGTGGGCCTGCGCACCCGCTCGGGTCTGGACGTCGGGATGCTCGTGCTCATCGGCGTCTTCCAGCTGCTCACCATCCCGGCCGGTGCGCACATGGTGGGCCGGGCCGGCTTCCGCACCGGGCAGATCGCGCCGACCGACATCCACCTGGGGCGTTCCAGCGGGGCCCAGCACGACAGCACCTGAGACGCTCACGCCGGCCGCACGCTCACGCCGGCCGCACGCTCACGCCAGCCGGACGCTCACGCCAGCCGGACGCTCAGCCCCGCGGGCTCGGTCAGCGTGCGGGCCACGACGCAGTAGCGCTCGGTGAGCTGGACCAGCTTGTCCACCTGCTCCGGGGCGGCCGGGCGGCCGTCCGCGGTGAGCACCTCGAGGTCCAGGACGAGCTCGACGTCGCCCAGCCCGACCCGGGCCTCCCGGTCCAGGCCGAGGGTCCCGCGGGCGTCCCAGGTCGTGCTGGCCCGCACCTGCGCCCGACGCAGCTCCAGCCCGAGGGCGGTGGCGACGGCGGCGAGCGTGACCCCCGCGCAGGCCACGAGGGCCTGCAGGACCAGGTCGGCGGAGCACGCGCGGGAGCCGTCCCCGCCCGCACCGGGGTGGAGCCCGGCGACGAGGTCACCGGCCCACGTCGGCACCGTCGCCGTGAGGGACCGCTGGTCCACCGTCGCCGACGCCTCCGCGGGAATGACGGCGCTGGCCGGGTCGTCGCGGTAGCGCGCCTTGACCGGCCGCTGCTGCTGGCGCAGGCTCGCACCCAGCGCGGCGACGTCGAGGGGTGTCGTCCCCGCCGGGTCCGGCACGCTCACGCCACCGCCCCCGTCGCTGCGGCGGTGGCCGCCGCGGTGCGGGGCTCGACGCCATACCCCTGCGCCTCGAGCTCGCGGACCAGCGGGATCACCTGCTCCCCGAAGCGCTCGACCTCCTCGCGGACGTGGAGGAAGCCGCACAGCAGCACGTCCACCCCGGCCGCCTTGAGGTCCAGGACCCGGCGGGCGACCTGATCGGGGGTGCCGACGAGACCGGTGCGGAAGCCGTCGTTGTACTGCACCAGGTCGCGGAAGTCGGAGTCGACCCACATCCCCTTCCGGTCCTGGGTCGACCGCCCAGCCTGCCGCACCGCCTCGCCGAAGGCGTGCACCTTCTCGACGTCGGCCCGCTCGACGATCTCCTCGACGACCCGCCGGGCCTCCGCCTCGGTGTCCCGCACGACGGCGAAGCCGTTGAGGCCGAAGCGGACGTCGTCCTCCCGACCATGGCGGGCGGCCCGCGCGCGGACGTCCACGACCTGCTCCCGGACGCCCTCGACAGAGTTGCCGTTCATGAAGTAGACGTCCGAGAGCCGGCCGGCCATCTCGCGGGCGGCGCTGGAGTTGCCGCCCTGGAAGACCTCGGGGGCGCGGGACGGGGCGGGGCGGAAGACGGCTTCCCGGGTGCGGTAGAAGTCGCCGCGGAAGGTGAAGGGCTCCTCCGCCCACAGACCCCGGAGCACCTCGATGAACTCCTCGGCCCGCCGGTAGCGCTCCTCGTGCTCGAGCCAGTCCAGGCCGAGCCGGGTGTACTCGTCCTTGAACCAGCCGGACACCACGTTGAGCGCCAGCCGGCCGCCGTGCAGCTCCTGGGCCGTGGCGGCGAGCTTGGCCAGGATGTGGGGCGGCCACTGGCCCGGGTGGACGGCGGCGATGACGCGCAGGCGCTCGGTGCGGCCGAGCAGCCCCAGGGAGAAGCTCACCGACTCGTGCTGGGCGTCGGCGCCGTAGCTGGCCAGGTAGCGCACCTGGGTCAGGGCGTAGTCGAAGCCGACCCGCTCGGCGGTGCGGGCCACGTCGATGTTGTAGGCGGGTCCGTGGTCGGTGCGCTGCTCCACGGTGGAGACGACCAGGCCCCCGGAGACGTTGGGCACCCAGTAGGCGAAGGACAGCGGCTGGTCGTGAACGGACATCTCAGGCTCCGATCTGGTGCGGGGCGGCGAAGCGCCCGGCGTGGTGAAGGAGGGTGTGCTGGGCGGGGGAGGCCACGGAGGTGGTGTGCACCCGGGCGATGGCCACGAAGGAGTCCCCGGCGTCGACGAGGTCGGTCAGGGTGGTGACCAGCCGGGCGTTGACGTCGTGGAGGCGGGGCAGGCCGTCCTGCCAGCCCCAGGTGCCGTCCTCGACGAAGCGTCGGGTGCGGTCGGCGGCGAACCGCGCGGCCACGACGTCCTGGTGGGAGGCGAGGAGGTGCAGGGCGGCTCGTCGGCTGCGGGCCAGGGTGACCAGGGACGAGGAGGTCTTGGCGACGTTGAAGCTCACCAGCGGCGGGTCGAGGCTGACCGAGACGACGGAGATGGCGGTGAAGCCCACCGGATCGGCGTCGTCGGCGGCGGCCGAGGTGATGACCCAGGTGCTGGCGGTGGGGCGCCGGAAGAGGCTGCGCAGGTCGGCGGGGGGTGGATGCAGGGCGGTGACGGACATAACGGTTCTCCAGAAGAATCTTCGGGTATGCGGCAGCGGCCGAGGTGGACGTCGGCGGCGGGGAGGGGGAGGTCGGAGGCGGCGGTCAGCGCAGACAGGCGGCCTGGGCGCGAACCGCCCAGGGCATCAGCCGCATCGCTTCCGGAGAACGCATGGCAGGACTAGATCACAGATTCTTCGGATATGTCAAACATGGCACCGTGGTGTCAGGCGCCGACGACCATCCACCGGTCGCCCCGGGATCGCCCCCAGAGCAGGGCGGCACGCACCGCCATGAAGCCGGTGAAGGCGACCCACAGCCAGACCAGGCCGGTCGCGCCGGTGACGCCCGACAGGACCACGCCGAGCACCATCGGGACGTAGGCGAGCGTGGCGATCGTCTGGGCCCCGGCCAGCCAGCGGGTGTCGCCCGCCCCGATGAGGACGCCGTCGAGGATGAACGCGATCCCGGCGACCGGCTGCCCCACGGCGACGACGAGGAGGGCGGCGGCCAGGGCGGTCCGCACGTCCGGGTCCTGGCTGAAGCCGAGCGGCACGACGCGGTGCAGCGCGACGATGAGGACGGTGAGGATCACCCCGAACCACACCGACCACCGCACCATGAGCGCGGTCGTCTCCCGGGTGCTCGCGACGTCCCCGGCGCCCAGCGAGCGCCCGGTCAGGGCCTGCGCGGCGATCGCCAGCGCGTCCAGGGCGAAGGCCAGGGCCGTCCACACGGTCATCGCGACCTGGTGGGCGGCCAGCGGGGCGTCCCCCAGCCCGGCCGCGGCCCAGGTGGTGAGCAGCAGGGCCGCCCGCAGCGCGACCGTCCGCACGATGAGGGGCACCCCGTCCAGGGCCGCCCGCAGCACGCCCGCGTGGTGCAGGGTGAGGGTCGCGCCCAGCCGTCGGGCCCCCCGCACGACGACCAGGACCAGGCCGATCGCCATACCCGTCTGGGCCACGACCGTCCCGATCGCGGCGCCGGCGATGCCCCAGCCCACCCCGTGCACGAGGAGGAGGGAGAGGACGGCGTTGCCGGTGAAGCCGGCGACCGCGGCGACCAGCGGGGTCCGGGTGTCCTGCAGCCCCCGGAGCACCCCGGTGGTGGCCAGCACGACGAGCATGGGCGGGATGCCGAGCGCGGACCAGCGCAGGTAGGTCACCGCCTCGGTGACGACCTCGGGGCTGGCGCCGAAGAGCTCCACGAGCGGCTGGGCGGCGAGCAGGACGACGAGGGTGCCGACGGCACCCAGCAGGAGGGCCAGCCAGATGCCGTCCACCCCCGCGCTGACCGCGCCGCGCTCGTCCCCGGGCCGAGGCGGCGGGCCACGACGGCGGTGGTGCCGTAGGCCAGGAAGATGAAGAGGTTGACCGCCGTGAGCAGGACGGCGCTGGCCACGCCCAGCCCGGCGAGGGCCGATGTGCCGAGGTGGCCCACGATGGCCGAGTCGGCCAGGAGGAAGAGCGGCTCGGCGATGAGAGCGAGGAAGGCCGGCACCGCGAGGCGCAGGATCTCCCGCGCCGGAGCAGGATGCCGTGGGCCCGGCTCTGTCTCCGCCCCCGGCTCTGCCCCCTCGTCCTCGTCCGCCGTCACGCGGGTCAGTGTCTCAGCCGCCCGGGGAGGCGGGTGGGACCCGGGTGGTGCCGTGGACGAAACTTCTTCCCGTCCACAGCCTGTGTGTCGCGTCCACACTGGTCAGAGGCCTGATGTGACGCAAGTTCCCGCTGAGTCCACATCGTTGTCCACAGGCCTGCCGCGCGTGGCGTGGGAGCGTCCACCGTCCGTGCACACGTGGTCCACACCTCGTCCACAGGGGATGGCTGCACGGTCGTCAAGGAGGACGTACGGTGGGGTGTCCCGCGCCCGGGGGAGGCCGTCCCGAGGCTCTCCGAGCGCCGGCGAGGGTGTGTCGGTGGCCGGTGGTGTCATGCGAACAGGCGTCCGACGAGCGTGAGGGAGCAGGGTATGGCACTGAGCGAGATGGAGGTCTACGGACCGCCGCAGGAGGGGCCGTCCGGGGGTCCGGAGGACCGGCTGCCGCCGCAGGACGTCGCGGCGGAGCAGAGCGCCCTGGGCTCGATGATGCTCTCCAAGGATGCGATCGCCGAGTGCTCGGAGATCGTCACGGCGCAGGACTTCTACCGCCCGGCCCACGAGCGCATCTACGAGGCCTGCGTCGACCTCTACTCGCGGGGCGAGCCCGTGGATGCGATCACGGTCGCCGACGAGCTGACCAAGCGCGGCGACCTGCAGCGCATCGGAGGCTCGGCCTACCTCCACCAGCTCATCGCGGCGGTGCCGACCGCGGCGAACGCCTCGTTCTACGCCGAGATCGTCGCCGAGCGGGCGGTGCTGCGCCGGTTGGTGGACGCCGGCACGCGCATCGTGCAGATCGGCTACGCCGGGGGTGACGTCGAGGACGTCGTCAACCAGGCCCAGGCCGAGGTCTACGCCGTGGCCGACAAGCGCGGTGGTGACGACTACCACCCGCTGTCCGACCTGATCGAGCCGACCCTGGACGAGATCGAGCACGCCGCCGGTCAGTCGGGGGACATGACGGGGGTGCCCACCGGCTTCACCGACCTGGACGAGCTGACCAACGGCCTGCACCCGGGGCAGATGATCATCGTCGCGGCGAGGCCAGCTGTGGGCAAGTCGACCTTCGCTTTGGACATCGCGCGGGCGGCCGCGATCAAGGCCAACATGCCCACCGTCGTCTTCAGCCTGGAGATGAGCCGCACGGAGATCACGATGCGTCTGCTCTCGGCCGAGTCCGAGATCGCGCTGCAGAACATGCGCAAGGGCAACATGCGCGACCGGGACTGGACCAAGCTGGCCGAGACGCAGGGCCGCATCACCAACGCGCCCCTCTTCATCGACGACAGCCCCAACATGTCGTTGATGGAGATCCGCGCCAAGTGCCGCCGGCTCAAGCAGCGGCACAACCTCAAGCTGGTGATCGTCGACTACCTGCAGCTCATGAGCTCGGGCAAGCGCGTCGAGTCCCGCCAGCAGGAGGTCGCCGAGTTCTCCCGTGCGCTGAAGCTGCTCGCCAAGGAGCTCGAGGTCCCGCTCATCGCGCTCTCCCAGCTCAACCGTGGCCCGGAGCAGCGGACGGACAAGAAGCCGCAGATGAGCGACCTGAGGGAGTCGGGTTGTCTGACGGCGGACACCCGGGTCCTGAGGGCCGACACCGGGGCCGAGGTGACGATGGGTGAGCTCCACCGGACGGGTGAACGGGACGTGCCGGTCTGGTCGCTGGACGACTCCCTGCGCTACGTACGGAGGCACCTGACCCACGTCTTCCCGACGGGCACCAAGCCGGTGTTCCGCCTGACGCTCACCTCCGGCAAGACGGTCCGCGCGACGGAGAACCACCCCTTCCTGACCTATGACGGGTGGCGTCCGCTGGGTGACCTGCGCCCCGGCGACCGGCTCGCTGTCCCGCGGCACGTGCCGGCGCCGGAGACGCACCAGCCCTGGACGGAGGACGACCGCGTCGTTCTGCTGGCCCACATGCTGGGGGACGGTTCGATGGTGCGACGCCAAGCTCTCCGGTACGCCTCGGTCGACGAGGAGAACCTCCGTGCGGTGTCTCAGGCTGCGCTCTCCTTCGGTGTCGTGGCCGTCCGCGACGACCACCCCGCTGCCCGCTGCACCAGCCTGCGTCTCCGGGCTCCGTTCCCGCTCGCTCGGGGACGGAGGCACCCGATCGTGGCCTGGCTGGACGAGCTGGGTGTCTTCGGCCTGCGCAGCCACGAGAAGTTCGTCCCCGAGTCGTTGTTCCACGCGTCCAAGCGGCAGATCGCCCTCTTCCTGCACCACCTCTGGGCCACCGACGGCTCGGTCACGGTGAACAGGGCGCAGAACGGGGGGCGGATCTACTACGCGACGACGAGTCGGCGACTGGCCGACGACGTCTCGCAGCTCCTGCTGCGCTTCGGGATCAGCACCCGCCTCAGGACGGTGCGAAAGGAGGGCTACCGCAACGGCTACACCCTGGACATCTCGGGCGCCGACAGCCAGCGTCGCTTCCTGCAGGAGATCGGTGTGTTCGGGGGCCGGTCGGCCTCTGCCGCCCAACTCCTGGGGATCATCCGGGACCGCCAGGGGAACACCAACGTGGACACCGTGCCGCCGCAGGTCTGGGACGACGTGCGGCAGGTCATCGTGGACAAGGGCATGACGGCGCGTCAGTTCCAGAAGGAGCTGGGGATGTCGTCCTGCGGATCCGCGCTGTCCAACAGCGCCCCCTCCCGCGAGCGTCTCAGGCGGGTCGCCGCTGTCCTCGACAGCGCCGAGCTGGAGCTTTTCGCCGTGAACGACGTCTTCTGGGACGAGGTTGCGAGCATCGAGCTGGACGGCGTCGAGGAGGTCTACGACGCCACCGTCCTGGGCAATCACAACTTCGTGGCCAACGGCATCGCCGTCCACAACTCCATCGAGCAGGACGCCGACGTCGTCATCCTGCTGCACCGGGAGTCGCTCTACGAACGGGAGTCACCTCGCGAGGGGGAGGCGGACGTCATCGTGGCGAAGCACCGCAACGGCCCTACGGACACCGTCGTCGTCGCGTTCCAGGGTCACTACAGCAAGTTCACCAACATGGCCAGCAACTTCTGACCGAGCCCTCGATGTCGAGATGTTGTCGAGATGCAGTGAAGATTGCACGATCGTGAGGGGTCGATCTTGCGCGACTGTCGCTCAAACCGACGATCCGCGCAAAGTAGGGCCACACGCCAGGGGGGCGCGTGGTTCACCTCCCACGTGGTCCGCATTGGCGGAGGCGCCAGGCTGGGGCCCCTGACAACGGAGCGGAGCGACGCATCGGAGGCGCTGCAGTCACCGTTATTGGTACAGTCAGTGCTGTATAGTTCAGCGCGTGCTGACCATTGCTTCTCGTCTGGATGTGATGAACCGGCTGGGCCGGGCGCTGGCGGATCCCACCCGGTCACGGCTTCTCCTGGTGCTGCTTGAGCGGCCTGCCTACCCGGCGGAGTTGGCGCGCGACCTTGGCCTGACGCGCTCGAACGTGTCCAACCATCTGACCTGCCTGCGAGACTGCGGCATCGTGGTCGCCGAGCTCGAAGGCCGCCGCACACGCTATGAGATCGCGGATCCGCACCTGGCGCGGGCGCTGACCGCGCTGGTCGAGGTTGCCCTCGCAGTGGACGAGAACGCCCCGTGTCTCGATCCGGCTTGCTCGATCGCCAGATGTTGCGCCGCCGAGGCTGGCGCATGATCCTGTCCTCGGTCCTGCAGGCGATCGGCCTGTTCATCGCGACCAACATCGACGACATCATCGTGCTCTCGCTGTTCTTCGCGCGCGGCGCAGGACAGTCCGGAACCACGGCCCGGATCGTGCTGGGCCAGTACCTGGGGTTCGCGGGCATCCTTGGCGCGGCAGTGCTCGTCACCCTGGGCGCGGACGCGTTCCTGCCCTCGGCAGTCATCCCGTACTTCGGACTCATCCCGTTGGTCTTGGGTCTGTGGGCCGCATGGGAGGCCTGGCGCGGGAACGACGACGATGGTGACGATGCCAAGGTCACCGGCAAGAACGTCGCCGTCTGGACGGTCGCGGGGGTCACCTTCGCCAACGGTGGGGACAACATCGGCGTCTACGTCCCGGTCTTCCTCAGCGTGGGACCGGCGGCCGTGGTGGCTTACTGCATCGTCTTCCTCGGGCTGGTCGCGGTCCTTGTCATGCTGGCCAAGTTCGTGGCCACCCGCCCCCGATCGCCGAAGTCCTTGAGCGGTGGGAGCACATCCTGTTCCCCATCGTCCTCATCGGACTGGGCATCGCCATCTTGGTCAGTGGCGGAGCCTTCGGCCTCTGACCAGAGCCGTCGGGACTTACGACCGTGCACCAGTTACCCGGCCTCCGCTTGCCGAGCACTCCTGAGGTTCCCTGGAAGAGCCGACGGAGCGCAGTAGCGGCAGACTGCCAAACCTCCAGCTGGCCACCGAAGAATCGGAGGGTGTGTCAGAGCGGGTCGCGGGGCTGCCGGCGTACCCGAGGGATGCCGAAGGTGTGCAGTGTCACGCGCAGCAGGAGGGTGCGGTGGAGTAGTCGCGGGATCGGCATACCGGATGTGGTGTTCAGCGGCTGGAGGAGCGGTCCGTCAGTTGGCTGGTCGGGATGGCGTGGCAGACATGCTGGGGGAGGCACTGGCCGGGATCCAGCGTGGTCGCCCGATGGCTGAGCCAGCGCACATGCTCGAGAGCAGTTCGCTGAGTTGAGCGAGCCGTGCTTGGAGTGCGGCGGCGTGGTCGGCCAGCAGGGTGGCGACGTGGTGGCAGGGTGCTTCGCTGATGTCGCGGGCTGAGATGACATCCCGGATATGGGCGAGGGTCAGTCCCGCTGTCTGTGCGGCTCTGATGAACGCGAGCCGGTCCGCCGCGCTGGCGTCGTACTGCCGGTAGCCCGATGTGGTCCGTGCGGGCGCCGGTAGCACGCCGGCCGTTTCGTAGAACCGGATGGTCTTGGTGCTGACGCCGGTTGCCGCGGCCAACTCTCCGATGCGCATACCTGCACCGTAGCCCTTGACCTTCCAGTGCACTGGAAGGCTTACGGTCGAAGCGGCCCTGCGTCACGATCGGAAGAGAGCAGTCATGGTCCAGTACGACTTGATCGTCATCGGCACCGGGGGTGCGGCCATGGCCGCCGGGATCGAGGCGCGCTCCCGCGGGAAGAGCGTGTTGCTGGTCGAGCATGGTCCGCTCGGCGGTACCTGTCTGAACGTGGGATGCATCCCGAGCAAGAGCTTGCTCGCGGCGGCAGGCCAGCGCCACCGGGCGTTGAACAGCCCGTTTCGGGGTGTGCCCACCAGTGCTGATGCCCCCGAGGTGGGGGAGCTGATGAACCAGAAGCAGGGGTTGGTCGAGCAACTGCGTCAGGCGAAGTACGTCGATGTCGCCGAGGCGCACGAGTTTGCCATCACGTACGGGCATGCGCGGTTTCTGGATGAGCACACGCTGCAGGTCGAGGACCAGACGTTGCGCGCGGCGGCGTACGTGATCGCCACCGGAGCAGCCCCGCACATCCCGGACCTGGCCGGCCTGAGCGAGATCGACTACCTGACCTCGAGCACCGCCATGGAGCAGCAGGACCTGCCCGTCTCGATGGTCGTGCTGGGTGGGGGCTATGTCGGTCTGGAGCAGGCTCAACTGTGGGCCCAGCTGGGCGTTGACGTCACCCTCGTGGGCCGGATGGCCCCCTACGCCGAGCCCGAGGTCGCTGACGTGCTGCGAACCGTCTTCGAGGAGGACGGGATCACGGTGGTCGAGGAGCACGGGCGAGAAGTGGCCCCCACCGCTGAAGGGGTCAAGGTCACCACGGTCACCGGTGAGCAGGTCCAGGGCCAGCGCCTGCTGGTCGCCACCGGCCGTTACGCCAACACCACCGGTCTGGGACTGGATGCCGCCGGGATCGGCACGGACGCCCGCGGCTTCATCGTCGTGGATGAGAACCAGCGCACGACCAACCAGCGGGTGTTCGCCGCCGGGGACGTCTGCGGTGTTCCGCAGTACATCTACGTTGCCGCGCAAACGGGCCGGGTCGCCGCGTCCGGTGCGCTGGGCGAGTTGTCTACCGTGGACTACCGCGGCCTGCCCGGAATCACGTTCACCACTCCCCAGCTCGCCAGCGCCGGACTGACCGAAGCCCGCGCCCTGGAACTCGGCCACCACGCTGAGAGCCGGGTCCTGAGCGCGCAGGACATTCCGCGCGCCCTGGTCAACCAGGACACCCGCGGGGTCCTCAAGCTCGTCATCGACACCCAGACCCGCAAGATCCTGGGGGTGCATGCTGCGCTCGACGGTGCCGGGGAGCTCATGCTTGCCGCGACGTACGCCATCAAGTTCGGCCTCACCGTCGACGACCTGACCGACACGTGGGCGCCCTACCTCACGATGAGCGAAGCCCTGCGCATAGCAGCCGGTCTATTCCGCTCGACCATGCCCACCAGCTGCTGCGCCTGAGGAGAGCCGGTGAGACGGTCGGTGCAGTAGTTCCGCCACATTCCGACGGCTGGCTGGACTACGCGGATCGACGTGCTTCGGCCGGAGCCGGAGCGCGGACGATGTGAGCCAGGAGCGACAAGATCGGTAGTTCCAGCAATGGCCCCACGACGAGGGCGACGGCGATCAGTGGTCGGTCGGGGAAGGCGGCCACCGCGATCGCCAGCGCGATCGGTGAGTTACGGGCTGTGGTCACCATGGTCAGCGTCACCCGCTGGTCTGCCGGCAACTTCAGTACCTTGGCCACCGCGGTGGCCATCAGTGGCGCCACCAAGAAGAACACCCCCAAGGGCACCAGGAGACGTATGAGCTGCCCGCTGTGATCCACAACCGTCTCAGCTTGGGAGGCGAACATCGCGAACACCGCCAGGCACAACAACGGGAGCACCACCGCGCTAGCCGTCCCCACCACGACCCGGTCGCGCCACGCTGCACCCTTCGTGCGTTGGGCGGCCCACCGCACGGCTAGTGCCAAGGCGAAGGGCACGACCAGAGCGATCAGCGCTGCCTCGGTCAGCGTCGAGGCGTCCACCATGGCAGCCTCGCCACCCAACAGCAGCACATACAGCGGGAGCAGGAACAACTGCAGGACGAGGTTGACCGGCAGCAACGCTGCCGCGATCCCTCCATGGCCGCGCGCCATCGCGGTGAACACCAGGTACCAATCCGTGCACGGGGTCACCAGCAGCAACAGGAGCCCGATTCGCAGATCCGGTACGTCACCCAGGAGGCCGGCACCCAGAGCCCACGCCAGGACGGGTGTGAACACGAAGTTCAGGACCAGGCTGGCGACCAGGACGGCCCGAGCTTGGCCTGCCTCGCGCAGCCGCGAGGCGCTGAGCTGTGCGAAGACCGCCGCAATCATCACCAAAAGCAACGGCAGCACCAGATGACCGGCCACATCCCCGACCGGCAACCACGCACCGACCGCCAACCCCGCCACCGCGGCCGCAGCGACGAAGACGCTTTGGAGACGATGCAGGACTGACACCTCCACAGTCTCTTCGCTAGCCCTGCTGCGGCGAAATCAGCAATCGACGGGAGGCAGTCAGAGATGAACTCGCCTCGGCGGCTCGCTGGATCGCAGCACGCACCGGGAGGACCCTGAGCCCGTACAGCCAACTCCTACATAACGTAAAGTGATGTCGATCATTGCTCGGGACGACGCGGTAGTCACATCTGATGCCGGCGGCCAGTGCCTGTTGCTCGCTCAGTCCGGCGGCGCCGATCGCGGGGCTGGTGAAGGTGACCCTGGGCCAGGCGGGAGTAGTCGACGGAGCGGTGAGCGCCGGCGAAGGCGTTCTCGACCGCCAGCGTGCCGTGTCGGGAGGCGACGTAGACGAACGCCGGGTGGCCGGTCACGTCGCTCTCGCCGCCCACACTCTCGGGTTGGTCGAGGTGAGCTCATCGGTGACGGCGACCTGCCCCAGGTGGCCTGTGCTGACCCCGACCTGTGCCAGGTTGAGGCGCGCGGTGGTGGGGCGACGGCCGACGGCGAGGAGCAGGTGCTCAGCCTCGAAGGACCGCTGCTCGCCGGCGACGGTAGCGGTGGCCACCGCCTTTGCGGTGCCGGGGTCTCGCACGACCCGGGTGACGTGGGCGCCGTCGACGACGCGGATGCCCTCGTCCGTGAGGATCTTCCTCATGGTGCTGGTGACCTCGGGCTCCTCGTGCGAGGCCAGTCGGGACCGGACCAGCATGGTCACCTGCGAACCGAGCCGGCCGGAGCAGCTGGGCCTGTTCCAGGGCGACGTACCCGCCGCCGAGGACGAGCAGTGAGGTAGGAACGGCTGCGAGCTCCATGGCCGTGGTCGATGTCAGGTAGTCCGTGTGACCCTGCCCGTCGATCGGCGGCACCCAGGGGTGGCTGCCGGTGGCGACCAGGTAGTGCTGGGCGTGGACGCTCTCAACTGCCCCGTCCGGGGTGGACGCGCAGGATCGGGTCTTCGGTGCTGCCGTCGAACCGTGCCTCGCCGGCTATGACTCGGGAAAGACCCGTGACCTGCTCACCGAGCTCGGCTGCGCCGGCGTCATCAGCATCAAGGGGTTCCCCCTCCAGGTAGGCAAGCGGTGGGTGGTCGAACGGACCAACTCCTGGCACAACCGAAGCTTCAAGATGCTCGCCATCTGCACCGAACGCCGCACCCGGGTGATCGAGGCCTCCATCGCCCTGGCCAACGCCGTCATCATTCACCCAACGCCTCATCCACCAGGCCTGGACCACCCCCACCGCTGGGACACTCGCCCCGCCGACGCCCATGACCTATCCGCGGAACCTCTAAGCTAAGCCTCGATCCACCGATGGGCAGGTGGATGGGGACTGTCCGCTAAACGGTGTTTCTGGCCCGACGCGCCGGCTCAGCTGGCGGGGAAGGTCATGAGATGACCGAGAAGATCTCGAGCATGAGCTCGATGCCCAAGAAGGTGAAGAAGACGACCTCGCGCAGCGAGGCAGAACAGGCGGCGGTCCGGGAGCTGGTCAAGGCCGCCCGGGCCCGCGGTGAGGACCTGACCGGCCCGGACGGGCTGCTCAAGTCGATCACCGCCACCGTCCTGGAGACCGCGCTGGAGGAGGAGCTGACCGAGCACCTCGGCCACGAGAAGCACCAGGTGCCCACCGCCGGGAACGGCAACATCCGCAACGGCACCCGCCCCAAGACGGTCCTCACTGACGCCGCCGGGGAGGTGACGATCGCCGTCCCGCGGGACCGGGCCGGCACGTTCGAGCCGGTCATCGTCAAGAAGCGACAACGGCGGCTTTCGGACGTGGACGCGGTCGCGATCAGCCTGTTCGCCAAGGGCCTGACCACCGGTGAGATCAGCGCGCACTTCCACGAGGTGTACGGCGCCAGTATCAGCAAGGACACGGTCTCGAGGATCACGGACAAGGTGCTGGAGGAGATGGCCGCCTGGTCCTCCCGTCCGCTGCAACCGGTGTACGCGGCCATCTTCATCGATGCGATCTACGTCAAGGTGCGCGACGGGCAGGTCGGCAACCAGCCCTTCTACGCCGCGATCGGTGTCGACCTGAACGGCCGGCGAGACGTCCTCGGGCTGTGGGCAGGGCAGGGCGGTGGTGAGTCGGCGAAGTTCTGGATGAATGTGCTGGCCGACCTGAAGAACCGCGGCGTGCGGGACGTGTTCTTCATCGTCTGCGACGGCCTCAAAGGACTGCCCGACAGCGTCAACGCCGTCTTCCCGCAGGCGATCGTGCAGGCCTGCGTGATCCACCTCATCCGGGCGACGCTGCGCTACGCCAGCCGGAAGTACTGGGACCAGCTGTCCAAGGACCTGCGCCGCATCTACACCGCCCCCTCGGTCGAGGCGGCGTGGGCGGCGTTCGAGGAGCTCGAGGAAAAATGGGGCAAGCCCTACCCAGCCATCCCCAAGATGTGGAGAGCAGCGTGGGAGGAGTTCATCCCCTTCCTGGCCTACGACGTGGAGATCCGCCGCGTGCTGTTCTCCACCAACGCCATCGAGTCCCTGCACGCCAGGTACCGGCGCGCGGTCACCGTGCGCGGGCACTTCCCGACCGAGCAGGCCGCCCTGAAGTGCCTCTACCTGGTGACCCGCGGGCTGGACCCCAAGGGCACGGGGCAGGCACGATGGACCATGCGGTGGAAGCCCGCGCTCAACGCTTTCGCCGTCACCTTCGCCGACCGCATGCCGGCCGCGGAGAACCTCTGAGATGAACGCCAGAAACACCGTTCATCGACAGGACCCGGTGGATGGGCCGCTGTAGGACGGGGTCAGGTCTGTGACGGGGCGAGGGTCGTGAGGGCGCGCGTGAACTGCCGGTCTGCCCGGCTTTTCCACTGGGTTCCTGCTGGTAGGGACGGGGGCTGGGGTCAGGCGGGTGCTGCGGCCCGGCCGGGGCGGAGCGCGTCGTAGAGGACGGTCCAGGCGTGCTCCCAGGGCCAGTCTCGGGGTAGGTGCAGGTGCAGGCGGCGGGCGGAGGAGGCGACCCGGGCTGGCAGGTTGACCAGCTTGCGGCGGATCGTGGGCGTCGTCGCCCGCGCCAGGCGGGTGCTGCCGGTCAGGGTGGCCGCGGCGCGGGTGAGGTTGAACGCCATGACCGCGGCGATGAGCCAGGCGGCGTTGGCAGCGAACTTGCCCGAGGGCAGGTGCGCCAGGGCCGAGGCTTTCAGGTCGGCGTGGACGTTCTCGATGACCGCGTGGCCCCGGTGGACCTGGTCGGCGGCCACGGTGTCCCGCTCGGTGGCGGGCGTGGTGGTGAAGAACGCGTGGAAGCGCCAGGTGTCGAACATCGACTCCTGCCCGTCCTTGGCCCTGGGGTTCAGGTCCGGGACGCGGCGCACCACCAGCCGGCCAGTGACCTGCTCGGACTTCTTGGCCGAGGTGAACGCGGTGTAGTCGATCTCGGCGACCTCGGCCCGCGAGACCCACCTGCCGGTGGCCTGGTCGTAGATCGCGTCGGTGTACCTGATCGTGGTCCACGCGTCCTCGGCGATCGCGGCGATGGCGCGCTTGACCGCCGGGTCCAGCCGCACGGTGATCGAGACCTGTGCACCGGCCCTGTCGGCGGCGCCCACCAGGGCGGCGGAGTAGAACGCGGAATCGGCGCGCAGGAGCACCGGTCGCCCGGCCAGGTGGCTGCGCCGGACCAGCGCCAGGGCATCGGTGGTCAACCGGGCCGCGCCACGGGAGGAACCCACGGAACCCTTGCGCAGGCGTTGGGCGGCGATGACCGGGGCGGTCTGCTCGGTGGACACGGTCGCCAGCAGCGCGTTCAACCCTCGGACCCCGCTGTAGCCGAACCCGGCGCCCTGCTTGGCGTAGCCGTGGACCTCCACGATGGTGTCGTCCAGGTCGAGCAGCACCGTCCCGGTGTCGCCGGCCCGGCCCAGCAGCCCGGTGCGCCCGGCCAGGGCGAGGGTGAAGCGGGAGGCGACCGCGTCGCCCTGGCGGACGTGGCCGAAGGTGAACGTGCGCAGGAACGAACCGAGCGTGGAGGGGGCATAGGGCCGTTCGAACAGCTTGCCCATCGCGCCGTGGCGCAAGAGCCCCATATCCTCGATGCTGTCCGCGCCGGCGGCCATACCCGCCACCAGGGCGGCCAGCTTGGCGCCGGCGTTGGCGCCCTTGTCGGTCGGCAGGCTCAGGTGCTCATCGCCCAGGGCGTGCAGGCCGGCTTCTTCGGCCAGCGTCATCAGCGGGACAAGCCCGGCGGCAGACACGAGGTTGGGGTCATCGAACGTCGCGGAGACCACGGGGAGGGTGTGAGAGAGTTGCATCTACGAGATGCCCTTCCGGTTTGGGTGATACGTGCTCTAGACAAGTCGTATCTTCCCAGGTCAGAAGGGCATTTCTCGCTTTCCCACGCCGCTTCACCGGCTCACCCGATCGGTGGATCCAGGCTAAGACGGGAGCTTGCGCCAGCAGATGCCGTGTGTCAGGCAGGGAGCACTGAGCGCCGTCATTGGCGGGCGGTCCCTTCACCGATTCCGGTTTGTCATCAGGCCACTCCGGAGTAGGAGTGCAGGCCGGTGATGAGCAGGTTCACGACGGTGTAGTTGAGGATGATGCACAGCATGCCGACGAGCGCCACGTAGGTGGCCTGTCGTTTGGTCCAGCCACTGGTGGCGCGGGAGTGCAGGTAGGCGGCGTAGACGACCCAGATGATGAAGGTCCAGATCTCCTTGGGGTCCCAGCCCCAGTAGCGGCCCCAGGCCACCTCGGCCCAGATCGCGCCGGTGATGAGGGTGAACGTCCACAGCGGGAAGGCGAAGATGTGGATCCCGTAGGTCATCGTCTCCAGTTTGTCTGCCTGGGGCAGGCCGGCCAGCCAGCCCCGGATGCGGTTTCTCTTCTCGGCTGAGTCGCGCAGCAGGAAGGCGACACCGAGGGCGGCCCCGATGATGAACAGCGCCACGGACAGCGTGGCGAGGGTGACGTGGATTGTCAGCCACATGGTGTTGTCGAGGGCGGGCATGAGTTGGGAGGCCTCGGTGTACCAGATCTTGCCAGCGCTAAGGACGGCCATGACTGGCAACACGACGAAGGGACCAAGCCACAGCCGGTCGCGTTTCAGGCTCCACGTGGAGTAGACGATGAGGGCGAAGGATGCGGCGACGATCGCGAACTCGTACATGTTGCCCAGCGGCCAGCGTTGTACCGACACCCCGCGCAAGATCGTGCCGCCGACGACTCCGAAGGTCGCCAGCCAGGTGAGTTGCACCCCGATGATGCCCCAGCGGCGGGTGACCTCGGCGGGATGACTGACTGTTGGTGGCTCGACGGCGGTGGTGGTCGGCCCGGTTGGCTCCGGAGCGTCGATTTCGCGGCCGTCTCTGGCTTCCGTCTGAGAGTCGGTGCCGGCCCCAACGCGGACCCTCTCTGCGACTTTGACGGAGGCGGCGCGTTCCCTGGCGGTTCCGGTGACGGCCAGGTGTGCCGAGAAGGAGATGAGGGCCAGCGCGAGCACGGCCAGGCTTGCCCAGATGGCGATGTCGCTGGACAGGGCCAGCTGTGGGTCGGTCATACCGTGTCCTTGTCTCGATGGTGGGTTTTAGGAGTATTGGTCCGGCCACCCGTGGTCCCGGTGATCCGGAGCAGGACGTCGTCGACGACGGCCTGGAGTCCGGGGTCGCTGCCCTTGGACTGGCCACCGATGCTCACTAGTGTCTGCATCGGACCATTGATGGGGTGTTCAGGGTTGATCCGTACGTAGATCCGGCGCCGCTTGATACCGAGCATCAGGGCCAGGCCGACGGTGGTGGCGATCGCGAAGCCAAGGGCGGGCATCCGGCCCGGGTCGTGCCGCGCCAGCAGCCCGGCCCAGCGGATTATGCCGTCGAACTCCACGGTGGTGCCGTCGGGTAGCTCGAAGTACTCGCCCGGGCGGATCAGCATCGCGACGGGGTTGCCCTCCTCGTCGGTGAGCTGGGTCATCTGGTCGGTGTCGATATTGAAGACCGACTGCGGGCGCCCGTCGGGGAACAGGTTTCCCTCGAATGCCGTCAGTGCCAGCACGGGGTCGACCAGGCCGGGGAAGGAGGACGTCATCCCCAGCTCGGGATCAATGCGCAGGGTGGGCAGGAAGCCGCCGACCAGACCGAGGCCGGGGTCTCGCGCGGTGACCTTGATGGCGCCCTCGCTGGCGTAGTTGTTGTCCTGTGGGAGGAAGGTGACCGCGTCGGAGTAGAGGACTTCTCCGTCGGGGTCGCGGATGGTCACGATGGGGGCGTAGCCGTTGCCGAGCAGGAAGATGGAGTCTCCGGCCACGGAGATCGGGTGGTTGACTGCGAACTCCTGCTGCTCGGGTTCCTGGCCGGGGACCTCGACGGTGGCCAACCCGTCGAACCTGCGGGGTTGGCCGAACTGGGCGCCGTCGGCCTGGCTTTCGAAGGCTACGTCGAGCTGGTTGAGTTCCACGGTGAACGTGGGAATGTCTCCCTCATCGGCCAACGGGCTGAAATTGAGCGTGTCGAAGCTGCCGGCAGTGGCCGTCCACGACTGCCCCTCCTGGATGATGATCTCCCCGCGCCAACCGAACAGGTTACCGGCGGCGAAGGCGACGATCACACCCAGCAGAGCCAGATGGAAGAGCAGGTTTCCGGTCTCCTTCAGGTACCCCTTCTCGCCAGTGACCCAGAGATCGCCGTCTTCGGCCTCGCGCAGCCGGTAGCCCTTCGCCTTCAGCGACTGCCGGGCTGCGGCCAGTACCTCGGGTGCCTCGGCGGTGAGGGTTCCGTCGGCGCGGGCGTGCAGCCTGGCCAGGCGCCGGGGTGCCGGCGGCGGCTGGGCTCGGATCGAACGCCAGTGTTGGCGCATCCGCGGGATGATGCAACCGACCAGGCTGATCACCAGCAGCAGATAGATCGAGGCGAACCACGGGGAGGAGAACACATCGAAGAGGAACAACCGGTCCAGCCAGGGCGCCAGGTCGGGGTTGTTCTCGAAGAAGGTGCGCACCTGCACCGGGTCCACGGAACGTTGCGGGAAGATTGAGCCGGGGAAGGACGCGGCCGCCAGCAGCAGAAGCAGGTAGATGGCGGTGCGCATGCTGGTCAGCTGCCGCCAGGCCCAACGTGCCCAGCCCAGTGCGCCGAGCCGGGGGCCGCCCAAGGTGGTGCGGTCCTTGGGATAGGACGGCTCGATCCGTTCCGGTGTTCGCGTGCTGGCCATGTCAGATCACCGTGGTGAAGTTGCTGGTCAGTCGGGTCTGGACCCAGGCCATCGCCTCGGCCCAGACGCCGAGGACCATGAGCACGCCCAGCAGGATCAGCAGGACCCCGCCGGCCCGCTGCACGAGCAGGTAGTGGCCGCGCAGCCAGCGCGAGCCACGACTGACCGACCCCATGCCGGCCGCGACCAGGACGAACGGCAGACCGAGGCCGACGCAGTACGCCACGGCGAGCACGACCGCCCGGCCGAGCGCGCCGTCACCGGGCAGGATCGAGGTGCCCAGGGTCTGGATCGCGGCGAGCGCGGGCCCGGTGCAGGCGGAGAAGCCCAGCCCGAAGACGACGCCCAGCAGAGGAGCGCCGGCCAGCCCGGACGCCGGGCGCCAGCGCACGGAGAAACGGGGGGAGACCTGCAGCAGCATGACCAGACCCAGCCCGGTGACGATGAGGCCGCCCACGCGCAGCAGCAGGTCCTGGTTGGCGGCCAGGACCATCCCGAGGGAGGAGATCACCACGCTCATCGCGATGAACACGACGGAGAACCCGGCCACGAACAGTCCTGAGCCGACGACGGGGCGCCACCGGGGCGGGGCCGGGGTCCGGGGGGCGCCGCCGCTCATGCCGGAGAGGTAGCCGATGTAGCCGGGGACCAGCGGCAGCACGCACGGGCTGGCGAAGGACACGAGGCCGGCCAGGGCCGCGATCGCGGCGGCCAGCAGCAGGGGGCCGGTGAGCACGACCTCACTCATCGCCGGCCTTCGCTGTCGAGCACGTCATCGACCAGGCCGCGCAGTGTCGAGGCGTCCACCTGTCCGCTGACGCGGGCGGCCACCCTGCCCTGCCCATCCAGCAGGATCGTCGACGGGGTCGCCACAGCCAGCCCGCCGAGCTGGGCACGGGTGCGCCCGCCGTCGTCTTGCAGCGAGGGGTAGGAGACGTCGTAAGCCTCCTGGAAGGCCAGGGCGTTCGATACCGAGTCACGGCTGTTGACGCCGATGAACTGCACCGGCTCACCCGCCTCGCGCAGGTCGGAGGCAACCTGCTCCAGGTCGGGCGCCTCCTCGATGCACGGACCGCACCAGGAGCCCCACACGTTGATCACCACGACCTCGCCACGGTGGTCCGCAGAGGACCAGGGCTCCTCCTCCAAGGTGGTGCCCTCGAGCGTGATCACCGTCTCGCGCTGCGCGGGCGCCAAGGCCTGCACGGTGCCGTCACCGGCGACGTAACCCTTCTGGTCTCCCTGGCGCATCTGCTCGTTGATGCTCGACTCTTCCCCGCTGCAGCCGGCGAGGGTTAAGGAAGCGGCAACGAAGAGGGCTATGACGCGTGCTCGGTTCATCGGCCCACCTCGGCGAGAGGCTCTTTGTTGACTCCTGCAGGCGGGCGTGCCCGCATGGCGGTGAGCCCGGTGACCTCGGGATCGTCTGCCGCGTCGGTCCACTGTGTGTGGCCCATGGTCAGTGCCTTTCGCCTTCCGCCTCAAGGACGTGACGGTGTGTCTTTGGTACGGACCTCGAGGGTGTGCACGCTTTCACCGGGGCCGGACCGCCACCAACTTCTCATCATGTTGTGCCGCTACTATCTGGGTGTGACGATTATACGGGTTCGCCATTCGCGTGCCGCGTCGGCCCGAACATCGAGCGCGACGCCAGCCTCAGTGTCGCAGTCGACCAGTGCCGCCCGGTGACCCCTTACCCCGAAGGGTCCGGCCGACAGCCTTGATGGACTCCTGGATGAGACGCTTCCCGCCAGTCGCCGCGGTGTACGCCGCGGCTGGCGTGGTGGCCGTGGTCGACTTGACGATCAAGGCGTGGGCTGAGCGGGCGCTGCCTGGCGACGGCAGCGTCGAGGTCGGCCCGGTGGACCTGGTACTGGCCTACAACCCGGGGGTGGCGTTCTCGGTAGGCGCCGCTGCACCAGCCGCCCTAGTGCTCACCGTCACCGGACTGGTCACCGCCGGGGTCGCGGTCTTCGCCTGGCAGGCCGCCAGGACGTGGACCCAGTGGCAGGTGATCGCCGTGGCGGCGATCCTTGGTGGCGCCCTGGCCAACCTCATCGACCGGGCCCTGGACGGTGTGGTCACCGACTACCTGCATACCGGGTGAGAAGATTCCCGGGCGGGCGGCCGCCTACCTGTCTCCTGCGCTATCATCGCTCTATGGCGATCACAGCGAAGAGCCCGGGTGGGGCGGACAGTGACCTTGGAGTCGGTGGCCTGGACGTCGCGGCGGCGCTGTTCCACGGGTTGTCGGACCCGTCGCGGTTGGCGATCCTGCAGCGCCTGAGCCTGGGGGAGCACAAGGTGCGGGAGCTGACGGAGCACCTGGGGCTGGCGCAGTCCACGGTGAGTGCGCATCTGGCGTGCCTGCGGGACTGTGGCCTGGTGGTCTCGCGCCCGCAGGGTCGGGCCTCGATGTTCTCGCTGACCAGTGCCGCTGAGCTGCTGGGGGTGCTGGACGCGGCGGAGCGGCTGCTCGCGGCGTCGGGGTATGCGGTGGCGTTGTGCCCGAACTACGGGGTGGGGACCGCGGGGAATCCGGCCCCGGAGGAGCTGCGCACGCACGCCGGGCAGGAGGCGGGGGCGTGAGCGGGTCGGAGACGCCGCAGCGGGAGGTGGGGGTGGACGCGTGCGGGTGCGAAGTGGCCGCCGGGTCGCCAGCTGTTGCAGGACAGGCCCAGGAGCCGGCGACTCGGCTGTGGCAGGTGCGGGAGGTCCAGCTGGGGCTGCTCTCCGGTGCGCTGCTGGGTACCGGGTTCCTCGCCGGGCTCGCCAGATGGGACACGCTCGGGCTGGTGCTCGCTGCAGCGGCATTGGTCGTGGGTGGTTCCACGTTCGTGCCGGGTGCGTTGCGCCGCCTGGCGCGCGGCAAGCTCGGGGTGGGTCTGCTGATGACGATCGGTGCGGTCGGGGCGACCCTGCTGGGGCAGGTGGAGGAGGCTGCGGCGCTGGCGTTCCTGTTCTCCCTCAGCGAGGGCTTGGAGGAGTACTCCCTGGTCCGGACCCGGCACGGCCTGCGGGCGCTGCTGGACCTGGTGCCCAAGGAGGCCAGCGTGCTCCGCGACGGCCGGGAACTAGTGGTGGACCCGGCACAGCTAGTGGTCGGCGACGTCATGATCGTGCGGCCCGGGGAACGGCTGGCGACCGACGGGACTGTGCGGACCGGCCGCAGTGCTCTGGACACCTCGGCGATCACCGGTGAGTCGATGCCGGTGGAGGCCGGGCCGGGTCAGGACGTCTTCGCCGGGTCGGTCAACGGCACCGGAGCGCTGGAGGTGGAGGTCACCTCCGCCGCGGAGGACAACTCCCTGGCTCGGATCGTGCACGTGGTGGAGGCCGAGCAATCCCGCCGTGGCGCCACCCAGCGGCTGGCCGACCGGATCGCCGGGCCGCTGGTGCCGGGCATCCTGGTCACCGCCGCACTGACCGCGTTCCTCGGTGCGCTCCTGGGTGACCCGTCAGTCTGGGTGGAGCGGGCCCTGGTGATGGTGGTGGCCGCCTCCCCGTGCGCCCTGGCGATCTCGGTACCGGTCACGGCGGTCGCCTCGATCGGCGCGGCCAGCCGGCGCGGGATCCTGGTCAAGGGCGGAGCCGCGATGGAGGCGCTGGGCAGGGTGCGCACGGTCGCCCTGGACAAGACCGGCACCCTGACCCGCAACCAGCCGGCCGTGATCGACGTGGCCACCGTTTCCGGCACCGACCGGGAGCAGGTGCTGGCCTGGGCGGCGGCGCTGGAGGCGCGCAGCGAGCACCCGCTGGCCGCAGCGATCCTTGCCGCCACCGGCCAGGTTCCCGCCGCGCAGGACGTGGACGCCGTCGTCGGCGCGGGCCTGGTCGGGACCGTGGACGGTGCCCGGGTCCGGCTGGGAAAGCCGGACTGGGTCGACCCCGGCACCCTGACCGGGCAGGTGAGGGGTATGCAGCAGGCGGGCGCGACCGCGGTCGTGGTCGAGGTGGACGGTCACGTGGTCGGTGCGATCGCCGTCCGGGACGAGCTGCGGCCCGAGGCGGCCGAGGTCGTCGATCGCTTCCTTGAGCACGGCTACTCCGTGGCCATGCTCACCGGCGACAACGGGGTCACGGCGCGGGCGCTGGCCGCGCAGGCCGGGATCACGCAGGTCCACGCCGACCTGCGGCCCGAGGACAAGTCGCAAGCGGTCCGCGGGCTCCGCTCCCACGGTCCGACCGCGATGGTCGGGGACGGCGTCAACGACGCACCTGCGCTGGCGACCGCCGACGTCGGCGTCGCGATGGGCGCCATGGGCACCGACGTCGCGATCGAGACCGCGGACGTCGCACTCATGGGCGACGACCTGCGGCTGCTGCCGTTCGCGTTCGACCACGCCCGCCGTACTCGGGCGATCATGCTGCAGAACGTCGTGGCCTCCCTGGCCCTCATCGCGGTCCTCATCCCGTTGGCGCTGCTCGGCGTCCTCGGTTTGGCAGCTGTCGTCCTGATCCACGAGGTGGCCGAGGTCCTGGTCATCGCCAACGGCGTGCGCGCCGGGCGCGCCAAGCACCTGCCCACGCTCGGCACCACCGCCCTCCAGGAGACCCCCATGGAAGGAGCCACCGCATGAGTGCCGGTCACGACCACCGACCCAGCCCCGACGAAGCCGCCACAGAACCTAACTTCCGTCGCCGCCTCGGCATCGCCTTCGCCCTGGTGCTCTCCATCGTCGTTGCGCAAGCCGTCGGCGCCTGGCTCACCGGCAGCCTGGCCCTCCTCGTCGACGTCGTCCACTCCCTGACCGACGCCATCGGTCTGCTGGTCGCCCTGGTGGCGGCCGTGCTGATGGGCCGACCAGCGAGCAGCAAGCGCACCTGGGGGTTCCGCCGCATCGAGGTGCTCGCCGCACTCGGACAGGCGGTGCTGCTGAGCGGAGTCAGCGTCTATGCGCTCCTGGAAGCCCTGGACCGTTGGGCCGATCCACCAGAGCTGCCCGGGTCCGAGGTGCTGGTGTTCGGGGTCATCGGGCTCGTGCTCAACATCGTCGCTATCTCTGTGCTGGCGTCCGGTCGCGGCGCCAACTTCAACATGCGCGCTGCCTTCCTGGAAGTCCTCATGGACGCGTTGGGCACACTGGCGGTCATCGCCTCGGCCGTCCTCATCATGACCACGGGTTTCCAGCGTGCCGACACCATCGCTGCCCTGGCGATCGCCCTCATGATCATTCCCCGCGCCGCTCTCCTGATCCGCGAGACGACGAGCGTCCTGATGGAGTTCACACCCAAGGGGCTCGACCTGGACCAGGTCCGAGCCCATATCTTGGAGCTTGAGCACGTGCGCGAAGTCCACGACCTGCACGCCTCCACCATCGCCACCGGACTGCCCGTGCTGAGCGCCCACGTCGTCCTGGACGACGAGTGCTTCACCGACGGCCACGCCGCCGAGATGCTCGCCCAGCTCCAGGACTGCGTCGCCGCCCACTTCACCGTCAGCATCGAGCACTCCACCTTCCAGCTCGAACCACCCGACCACGCCGCACGCGAGCACGCCGCCCATGCCTAGGCTGGCCCGTCCGCTTCGGACGGGCCACGAGTCCCGGCTGCGGGTGCTCGCGGCACGCATGCTGCTCGGGCTGTTGGGTGGTGTCGCCCTGTGGCTGGCGTTCCCCGGGTACGACGTGTGGTGGCTGGCGATCCTCGGGTGCGCTGCGCTGGCGCTGGCCACCGCCGGGTCGTCCTGGTGGGCGGGTGGTCTGTGCGGGCTGCTGCTGGGACTGGCCTGGTTCACGCCGATGTTCACCTGGGCCGGCACCTACGCTGGTGCCCCGGCGTGGCTGGCCATGAGCGCGGCCTCGGCCCTGTACCCGGGGGCTCTGGGTGTGCTGCTCACGCTGGTCCAGCGCACGGGCAGCGTCCGCCCGGTCGTCGGTGCCGCGGCGTGGGTGCTCATGGAATGGGCACGCTCGGTCACCCCGTTCGGCGGCTTTCCCTGGGCCCGGCTGGGCTTCAGCCAGGCGGACTCGCCGATGCTCGGCGCCGTCAGCCTTCTCGCGGTCGCGGGCCTGGGGTTCCTGGTCGCCCTCGCCGGCGGGCTCCTCGCCGTCGCCGCCCAGCAGATCTTCGCACCGGGACGCACCGACCTGCGCCGGGCCGCCGTTGCCCTGGCTGGTGCCACCGCTGTGGTGGTCGCCCCGGTGCTGGTCCCGCGGCCGACCGCGGGCGAGCCGGTGACCGTGGCCGCGGTCCAGGGCGACATCCCCGAGGGCTACTCCCGGACCCTGACCGCCGAGCCCGGGACGATGCTGGACCAGTACACCGACCCCACCCACGAGTTAGCAGCCAGTGTGACCGCCGGCGAGGCTGCACCTGCGGACCTGCTCGTGTGGCCCGAGGGCGCCACCGACCTGGACCCCCTGGACTCGCAGGCCGGCCCGGCCGCCACCGACCAGATCATGGCGGCCGTGGAAGCCCTGGGAGCCCCGCTGGTGCTTGGCGGCCTGTCCCGGCAGGGCGGGGCCGGGCCACCCTCGAACATGATGTTCAGTTACCTGCCCGGGCACGGGCTCGACCAGACCTACAGCAAGGTCTACCTGGCACCCTTCGGTGAGGTCATGCCGCTGCGGCCACTCCTGAAGCACCTCAGCCCATGGGTGGACCGGATCGTCGACCTGCGCGCCGGCGACCGTCCCGGTCTGATCTCGGTTCCTTTGTCCGACGTGGGGCCGGTGGACCTGGGTCTGGCCATCTGCTTCGAGATCGTCGTCGACCGGGCGGTGCGCGACCTCGTCACCGGCGGCGGCGCGCAGCTGCTCGTGGTTCCCACGAGCAGCGCCTGGTTCGGCGACGGCGACCAGTCCGTGCAGCACCTGGCCATCTCCCGCGTACGCGCCGTCGAGTACGGCCGCTCCGTCGCGCACGTTAGCAACGTCGGGGTCTCCGGGCTGATCAGCCCCGACGGTGTCGTGCACCAACGCACCGACCCGTACACACAGGCCACCCTGCTCGCCCAGCTGCCGCTACGTACCGAGCAGACCCTCGCTGTCCGCACGGGCCCCTGGGTTGTGCCCGCCGCCGCGGTCGTCGTGGTCCTGGGCATGGTGTGGATGGCGAGGCGTCGGCCGGAGCTGGCCGGTCCGAGCCAGGCGGCAGAGATGGGGTCGTCGACCGGGCTGGTCCCTCGGACAGCAGGCGGTCGATGAAGAGGCGTGAGGTGACCCTGCTGCGGTGGCCAGCCGGTGCTGGGCGCGCCCGAGGGTGGATACTTTTGCTTCACGGACAGTGCGCTACGGAAGAGGGTAGATGACCAAGAGTGCGACGTCGCGAGTGGCCCTTTCGGCTCACGGCACGTCGACCGGGACATGGTGAGGCGCAAGGGTGACCGACCGACCGGCCGGTCCTGGGCGCCCCGTCTGATGTTGTTGGTCGTGGCGCTGCTGGCGGCCGGGTACTTTGTCCCGATCTTGATGCTCATGCTCGATCGGTGACTGGGGCATCCGGCGCGTCGGAAGGGGCGAGCCCCGGTTAGCCGACGGTTAGCCGGCGCGCGGGCGCCCGTTCACCCGCGACGTCGTCCTGGCTCTGACCCTGCTGGTTATCGCCTGCCCCGGCGCGCTGGTCATCTCCATCCCGGTCTCGATCGTGGCCGGCATCGGCCGCGGCGCCAAGGACGGCATGCTGATCAAGGGCGGCGAGTTCCTCGAGACCTCCGCCAGGATCGACGCCGTCGCGCTGGACAAGACCGGCACTCTGACCAAGGGTCGCCCGCAGCTGACCGGGTCGTCGCCTGCGACGCCGCGCGATCGGCGTGGTCGCCGTCGCGGACAAGATCCGCGAGGATGCCCCGGAGATGGTGCGCAGGCTGCACAACGCCGGTGTCAAGAAGGTCGTCATGCTCACCGGTGACATCGAGCCGGTCGCCCGGGCGGTCGGTGCCCAGGTCGGCATCGACGACGCCCCCGCGCTGGCCACTGCGGACATCGGCGTGGCGATGGGTGCCGCCGGCACCGGTGTCGCCATCGAGACGGCCGACATCGTCCTGATGAAGGACAACCTGCTGCGGCTGCTGCGCCGCAAGGAGGACCCGGCCGCCCGCCAGGCCACCGGCGGGTCCGGCCGGACCGGGGCCCCCAGGAGGCACGGGCGACCCAGCCCGCCTGACCCCACCAGCTGCCGCGCGGCGGCCCCAGATCACCAGGGGCCGCACGTGCGGAGGACCACGACGAGCCCCCCGCGCGCTGAACAACGCCAACCGCCCCGTGGGTTGTCTGCCGACCCAGCCGGCATCACGATCATCGATCATCCACCCCGTCAACGTGGATAACAAACCGACGGAGAATCGCGGTTACCCATAACACCCGATTTATGACACATACGAACCCGGTGAGGAACCATTCCCTGCCACCTTAAGGAGTGACCGACTCCGACGTTGAGTACCTACGTCCCGGAGGGGTTCGAACCGCAGATGCGCGCCGCTGGGTGCAGCGGAAGAACGGCATGGCGATAGGTCAGGAACGGCGTCGCTCCCTACGCAGGAGGGAGCGCAGAGTCTCGGCGTTCGCGTAGCCGACCCGTAGCGCGATCTCGGCGGAGGTGAGGTCCGTGGTTGCTGAGAGGTGCCGAGCTCGTTCGATGCGAAGCCGTTGGACGAAGCCGAGCGGAGTGAGGTTGAGCGCCGCACGGACTCGTCGTTCGAGGGTGCGCCGGCTGGTGCCGAGCGACTGCGCGACGAAGGCGACGTTGAACGGTTCGTCCAGGCGGGCGCGCACGAAGCGTTCGAACTCGACGACGATCGGGTCCTCGTGCCGGAGATGTTCGTAGGCGACGAAGGCCGCCTGCGACGGACGCTCGTCGATGATGAGGAGCTTGGCGACATGTTGGGCCAGGTCGGGGCTGATCGATCGCACGAGTGAGAGCGCGAGGTCGATGTGGGCGAACGCGGCGCCGGCGGTGACGAGGTTCCCGTCGACCACGACCATGGTGTCGAGATCGAGGGCGACGGTCGGATAGCGCTTCAGGAACTCCGGCCCCAGGAACCAGCTGGTCGTCGCCCGCCGATGATGCATCCGTCCGGTCTCGGCGACAGCGAACACGCCGGTGCACGCCGCGGCGATCCGGGTGGTCGCGTCGTCGAGGCGCCCGAGCGAGGCGATGACCGAACGAGCATCTCGGCTCTGGAGGGCGTCGTTGGTAGCGGCGGCCGTGAGGGTTCCAAGCGCAGGGACGACGACCACGTCGAACTCTGCGGACTCCGACAGCGGGTGGTCCACCGACAGGCTCATCGATGCCGTCGTGGTCACTCTCCGTTTCGGTCCGAGGATGGCGAGTTCGATCGGTTCGATCCGCGGGTCGACATCGCCGCGGGCTCCGTCGGCCACCCGCACGATGTCGATGACCGACGCGACAGCCGAACCGAAGCAGCCGTCGATCGCGATGAGTCCGATACGCATGGCGCGAACAATAGCAATACTGTCGTATACGCCACTTCTCACGTGCCCTTGCTCGTCATAATCTGAACTCGCTTCACCAAGAAACCTCGACACCTAGGAGAACCCCTCATGTCCACACCCGCATCACTTCCGTATGCCTTCGTCGCCAAGATCGTCGCGGCCGATGGACAGCACGACGCGCTCGCCGATCTGCTCGCCGGCGCTGTCGCGCTCGCCAACGAAGAAGTAGGAACGATTGTCTGGTTCGCGGTCAGGACCCACGCCGACACCTTCTGGATCTTCGATGCATTCCCCGACGAGGCCGCTCGCGACGCCCACGCCAACGGCGCCATCGTCGCAGCCCTGATGGCCAACCAGCACCTCCTCGGCGCAGCACCCGAGATCCTGGCGGCCGACGTCCTCGCGTCCAAGCTCCCGTAGTCCGCCAACGCACGAGACGATCGCGCCCCGCCGAGCCGTCGCCAGGTCGCGACGCAACGCCACGCTGCGTTGCCGAGCGGTGCGAGGCCTATCGGCACACGGACAGGATGCCGGCCGCGAGCGCTCAGTCGGCGAGGGGTCCGTCGCAGAGGAGAGCGACGTCGGTGTCGGGCAGAGCCGTGAGGCCAGCGCATCGCGCGACCACCAGAACCGAACCGCCCCTGCCCTGCGTTTCCGCAGGTCAGGGGCTGTTCGCCGGAGCCGTGAATCGCCCCGGGTCTGGTGGACGGTCTGATTCCACGGAAGGGTGGAGTTATGCCAGCACCGAGGAAGTACCCGCAGGAGCTGCGTGATCGGGCGCAGCGGTTGGTCGCGGAGGCGATGGTGAGGATCCCTCGCTGTCGATGAACGCGGCAGTCAGGCGTATTGGCCCGAAGGTCGGGGTCGTGCCTGACACGTTGCGCGGTTGGATCCGCCGGGCGGAGATCGATGAGGGTCGCCGGCCCGGGACGACGACGCAGGACGCGGCCTCGATCAAGGCGTTGCAGGCCGAGGTTCGCGAGCTCAAGCGCGCCAACGAGATTCTGTTGGCGGCATCGTCTTTCTTCGCGCGGGAGCTCGACCCGCGACTGCCGTGGTGACCGCGTTCAACGACGCCCACCACGAGAGGTTCGGGGTCGTGCCGATCTGCAGGGTGCTCACCGAGCACGGCTGCCCGATCGCCCCGTCTACCTACTACGCGGCACGGTCCCGCCGGCTCTCGGCTCGGGCAGCCCGTGACGAGCTGGTCCTGGGCGAGATCTGTCGGGTCCACAAGGCCTCTCGCGGCGGGCTGTACGGGGCGCGGAAGATCTACCACCAGTTGCGTCGTGAGGGCGTCACCGTCGCCGGTTCGCCAGTGGCCCGGTGCACGATCGAACGGTTGATGAAGACCGCTGGTATGCACGGCGTTCGGCGTCATCGCCGGGTCCGGACCACGATCCCCAACGACGCCGCGACTCGCCCAGCTGACCTGGTCAAGCGGGACTTCACCGCGAGGCGACCGAACGAACTGTGGGTGGTCGACTTCACCTACGTGGCGACCTTCGCCGGGTTCGTCTACGTCGCCTTTGCCATCGATGTCTTCTCCCGGATGATCGTGGGCTGGCGAGCGGCCAGGACGATGAAGACCGACCTGCCGCTGGATGCGTTGGACATGGCGCTGTGGCACCGCGGCCGCGCCGGGCACGACGTCAACGGCCTCGTACACCACTCCGACGCGGGCAGCCAGTACACCTCGATCCGGTACACAGACCGGCTCATCGAGGCCGGTCTCCAGGCCTCGATCGGGACCGTGGGCGACTGCCTGTTAACCGGCCAATCGCCCCTGCATGGGCGTTCGGGAGGTGGGCGACCTCGCAGTGGAGGTGCTCGCTTCGGGCGGTGTGGAGGCGTAGGTATGAGGCATGGACACCGACGCCGGTGCTGTCAGTCTTCGCCAGGTCGATCAGCGTTGGGAGCTGGTCTGTCCCACCCGGCCCGAGCTCGTCGCCGTCCCCAACGCCTACCTGGGGTACCTGGCTGACCGGAACTATTCGCCTCGCACCGTGCGCACGTACGGCTTCGGGCTGGTGGCGTTCTGCCGCTGGGCCTACGGCACGGGCAAGGACGTCGAGGCCGTAAGCACTGATGACCTGCTGTCGTTCTTGTCCGCGTGCCGGCAGCAGGTCGTGGCCGGTCGTGGCGGGCCGAACGTGGTCGACCTGGCGGGGCGCCGCACCGACCGCCTTGCCCCGGCCTCGGTGAACCTGCGCCTGGCCGCCGTCGCGGGGATGTATGAGTACCTGGCGATGCGGGACCCCAGCAGGATCTCCCCGGTCCCCAAGGGACGGCCCTCGAGCTGGTTCGCGCAGGGAGAACGCTCCGGGCTGCTGGCCCACACCAAGCGCCGACCCGCGCCCCGGTCCCGGCTGCGGTTGCGGACCCCGCGACGACTTCCCCGGGCCCTGACCCCGAGCGAGACCAGGGCGCTGCTGGCCAGCCTGCGCAGCCGACGTGACCTGGCGATCGCCGGGCTGATGCTGTACTGCGGGCTGCGCTCGTGCGAGGTGCTCGCCCTGGCCGTGACCGACGTCGACATCGGCGGCCGGTGGTTGCTGGTCCACGGCAAGGGCGGCAAGGACCGCCGGGTCCCGCTCGACGGCGACCTCGCCGCGGCGATCAACGCCTACCTGCTCACCGAACGCCCGGACACCGACAGCGCTTCGTTGTTCGTGGTCGCCAAGGGCCCCACCCGAGGTCAACCGCTGACCCCGGCGGGACTGCGCACGATCTTCCGCTACCACCGTGCCCGCAGCGGAGTCGGCGCCGGCGCCCCGCACGCGCTGCGGCACACGTTCGGTACCGCGCTGGCCGAGGCCGGGGTCGACCTGGCCGTCATGCAGTCCCTGCTCGGGCACGCCCACGTCGACACCACCGCCCGGTACATCCACCTCGCCCCGACCCACGTGAAGGCTTCCTACGATGCTGCCCGCACCCGGCAACGCGACACGTCCAGCTGACCAGCACCACGGTGCTGAGTCGCCGGAGGAGGTGCTGGCCGCCTACCACGCCCACCACGACCGCACCGGTCGCGGGAACAGCGCATTCACGAGCGCGGCGAAGTCCTTCCTGCGACGCTGGCCGCACGTGCAGGACTGGGCGGCCGAGCCGCTGGCAGTGCAGCTGTCCGCAAGCACAGCCACCCGCCCGTTCCTCACCTTCCTGCTCGTCACCGGGCGACTGCGCCCCTCGTGGGAGTACCTGGTGCACCGCAAGTTCTCCTCCCTGTGGCGCGACCTGCCCGGCACCGTGATCGGCGACGACGTCCAGGAGTTCATCACCGCCGCCCGAGCAGTCGGCTACTCCGAACGGGTCGCCTCAGCCATGGCCTCGCAAGTCATGGCCCGGGTGCTGTTCGCCACCGGCAAACGCCTGAGCCAGGTCACCCACGACGACTTCGACGCCCTCACCGCCGCCGGCCAGGCACGACAAGAGGCGACCGGGCGCACCTGGAAGCACTACCGTGCCTGCGCCACCGCGACCCGGACCCTGCTCTTCCACCACGGCGTGCTCCCCGCGCCGCCTGCGCCGTGGGAGCAGCGTTGGCCGTTCGCCCGACGCCTGGGCGGCGTGCCCGAGCCGATGCACTCGATCCTGGTGCGCTACCTAGACCGCAAGTCCGTGACCTGCAAAACGGCCACCGTCTCCTCGCTGGCTACCAGGCTCGCCCACTTCGGCACCTTCGTCACCACCCTCGACCCCGACCTCACCCCCGCGGGCCTGGACCGAGTCAGGCACATCGAACCGTGGCTGGTCGCGCTCACCCGAGCGCAGAACACCAAGTCCGGCAGCGTCCTGTCCGTGCCCGAGCAAGCACGACGGATCCTGGCAGTGGCCAACTTCTGCTCCGACATCACCGAGTGGGACTGGCCCGAAGCACCACCGCGCAAGCTGCTCTACGCCTCCGACAACCCGCGCCTGCCCCAGCCCCTGCCCCGGTTCCTGCCACCGGCCGCGGACCAGGCCCTGACCCAGGCACTCACCGACTCACCCCACCGGCTGGCCGCCGACGCGTTGCTGCTGCAACGCGCCTGTGGCCTGCGCATCGGCGAGCTGCTCGACCTCGAGCTCGACGCCGTCATCGACGTCCCCGGCGCCGGCTCCTGGCTCAAGGTCCCGCTGGGCAAGCTGGACACCGAGCGGATGGTCCCGATCGACACCGAGACCCTCACCCTGATCGACCGCATCAGCACCACCCGCAGCCCTGGCCGCCCGATCCCGCACCCACGCACCGGACGCCCCGCCGACTTCCTGTTCACCGCCCACGGCCACCGGCTCAGCCAGAACCGGCTGCGCGCCGAGCTCGACCGGGCCGCCGGCGCCGCCGGGCTCGGACACATCACCCCGCACCAGCTGCGGCACACCTACGCCACCGCCCTGGTCAACGCCGGCGTCTCCCTGCAAGCACTCATGGTCATCCTCGGCCACGTCAGCGCCGAGATGAGCCTGCGCTACGCCCGCCTCTTCGACAGCACCGTCCGCGCCGAGTACGAACGCGCCCTGAGCTTGGCCAAGTCGCGCCTCGGCCCCCTACCCACGCCCGACCGCGGCACCGACGAGCCGGACCACGGCGACGACTGGCGCACCACCGCGACCATCAAGACCGCCCTGGCCGGCGGCTACTGCCTTCGCGCCCCGGCGCAGGGGCCCTGCGCCTACGCCAACCTGTGCGAGCACTGCCCCGCCTACCGGACCACCATCGAGCACATCCCCGTCCTGACCGCCCAGCGCGACGACGCCGCCGTCCTCGCTCAGGACGCCACCGACCGAGGCTGGGACGCCGAGACCGAACGACACCTACGGCTGATCAGCAGGCTCAACACACACATCGAGCAAGCAGCGACACGCCGCACCCCCGCGTGACCAACAGCACAACACGTCCGACCGCGCCACCACCAAGGCCCCGAATAGCCGGGTAATCCTACGACAACGCCCTTGCCGAGAGCGTCAACGGCCTCTACAAGGCCGAACTCGTCTACTGGGAAGGACCCTGGCGAGGCGCGGACGATCTCGAGCTGGCCACACTCAGCTGGGTCGACTGGTTCAACCACACCAGAATCCACTCCTCGCTCGGCTACCGCACCCCTGCAGAGATCGAGATTGAGAACTACCGTCACAACCACACCGCCGAGCAACCGCTCGCGGCAGAACTGACCGTCTGACAAACCCGGGGCGATTCACCCGTCGTGAAATCTTCGCTGCATCTCGACATCGTTCGACTGTCGATACGCATGTCGATACGCAGCAACACTTGCACTCACGATCGAGGCCTGCCCACACGACCACCTCGTGCGCAGCCGCTTCGAGCTGGTCCATGCCCCGCCCGCGCGCTGGTCAGCCGACCGGTCGGTAGCCCTCCGCCGTCTCCACGACGAGGCGGACCTCGTGCGGGGTGGGCCAGGTCTCCAGCACCTCGAGGAGCTCGACCTCCCAGCGCGGGTCGTCCTCCCCGAGATCCTGGTCCCGATGCATGATGCTGAGCCCGCCGAGGCGTCCGTCGCCGATCGTCAGCTCGACCATCATGGGCACGTCGCCGGCCTCGAAGTGCGCCCGCACCGGCCAGGTCTGGGCGTGGGGAACGACCCGCGTGGTGTCCTCCAGGTCGGAGAAGAAGACGTCGGTGTCCATGAGCTCATGGCGCAGGACGGACGCCTTGGCTTGTTCCAGCTGCTCACCCAGGATGGCGGCCGCCCCGTCCAACCCAGGTGCAGCCGCGTCCTCTGCCACGACCGCCTCGAGCATCGCGGTCACCAGCGCCCGGGCGGCTTCCGGCACCTCGACGGTCTCGAAGAGATCCTCCGGGTCGAGCAACTCCTGGTCCTGCGACGACTGCTGGCGCTGCTGGTCCAGCGCCAGCAGCGCACCCATACCGGCGCCGATGAGCGCCATCGCCAGACGTGGACGCCGCACGCCCCAGGAGCCGAGGCGGTCGGCCAGCCACCTGTCGGAGGCCTCGTCGACGGGGGCCGTGGCCAGCGCGGCCGCCGCGCCGGCGACCGCGCCGAAAAGCGGCGCTGGCACGCTAGGCAGCGGGGTGTGGCGGGCCATGTCGGCGGTGTACCAGCCCACGTAGGTCGAGCGGGCCAGCCGCAGCAGGTGCCGCCGACCCGGGCTCATCCGGGTCTGGTCGGGCAGCGACAGCGCGCCCAGCGCCAGCGCGCTCGCAGCGATGGTGCGCGGCGCGAACCGGCCCTGCCGGTCGGGAGGGGTGTCCAGGTCTGACTGCGCAGAGGGGTCGCTCATAGGAGGTGACCCTATGCGCCGCGGCTGGAGCTCCCCGCCGACGCTCTCTCGCCCGGACGGAGGACCGTCGCCTTCGGTAGTGTCGATCCGTGTCCGGCCCCCCTCGGCGCGACCGTCGGTCGGGGGGCAGGGCGGATCCCACCCTCCTCCGCAGATGTAGAGAGGCCAGCCGTGATCGTCGGTGTCCCCAAGGAAGTCAAGAACCACGAGTACCGGGTGGCCATCACGCCCGTCGGGGTGCACGAGCTCGTCGAGCGCGGGCACCGGGTGGTCGTCGAGGAGGGCGCCGGGACGGGTTCTGAGATTCCCGACGAGGAGTATGTGCGCGCGGGCGCCACGATCGTGGCGACCGCGGAGGAGGCCTGGGGCACCGACGGCGGTGTCGACCTCGTGCTGAAGGTCAAGGAGCCGGTCGCCGAGGAGTACCCGCGGATGCGGGAGGGGCTCACTCTCTTCACCTACCTGCACCTCGCGGCTGACAGGCCGCTCACCGAGGAGCTCCTGCGGCGCAAGGTCACGGCCATCGCCTACGAGACGGTGCAGCTGCCCTCGGGCGGGTTGCCGCTGCTCTACCCCATGTCCGAGGTGGCAGGCTGCCTGGCGCCCCAGGTCGGCGCCCACGCCCTGCTGAAGGCCAAGGGCGGCCGTGGGGTCCTGCTCGGCGGCGTGGGCGGCGTCGCCAACGCCAAGGTCGTCATCATCGGCGCCGGCGTGTCCGGGCAGAACGCCGCCAACATCGCCCTGGGCATGGGTGCCGACGTGACGCTGCTGGACACCGACCTCGACAAGCTCCGCATGTCGTTCTGGCGCTACAACAACCGCATCCACGGTCTGGCCTCCTCCAAGCTCGCGATCGAGCAGCAGGTGATGCAGGCGGACATGGTCATCGGTGCCGTGCTCGTCCCTGGCGCCGCCGCACCCAAGCTGGTCAGCAACGACCTCGTGTCCCGCATGAAGCCGCGGTCGGTCCTCGTGGACATCGCCATCGATCAGGGCGGTTGCTTCGAGGACTCCCACGCCACGACCCACTCCGACCCCACCTACGAGGTGCACGACTCCATCTTCTACTGCGTGGCCAACATGCCGGGCGCGGTGCCCAACACCTCCACCTACGCCCTGACGAACGCGACCCTTCCCTACCTGACGGCGCTGGCGGACCAGGGGTGGAAGGCCGCTCTGCGCGCCGACGCCAGCCTGGCCAGAGGACTCAACACCCACGGCGGGCAGCTGACCAACGGCCCGGTCGGTGAGGCCCTGGGCATCGAGTCCGTCGCGGTGGACGCAGCCCTCGGCTGAGGGCCACGGCACGAGGTGTGCCCGGGTCTCCTGGAGGAGCCTCACCCGCCCGTGTGACGAGCCGACCTGCGGGACCGGTGGGCACCTCCTAGCGTGGGCCCATGACCGACGCACCCCTGACCGCCCTCGTCCTCAACTGCACCCTGAGCCCCTCGCCGACGGAGTCCAGCACCGAGAGGCTCGGGCAGCAGGTGCTCGATGAGCTGGCCCGGTACGACGTGACCGGAACTCAGGTGCGCGTCGTCGACCACGACGTCCGCCCGGGTGTGGAGCTGGACATGGGCGAGGGAGACGAGTGGCCGGCCATCCGCGAGAAGGTCATGGCCGCCGACATCCTGGTGCTGGCCACCCCGACGTGGATGGGGCAGCACTCCAGCGTCGCCCAGCGGGTGCTGGAGCGCCTCGACGCGGAGCTGTCGGAGACCGACGACCAGGGCCGGCTGCTCACCTTCGGCAAGGTCGCGCTCGCGGTCGTCGTCGGCAACGAGGACGGGGCCCACCACATCACGGCGATCCTCTACCAGTCGCTGAACGACGTCGGCTTCACCATCCCCGCCCAGGGTGGCACCTACTGGAACGGCGAGGCGATGCACACCGTGGACTTCAAGGACCTCGACCGCACGCCGGAGCCGACCGCCTCGGCCACGGCCACGGCGGCTGCCAACGCCGCCCACCTGGCCCGCCTGCTGCGGAGCCAGGCCTACCCCGCGGTCTGAGAGGGCACGGCACGTCTGCCCCGGTCAGACGTGCCTGCCGGGCTCGCTCGCGGCGTGGCCGGGCGGCTCCAGCTGGAAGGTCGAGTGCTCCACGCTGACGTCGAAGTGGGCGGCGACGCATCCCTGCAGGCGCGTGAGCATCTCGGCCGCGTGTCCGCCGGTGAAGCACTGCTCGTCCACCACCACATGAGCGGTCAGGACGGGGAGGCCGGTGGCGATGGTGGAGGCGTGCAGGTCGTGCACGTCCCGCACGTGCGGCACCGCGAGCAGGTGCCCCCGCACGTCGTCGAGGTCGAGCCCGTGCGGAGTGGCCTCGAGGAGGATCGAGCCGGCCTCGCGCAGGATGACGACGGCCCGCGGCAGGATCAGGGCGACGATGAGCATCCCGGCGAGGGCATCGACGCGCACCCATCCCGTGGTCGCGACGACGGCGCTGACGATCACCGCCACGGACCCCAGGGCGTCGTTGACCACCTCGAGGAAGGCCGCGCAGGTTGAGGTCGGCCCTCCGGGCCCCACCCAGCACCAGCAGCGAGACGACGTTGCCCACGAGACCGACGAGGCCGAAGACCAGCAGCCCGGTCGAGCTGACCGGGTGCGGGTCGAGCAGGCGGCGGGCACCCTCCACGAAGGCGTAGACCCCCACGGTGAGGAGGACCGCGGCCTGGGCCCCGGCCGCGATGACCTCGGCCCGGCGGAAGCCCCACGTTCTCCGGGAGGTGGGCGGGCGGGTGGCCAGGGACGCCGCGACCAGGGCCATGAGCAGGCCGGTGGCGTCGGTCAGCATGTGGCCGGCGTCCACGAGCAGGGCCAGGGAGCCGGTCCACACCGCACCGACCACCTCGGCGACCAGGACGACGAGGGTGATGCCGAGGGCGACCGCCAGCCGCCACCGGTGGGTGTCGGCGGTGCCGTGGTCGTGCCCGGGGCTCATGCGCCGTGCCTGGGCGAGCGACCCCGCCCGCTCACGGGTGCGGGGTCGAGCCGGAGTGCCGCATACCTCGATGCTAGTCCGGGCGGAGCGGCGGTGACCGCCCGTCCCGGGGTGGGTCCGGTCCGGCCCGGCGGCCTCAGTAGCTGAAGGTCGTGGCCCCGTCCCCGATCCACTCCCACAGCTGCACGGTGCCACCCTTGGTCGCGTTGGGGATGAAGGTCTCCGGGTCCAGCTTCTTGGCGTCCACGCACACCCCGCACACGATCATCTGCCCGCCCGCCGCGGCATACCGGCCCATCAGCGTGGTGAGCGGAGGGCACCCGTCGCAGGCGACCGCGACAGCCACGCCCTCCACCGCGAGCCGCGCGGCCTCCTTGGTGAGGAACATCATCGTCGGCCGGCCGGCCTCCGCGGCGGCGACGGCGACGAGGAAGGCCACGGTCACCCGCTCGGGGTCCTCCAGGCCGGTGGTCAGGCTGACGGCTGCCTTGTTCATGACGGATCCTTTCCTCGGGTGCCCGCCCGTGCGGCGGACAGCCCGACGCTAGGGGCCGGGCGGACCACCGGGCATCGGTGCCGACGCGCAGCTTCCCGCGCCGGTCGGGCCAGGTATGGGGTGCCACGCGTAGCGGGCCGCGCTCACTCCCGGGACAGCCAGCGGGTGACGGCGGCGGTCCGGGCGTTCGGGCCACCCACGCCGAGCTTGAGGTAGACGTTCTGCAGGTGCCGCTCCACGGTGCGGACACTGAGCACGAGCCGGCCCGCGATGTCCTGGTTGTCCAGGCCCCGGGCAGCCAGGTCGAGCACCTCGCGCTCGCGGGCGGACAGGGCCTCCCAGGGCCCTGCCGGCACCCCGACGTCCCGGTCCTGGGCCAGGAAGGTCGCCACCTCGCGCAGGAAGACCGGCCACGCGGGCTCCGACTCGAGCAGGATGTGGTTACCGGTGTCCAGCGGGAGGAAGCGGGCGCCCGGGATGTCCGCCGCCAGCCGCCGACCGTTCTCGAAGCGGATCATCCGGTCCCCCCGGGCGTGGGTGACCAGCGTCGGCACACCGACCCGGGGCAGGAGGTCCAGCACGTCGTCGGAGCTGCGCTGCCGGCGCGCCTCCACGGCCGTCCGGGCCGAGGCGGACATCTGGTGCAGACGGTCCAGCCACACCATCTGCTCCTCGCTGGCGCCCGGGATCATCATCTGGGTGAACACCCGGCGGAACGTGGGGTCGCTACGGTCCCACCCGGCGGCGATCATGCTCTGGAAGGCCTGCTCCAGCACCTCGTTGTCCTCCGACCGCGGCAGGAAGCGCGCGGCGAAGGTGTCCGCGCAGACCAGGCGGGTGACCCGCCCGGGGTGCTCCACGACATACCGGATCGACACCGGCCCGCCCTGGGCCATCGCCATGAGGGCGAACCGCTCGAGCCCGGCGTGCTCGACCACCGCCTCGAGGTCCTGCACGCGTCGGTCGAGGCTGAAGTCGGTGACGTCCCGGTCGGACAGCCCGTGGCCGCGCTCGTCGAAGCGGACCACCGTGGCCACCCGCCCCAGCTCGGCCAGGTAGTGCCGCCACACGGGGCTGCTCCAGTCGAACTCCAGGTGCGAGAGCCAGCAGCTGTTGAGGACGAGCGGCGGTCCCGAGCCGTGCACGGCGTACGCGATCGTCACCCCGTCCGCGGACCGGGCGAAGCGCACCTGCTGCGACGCCGGCCCCGTCGGATCCGTCGACACACGTGCAGGCTAGACCCGTGCGCCGCGCCGTGTCACTGGCCGGGCGCGACGCAGAACTCGTTGCCGTCCGGGTCGGCCAGGGTCACCCAGGCGAAGCTCTCGTCCCCCCGCCGGCCGACCAGGCTGGCCCCGGCGGACAGGAGCCGCTCGACCTCCGCCTCCACGTCGGGCGACATGAGATCCAGGTGCAACCGGTTCTTGCCCGGGGTGACGGCGTCGACCTGCTGGAAGGCCAGGACGACCGGCAGGCCACCGCCCCGCACCATGGCGAAGGTGCCGCCGTGGTCGTCGGTGACCTTCGCGCCCAGCTGCTCGGCCCACCAGGTCGCCAGCGTCGTCGGGTCCGTCGTGTCTGCGGTGACCATGGCCAGTCTGAGAGTCATGCCCGAGCGTACCGACGCACCGGACCCTGCGGCCAGGGCCGGGCTAGGGGAGCCGGGCCCCCTTCATCAGCTGCGAGCTGTAGACGTTGCTGATCCGCACCCCCAGCCAGGAAGTGAGGCGGTCCGCCTGCGCGTCGAGGGCCTCGATCGCCTCCGGCGGCAGCGTGTTCCCGGGGAGGGAAACGACCCGCACCCGCGCGTCCTCGTCCTGCACCCAGGCCCCCACGATGCGGCCCTCCCACCAGGCGGTCGTGCCGGCGTTGCCGTTGGTGTCGAAGAGGTATGGGGTGTGCGCCGGGTCCAGGTAGAACTCCCGCCCCCGCCACCCCATCGTGGTGGGGTCCAGGGTCGGCAGGAGCGCCGCCCAGGGCTCGACGGCGGCTACGGGCTCGACGTCGTCGGGCAGCAGCCAGCCGGTGGCCCCGCCGTCGAGCGACACCGGCACGGCACCGCAGTCCGCCAGGGCGGTCCGCGCCGCGGTCTTCGTCGACCCCAGCCACCACTGCAGGTCCTCGACCGTGCCCGGGCCGAAGGTGCGCAGCCACCGGCGGACCAGCTCGGCATACCCCTCCTGCGACCCGAGGACCGAGACGGGTCCACCGATCCAGTCCCGCATCAGCGTCCACGTCGGCCGGGACAGCCGCCAGTGGCCGGCGTTGGGCCCACGCACGATTCGGCCCTCGGCCCCCAGGAGGGTCAGCACGCGCGGGGCGATGTGGGAGGTGCCGCCGTAGGTCTTGCCCGGGCTGACGGTGAAGGTCCCGGTGAGCTCCGGCACCTCCTCCCGGAGCGCCCGCGCGCTGAGGGGCCCGGAGACCTCCAGCCGGGCCAGCACCGCCTCCGTGGCCGCCCTCAGCCAGGCCTCCCCGTCGGCGGCCGCCCCGTGGGCGACGGCGTCCCGGGCGACGAGGCGCCGCTGCTCGACGGCCACGCGGGCCGACGCGCTGCCGAGCGCCGCGGGGAGCAGGTCACGGGGGAGGACGAAGAGGGTGCGGCGCATCGCCAGCTGCTTGAGCACGCAGCGGTCCTTGTAGAGCGCGCGGTCGACGTCCGCCGGACCGACGGCGTCGGTCCGGGCGGCCACGGCGAGGTGGACGGTCGCCGCCTCGGTCGCGTGCAGCACCGTCATCGCCCGGGTGGCGGCCAGGGTGTCGGCGACCCGGTGCGCGGGGTGCACGGCGTGCCGGACCGCGAGCCGGGCCCGGCGCTCCTGGTCGTCGACGTGCCGGACGGGCCGGTCCGCGCTCACCCCTCGCCCCGGTCGGCCTCGCGGGCGGCCGCCTCGAGCCGCTCGTGGTGGGCGGCCCAGTCCTCCTCCCCCAGGTCGGGCAGGTTGGTCCGGCCCTCGCGGAGCCCCACCCGCCCGTCAAGAAGCTCACGGAGGATGTCGGCGTGACCGGCGTGCCGGTAGGTCTCGGTCGTCAGGTGGACCAGGATCTGCCCGAGGGTCACGTCCGCGCGGTCGTCCGGCCAGTGCGCCACCCGTCCCGGCGCGTCGAGGTCCAGCGCCTCGACGGTCCCGTCGCCGTGCGCCCAGGCGCGGCGGTAGAGGTCGAGGATCTCCTCGCGGGACTCCTGCGGCGTCGCCCACATGTCGGCGTTGTCCGCGGCGCCGTCGTCGTACCACGGCAGCGGGATCCCGCTCGGGCGTCCGAAGGTGTCGCCGAGGTAGCCCAGCTCGACGCCGGCGAGGTGCTTGACCAGACCCAGCAGGTTGGTGCCGGTCGGGGTGAGCGGACGGCGCACGTCATACTCCGACAGCCCCTCGAGCTTCCAGAGCAACGACTCCTGGGCCGCCCGCAGGTAGTGGTGCAGCCACCCCTTGAGGTCGGTCGGGGGCCGGCCGGGTCGGCGGCCGGTGGCCAGGAAGACGGAGTAGGTCCTGCCGTCCTTGTCGAGGGAGGTGCAGTCGGCGACGCTCACCTCGGCGAAGCCCGCCGACCGCATCCGCTGCGCCAGCTCCTCGCGGTCGAAGCCGTCGTGACCGGAGAAGCCATGCACCGTGGCGTGGAACGAGCCGTCCTCGCGGTCGAGGTCGGCCACGCACAGGTGCCCGCCCTCGTCGAGGAGCTCGGCGAGACCGGCCAGGACCCGGTCCAGGTCGCGGACGTGGTGCAGGACCAGGGAGGAGACGACCAGGTCGAAGCGCTCGGCCGGGGTCGGCTCCTGCTCGAGGTCCAGGTGCACGATGCGGGCGTCCACCGGCAGCGCCCCCGACGCCACCTTGTCCTGCATCACGCCCCTCATGCCGGAGGAGGCGTCGGCCAGCGTCGCCGAGAGGTCGTCGACCAGGGCGGACAGGGCCTGCGTGACCAGCCCCGTCCCCGCGCCGTACTCCAGCAGCCGAACGGTGCCGGTCGGACCCGGCCTGGCGGCTCCCGCCGCCACGACGGCCCGGGCGACGTCGTGGGCGCGGCGGGCCTTGGCCGGGTCGTCGTAGGACGTGGCGTGGGCGTCGAAGTGGCCGGTGTCTCCCATTGGCCCAGACTGGCACGGACCCCCGACAGGCGTCCCCGGTCGGGACGCACCGGCCGCCGACTCAGGCCGGCACGGGCTCCGGCGCCGGGGGGCCGACGTAGCGAGCCGCCGGGCGGTAGATCTTGCTGCTGCCGGCCTGCTCGAGGATGTGGGCGCCCCAGCCGACCACCCGGGCGGTGGCGAAGGTCGGCGTGAACATCTCGCGGGGGATCCCGCACAGCTCCATCACCACACCCGCGTAGAACTCGACGTTCGTGTGCAGCTCGCGACCGGGCTTGAGCTCGGCCAGCGCCTCCACGACCTCGGTCTCGACCCGCACGGCGAGGTCCGCCAGCGGGCCACCGAGGTCCAGCGCGATCGTCCGCAGCAGCGCCGCGCGCGGGTCCATGGTCCGGTAGACGGCGTGCCCGAAACCCATGATCCGCTCGCCGGCCGCCACCTTCCCGCGCACCCACGCCCGGGCCCGGTCCGCCGAACCGATGTCGTCGAGCGCGTCCAGGGCCCGGTCCGGGGCGCCGCCGTGGAGCGGCCCGGCGAAGGTGCCGATGGCCGCCCCGACCGCGGAGGCCACGTCGGACCCGGCGGACGTCACGACCCGGGCGGCGAACGTCGAGGCACTGAAGCCGTGGTCCACGGTCAGGGTCAGGTATGCCGACACCGCCGCCGTCTCGCGCGGGCCCGGCTCCTTCCCGGTCAGCATCCACAGCCAGCTGCCGGCGGCGCCCAGCTCGGGCCGGGCCGGCAGCGGCTCCAGCCCGGCCCGGAGGCGGTGGAGCGCGGCCTGGATGACCGGAACGGTCGCGACCAGCCGCAGGACGTCCGCCCGGATCTGGTCCGGGTCGGCACCGTAGGTGGGGCCAAACCCCTCGACGGCCCCCAGGTGCGACACCGCCGTGCGCAGCCGGGCGAGCGAGGCGCGGTCGGGACCGGCCGCCGCGATCTGCGGCAGGACGGTCACCAGCTCCGCAGGCAGCTCCGAGGCGGCCGCGAGGCGGGCCTGGAGGGCGGCCGACTCATGGGGGGAGGGCAGGGTGCCCTCGAGCATGAGGTGGCACACGTCCTCGAAGGAGCGGGTCCGGGCCAGCTCGACGGCGGAGTACTGACGGAAGTGGTAGAAGCCCTCGCTCCCACGCACGTCGCCGGTGCGGGTGTCCGCGACGACGACGTCCTTGAGCCCGGCGGGAGCCACGATCTGGGTGCTGGTCATGCGGTCGAGCCTCGCGTAGAGTTGATCGCCATGTCAACGTTGATCGGATCAACATGAGCGACGAGGGGGAGCTGACCACCGCCCAGGTCGCCGACTACCTGGGCGTCAAGGTGCAGACGGTGTACGCCTACGTCAGCCGCGGCGTCCTCGCCCCCCTGCGTCGGGACCCCGCCGGCGGCAGCATCTTCGCCCTCGCCGACGTCCGGGAGCTGGTCACGGGCCCGCGGGCGGGCCGGCGCCGACCGGCGACCAGCGAGGACGTACGCACCTCGATCACCGAGGTGGGTGCCGGGCGCCTGGCCTACCGGGGCCACGACGTCCGGAACCTGGTGGGCCACGCCTCGTTCGAGGAGGTCCGCGCGCTCCTCACCGGGCACCCGGAGGATGTGGAGCCCGTGCGGCCGACGCCCTCGGAGGAACAGCACCTCGCCGCGCTCCTCGCGGTGCTCCCTCCGGGGACGGGCCTGCTCGACCGGCTCAAGCACGCGGTCCTCGTGGCCAGGGCGACCGATCCCGGTCGGCAGGACCGCCGCCCCGGGTCCGTCGCCCACGCCGGTCGCCGGGCCGCCACCTTCATGGCGCGCGCCGTCCCGGGTGCGGGGACACGGGGGTCCTCCCTCGGCGAGCTGCTCCATACCGCGCTCGAGCCGTGCCCGGGACCCGTCGTCGACGCCGGCCTTGTCCTGCTGGCCGACCACGACCTGGCGGTGTCCACGACCGCCGTGCGGGTGGCGGTGTCGTCGGGCGCGGACCCCTTCAGCGCTCTGCTCGCCGGGCTGGCTGCGGCCGACAGCCCCCGGCACCTCACCTCCTCCGTGCAGGTGGTGGACTGGCTGGGCCCGGCGCTCACCGCGCCCCAGGAGGCGCTCGACGGGGCGCTGGTCGCCGACCGGGCACCGGGCTTCGGTCACGTGGTCTACACCGAGCAGGACCCCCGGGCGCAGGTGCTCCTCAAGCTGATCCGGTCGGACGTCGGGGCGCAGCGGTGGGACGCGCTGCGGTGGCTGGAGGCCGAGCTGGTCGACCGTCGCGGGTGGGTGCTGACCGTCGACGTCGCCCTGGCCCTGCTCGTCCTGACCTACCGGCTCCCGCGCTGGGGCGGCGCCGCGCTCTTCGCGTGCGCCCGCACCGCGGGCTGGACCGCGCACGCCCTGGAGGAGCTGGCCGAGCCGGGGATGCGCTTCCGGCTGCGGGGGGTCTACAGCGGCCCGCGCTGAGACGAGCCTTCCCTACCTGGATCTGGCGGCGGGAAGGAGCTATCAAGGGTTATGGGCACCGTCGCCGTCGGAGGGTTCGTGCGGAACAACCCCGTCGTAGGGCTGACGCTGCTCGTCGGTGCGGTCGTGCTGTCGCTGCTGGGGCTGGGCCACGACGGCCCGGCGCGGCTGCTGGCCACGGCCTACGTCGCGGTGATCGTCGCGGTGACGGCGGTGGGGATGGTCAAGGACATCCTGCGGGGTCACTGGGGGCTCGACATCCTTGCCGTCATCGCCATGGTGGCCACGCTGGCCGTCGGGGAGTATGTCGCGGCCCTCATCATCGTGTTGATGCTCACCGGTGGCGAGGCGCTGGAGGCCTTCGCGGCCCGACGGGCTCGGGCGGATCTCACCGCGCTGCTGGACCGGGCTCCGCGACGGGCCCGGCGCCTGGACGGGGACGGGGGCCAGACCGACATCGAGGTGGACGCGGTGCGTCCCGGCGACGTGCTCCTCGTGCGGCCGGCCGAGGTCGTGCCCGTCGACGGGGAGCTGCTGGACGCGGGGGGCGTCTTCGACGAGTCGTCGCTGACGGGGGAGAGCCTGCCCGTGGAGCGGGTGCGCGGCGAGGCGCTGATGAGTGGGGCGGTCAACGGCGAGCGGGCCGTGCGGATGCGGGCCACCGCGATCGCCGCGGACTCGCAGTACCAGCGGATCATCGCCCTCGTCGCCGAGGCGGAGGGGTCCAAGGCCCGGACGGTGCGGCTCGCCGACCGCTTCGCCGTGCCCTTCACCGCGGTCTCGCTGGTCATCGCCGGACTGGCCTGGTGGGCCTCCGGCGACCCGGTGCGCTTCGCGGAGGTGCTGGTGCTGGCCACCCCCTGCCCGCTGCTCATCGCCGCACCGGTGGCCTTCATGGGCGGCATGAGCCGGTCGGCGCGGGCCGGCGTCATCGTCAAGGGCGGGGCGACCCTGGAGGGTCTGGCCCGTGCCGCGTCCGTCGCCTTCGACAAGACCGGCACCCTGAGCCACGGCCGACCCACCCTCGCCGCCGTCCGACCCGCCGCGGGTCTGACGCAGGACGACCTCCTTCGCCTGGCCGCCTCCACCGAGGCCTTCTCCTCCCACGTCCTGGCCGACGGGGTGCTGCGGGCCGCCGAGGAGCGCGGGCTGCCGCTGTCTCCCGGCCGGGAGGCGTACGAGATCGCGACGAACGGTGTCCAGGCGTTGATCGAGGGACGCACCGTGCGGGTCGGCAAGCTCGCCTTCGTCCGGGAGGTGGACCCCTCCGCCTCGACCACGCCCCTGGAACCGGGGCAGACCGCGGTGTCGGTCGCGGTGGACGGGCGCTTCGCGGGGAGTCTGGTGCTCAAGGACGCACTGCGCGACAACGCGGCCGCGACCGTGCAGGTGCTGCGGGACCGGGGCGTGGCCAACGTCGCCATGCTCACCGGTGACAACGAGGTCACGGCACGCACGCTGGCCGACGGGGCGGGCATCACGCAGGTGCACGCCGGCCTGCTGCCGGAGGACAAGGTGCGCCTGGTCAGCACCCTGCCGCCCCCCGTGGTGATGGTCGGCGACGGGGTGAACGACGCTCCCGTGCTGGCCGCCGCCGACGTGGGGATCGCCATGGGCGCCCGCGGGTCGACCGCCGCCAGCGAGTCGGCGGACGTGGTCATCGTCAAGGACGACCTCGGTAAGGTCGCCATGGCCCTGGAGATCGGGCGTGACACCTACCGCGTCGCGATGACGGCGATCCTCATCGGTGTCGTGCTCAGCCTCGGCCTCATGGTGGTGGCCGCCTTCGGTCACATCCCCGCCGTCGTCGGCGCCCTCACCCAGGAGGTCGTGGACCTCGTGTGCATCCTCTACGCGCTCCGCGCGCTCGCGGGCCGCACGAGCCACCCCGACCTCGAGCTGGCGAGCGGTCGGTCCCGGACCGGCCAGGGTATGCCGGTGCTGGGCGGGTCCGCGGCCGGACAGGGCACCTGATCTACGGTGGTGGCGTGCCGATGACGCGGGCCGCCGTCCTGAGCTGGCGGTTGGAGCGGCACCACCTCGGGGCGAGGGGTGCCGACTCGGTCGTCGACGTGGTGGAACGGCTGGTGGCCGTGCCCGCCTGGTCGGGGGACGCGGCGCTGGCCACCGGGCTCCGCCTGGACCGGTCCGCGACCGCCGCTCCCGGGGACGAGCCGGAGGGTGGAGTTGCCGGGATGCTGAGGGCCGCCCTGGCTGACGGCCGGCTGGTCAAGGTGTTCACCTTCCGCGGCGCGACACACCTGATGACACCGCGGCAGGCGGCCGACCACCTCGCGCTGCGGGCTGCCGGTCGGATGTGGGAGCGGTCCAGCTGGGTCGAGCACTACCGTCTCCCTCCGGCGGCCTGGCCGGACCTGCGGGCCACGGTGCGCGGGGCGCTCGCCGACGGCCCGTTGCCCCCGGTGGCGGTGGCCGAGGTCGTCGCCCGCGACCCTCGCTGGGCCCACCTGCGCGAGCCGCTGTCCACCCTCGGCACGTTCCTCAAACCCTTCTTCTGGCAGGGCGACGTCTGCCTCGGCCCGGACGCCGACGGCACCCCCACGCTGGCGGCCCTCGAGGACAACCCGCGCTGGCCCGGACTGCCCGAGCTGGACGAGGTAGGACGGCGGGCGGTGACCTCGTACCTGTCCGCCTACGGCCCGGCCGCGCCGGCCCGGCTGCACTACTGGCTGGGGGAGGGTCTCGGAGCGGGGAGGCGCCGCATCGACCGGTGGCTCACGGACCTCGCCCCGGCACTGGCCACGGTGGAGGTCGACGGGGAGGAGGTCCTGGTCCTCGCCGACGATCTCGAGCAGGTGGTCGGCGGGCCGGCTGAGGACGGGCAGGCCGCACAGTCCGTGCGGCTGCTGCCGGGCCACGACCAGTGGGTGCTCGGCCCCGGCACCGCCGACACGACCGTGGTCCCGCCCGAGCACCGGCAGCAGGTCACGCGCGGTGCCAACCTGCTCCTGGTGGGTGGCGTGGTGAGGGGCGCCTGGACGGTGCGGGACGGGGTGCTCGCGGTCACCCTGGGGGCGCATCCGACGGCGGTCCGGTGGTGGACCTGCTCACCGGGCCGCTCGCCGACGACCTCGCCGACCAGGTGGCCCGGGTCGGGGGGCTGCGGGGGGAGAGCCTCGACCTGGTGGTCGAGTCCCCAGGGATCCGGCGAGCCTGAGGCTGGCGATGTCCTCGTACGACTACAGTCGTAGTCCGACAACGCTGTCCACGAACGAGGACAAGACGATGGCCATCAGGACGCAGGTGGAAGAGCTGGGTCGGGCCTTGCGGGCGCGGCGCCTCTCGGCCGGGCTGAGCCAGGAGGCGGTATGCCGCTCGGCCGGGGTCGCCCGGTCGTGGTTGTCGAAGGTGGAGGCGGGGCATCACGGCGGCGCCGAGGTGCAGAAGGTGCTCGACCTCGCGGCCGTCCTCGGGCTGACGGTCTCGCTGATCCCTGCCGAACCCATGGATCCGTCCCGACCGGCCAGGCCGGCCTCCACCCCGGCTCTCCCTCCGCCGACGCCCGCCCGGCCACCTGCCTGGTCCGGCGGCGACCCGTTCGATCACCTCTTCGACTAGGTCGGGGCCCGGCCTCCCCTCGCACCCGGTCCGAGGATGTGCCCGATCCGGCACCTTTCGCTGCCCTTCCGGCCGCGTTCCGGCGCCGCGTCACGGCTCGAGACTGCGAGTGCACCGGGAGGAGCAGCTCCGATGGCCGCTGAGCGCACGCATCGCGCGACGGAGCCGCAGCCTGCGCAGGCCGGGCCCAGGCGCGGACATGGCTCGGGACCGCAGCGGGCGCCGGGAGGGCCGGCCGGGTGGCTGCCGCAGGCGGCCGGCAACCGGGCCGTCGCGCACCTGCTCGCGGCGACCGGTCCCACCCCCGTGGTCGCCCGCCAGGAAGCGGATGCGCAGGAGATCCCGGTGCTGTCGGTGGAGAACGCTGCCCTGCTCTCTCTCTTGTGCCACGACCGGGTGGAAGACATCGCGCCCATCTTCAGGAGGTACGTCGAGGATGATCGCTACGGCCAGGACCTGCACGACGCCTACTGGGGGTTCTCCGCGCTGGGCCGACAGACAGCGGTGCAGGACGGGCGGAACCGGCGGTCGACGCCCGAGGAGCTGGAGCGCCTGGAGCACCTCTCAGGGCTGTGGTCCGGCGTCCGCGAGCGGATCACGGCCGACAACGCTGCCACGGCCCGGCGCACCCTGGCCCGGGCGCAGGCCCAGGCTCTGGCACTCCAGGTGCAGCTGGTCTTCGCCTACCGACAGGCGATCCTTGCAGGTCAGGGTCCGGAGGAGATCGATCTGACGGGGAGCGACAAGTCGCTGAAGTTCGTCGCCGAGCAGGTGGTCTCCCTCCTGAGCGCCATCAACACCGCCCAGGCCGCCGACGTGGGGCGGGACGTCGCACCGCTGGTGCAGGTCCTCGACAAGACCCTGACGGTGGTCAACGTCTTCAGCGACTGGCAGCAGACCGGCCCCTCGGCGACGACCGACTGCACCGCCCCAACGCCGAGGTCGGCGGTCAGCCCCTGCACACCTACCTCGTGGGGGTCTTCAGGGCGGGGAGCGCCGGGGGGGTGCCGCGACCCTCGGAGACCGTGGTGGAGTTCTTCGACGAGCGGCGCGACATGTTCGACACGGTCGAACGTGACGTGATGGGCCAGGGCTGGGACACCATCCCTACCGAGCGCAGCTGGATCTTCTTCGATTCCGTGGACCCAGGTCGGCTCAACCGGTGGGTGCACCGCAACCGCGAGACCATCTGGCGCCTGCTGTACGGCCCGGACATGGAGCTCCCCTGACCTACCCGCTGCGCTCCAGGACGGTCGTGCCGTCCACCTCGACCCGGAAGCTGCTGGTGGCCAGGTCGAGGTGGACCCGCAGGACGTGCCGGGCGCCGTCCGTGTCAGTGCCGGCGACCTCGTAGGTCAGCTGCTCGTTCGCCCTGTCCACCACGCTGACCCGGCCCCGGGTGAGCCAGGGGTGACGACGCCGGAGCGCGATCAGCTCCCGGTGGTGAGCGAACATCTCCCACCCGAGTCCGATCTCGGCGGGCGTCCCGGGCAGGGCCGGACGCAACGGCGTGTCGGCGCCCCAGGAGGTGCCCTTCTCCCCGCGGAAGGCGAGCTCGTCGCCGTAGTAGACGCTCGGTATACCGGGCACGGTCATCAGCACCACCGCCGCCAGCGCGGCGCCGGCGTCACCGACCGCGCTGGCGATCCGGGTGACGTCGTGGTTGCCGACGAAGGTCTGCATCGGCACCTCCTGCGAGAACTCGTCGTGCCGCTCCAGCCCCCACGCCAGCTCCCACAGGTTGCGGTCCGCGAGGGAGGACCAGATGCCCTTCCACAGCTCGTACTGCGTCACCGTGTCCAGGGTCCCCGCCCGCGCGATCGCCGGGTAGTCGCCGTGGATCACCTCACCGAGGAAGAGGGCGTCGGGGAACTCCTGGCGCACCCGCCCCAGCACCTCGGCCCAGAACTCGGACGGCACCGCGTAGGCCACGTCCAGGCGCCAGCCGTCGGCGCCGCGGCGCAGCCAGTGCAGCATCACGTCGGTCACGAGGTCGGCGACGGCCGGATCGTCGTGGTCGAGCTCGGCGAGGTCGCCGTGCCCCTCCCAGGGGCGGGTCGGGCCACCCTGGACGAGCGGGTGGTCGATGCCGACGTGGTTGAAGACGCCGTCGAGCATGATCTGCAGACCCCGGTCCTTGGCCTGCTGCACGAACCGGTCCCAGTTGGCGTCGTCGCCCAGGCGGGGGTCGAGGGTGTGGTGGTCGAGGGTGTCGTAGCCGTGGCTCGTGGAAGCGAAGACGGGGCCGAGGAGCAGGCCGTCGCAGCCGAGCTCGACGACGTGGTCGAGCCACGGGACCAGCCGCAGCAACCGCGGTCCGTCGGCCCCCTCCCGGCGCCGGAGGGGGGCACCGGTGGCGCCGAGGGGGTAGACGTGCCACCAGATGGTGGAGGTGTCGGGCATGAGGGTCTCCTGTTGAGTCACGATCAACAACAGTGTTGAGCGTAGGTCAACAAGGGCTACGATGGCAAGCGTGACGACCGGACCCCACACCCCCCGCCGCCGGCTGAGCGTCGACGAGCGACGGTCGGCGATCCTCGACGCCGCGCGGGCCTGCTTCTCCTCGGCCTCCTACCCCGCGGTGTCCGCCACGGAGGTCGCCCGTGCCTCCGGGAGCTCGACGGGGCTGGTCTTCCACTACTTCGGGAGCAAGGCGCAGCTCTACGCCGAGGTCGTGCGGGGAGCGGCCCAGGACCTGGCGGACGAGCAGGTGAGGGCGCAGGCGGCGCTGCCGGAGGGTGTCCCGGTGCGGGACCGGGTGCGCGCCCGGGTGCTCGTGCAGCTGGACCACGTGGCCGCTCGTGGCACCGCCGACGGGCTGCCCCTGGGTGGCGGTGAGGAGCCGCCGGAGGCCGTGGCTGTGCGCCGGGAGGCGCGCGAGGCGCAGGTCGAGGCGCTGCGGCAGCTGCTGGCCGTGGGCGACGGCGTGCGGCACAGGTATGCCGTGCGGGGCTGGCTGGGCCTCCTCGACGAGGTCTGCCGCCGCTGGGTGGAGGCGGGGTGCCCCGAGTCCGAGCGTCACCCCGCGGTCGACGCGGCCCTCGGTGCGCTGGAGGGGGCGCTCGGGGACTGGCGGGCCTAGTCGGGCTGCACCGTCCAGCTGGGCGGCTCGTCGTCCCCGGACTCCTCGTCCCGCTCCGCGTCCTGCGAGGTCTGGTGCACGACGCCGGCGGCGTGGTGGACCGGGGCGTAAATGGCGTAGAGGCGCATCGGCTCCTCCCCGGTGTTGATCACGTCGTGCCAGACCCCCGCCGGGACCTGGATCGACCACCCGTCCTCGACGTCCTGCTCGAAGGTCAGGTCGTCCTTCGCAGGGCCCATGACGCACCGGCCCCGGCCGGCGTCCAGGCGCAGGAACTGGTCGGTCCCCGGATGCACCTCCAGCCCGATGGACTCACCCACCGGGATGGACATGAGCGTGACCTGCAGGTACTTCCCGGTCCACGCCACGGTCCGGTAGGTGTCGTTGCGGCGGGTGGCCTGCTCGATGTCGAAGGCGTTGGGCTCCGGGCCGTTGTCGGTGACGGTCATGGCGTCCTTCCTGGGTCTGGGGTCGATCGCTGACCCCAGCATGGCCGACGCCGGCTCGACGTGCCACCGTGCGTCCGGCCCCTCCGCGACGACCTAGGCTGACCGGTATGACGAACCCCCCTCCTCACGCGCCGCTCGCCGGCGTCCGCGTGCTCGAGCTGCAGGGGCTGGGGCCCGCGCCGCACGCCGCCATGGTCCTGGCCGACCTCGGCGCCGAGGTGACCCGGGTCGAGCGTGTGGGCGGACGGGGCCTGCAGCTCATGGACCCGGAGCAGGACCCCGCGCTCCGCGGCCGGAGCCGGACCCTGACGGTCGACCTGAAGAGCGACGAGGGCCGGGACCAGGTGCTGGAGCTCGCGCAGGACGCGGACGTGCTGCTCGAGGGCTTCCGCCCCGGGGTCGCGGAACGCCTCGGGATCGGGCCGGACGCCGCCCTGGGGCGCAACCCCCGGCTGGTCTACGTGCGCATCACCGGCTGGGGCCAGGACGGTCCCTGGGCCGGGCACGTGGGGCACGACCTCAACTACGTGGGGCTCACCGGGGCCCTTCACGCCATCGGGGAGGCGGACCGCCCGCCGCCGCCGCCGCTCAACCTCATCGGCGACTTCGGCGGGGGGTCGATGCTCGCCGTCGTCGGCGCCCTGGCGGCGCTGGTGGAGCGGGCCTCCACCGGGCGCGGGCAGGTCGTGGACGCCGCGATGGTCGACGGCACCGCGATGATCTCCCAGATGCTGCTGTCCCTCGTGGGCGCGGGCCACTGGAGCGAGACCCGGCATAGCAACCTCCTCGACGGCGCGGCCCCCTTCTACCGGACCTACGCGTGCGCGGACGGCCGCTACGTCGCTGTCGGACCGCTGGAGCCGCACTTCTACGCCCGGCTCCTCGAGGGCCTGGGGCTGGACCCCGCGTCGCTGCCGGGGCAGTACGACCGCTCCGGGTGGCCCGTGCTCCACCAGACCTTCGAGCGCGTCTTCGCCGGCCGTGACCGGGACGCCTGGGCCGCGCACTTCGAGGGCACCGACGCCTGCGTCACCCCCGTGCTCACCTTCAGCGAGGCCGCGGACCACCCCCACCTGGCCCAGCGCGCGACATACCTGCGCACGGACGGGCGGCAGCAGGCCGCCCCGGCCCCCCGCTTCTCCCGGCCGGCCCACCCCGCCCCGCAGCGATGAGCACCTCCGCGACCCCGGCTCCCGGGTCGGACCGGCGCTCGCTGACGCGGTTCGCCTGGCTCGCCATCGCGACCGCGATCGCGACGATCACGCTGAAGACGGCCGCCTGGGTGGTCACCGGCTCGGTGGGTCTGCTCTCCGACGCGGCGGAGTCCGTGGTCAACCTCGTCGCGGCGGTCGTCGCCCTGGTCACCCTGCGGATCGCCGCCCGGCCGGCCAGCAAGGCCTACCACTACGGCCACAGCAAGGCGGAGTACTTCTCGGCGGCCATCGAGGGCGTCATGATCTTCATCGCCGCGAGCGTCATCCTCGTCAGCTCCGTTGAGCGGTTCATCAACCCCCAGCCCCTGTCCGACGTGGGCCTCGGACTGGTCATCGCGGTCGTGGCCTCCGTGCTCAACGGCACCGTCGCGATGGTGCTCCTGCGCGCTGGTCGCGTGCACCGCTCGGCCGTCCTCACGGCCGACGGGAAGCACCTGCTCACCGACGTCTGGACCTCGGTGGGCGTCGTCGTCGGGGTGGGCCTGGTCGTCCTCACCGGGTGGGACCGCCTGGATCCCGTCGTCGCCTTCGCGGTGGGCGTCAACATCATCATCACCGGCTGGAAGCTCATCGCCGACTCCGCCCAGGGGCTCATGGACGTCGCCTGGTCCAAGGAGGACAACGCCCGGCTCACCGAGGTCCTGCGCGCCCACCTCAGCGCGGACGTCGACGTGCACGGCGTCCGGACCAGGCAGTCCGGGCACCGTCGGTATGCCGAGATGCACGTCCTCGTCCCCGGCGGGTGGAGCGTCACCCGGGGCCACGACGTCGTCGAGGACATCGAGCAGGCCGTCAAGGAGGCCTTCGAGGGCTGCGAGGTGACCACCCACCTGGAGCCCCGGGAGGACCCCAGGGCCTACGACGACTACGAGGTGGAGATCGCGGTCGCCGCACCGGAGCCGGACACCGAGGAATAGATACCCCCTTGGGGTATGTTGGGCGGTCATGACCGAGCACCACGACCACGAGCACCACGACCACGAGCACCACGACCACCACGACGGCGGGCACGGGACCACGTCGCCTCGTTCCGACGGTTGTTCTGGGTCATGCTCGCGCTCGCCGTCCCTGTGGTCGGGTTCAACGGGATGTTCGCCCAGCTCCTCGGCTACCCGCTGCCGGACGCGACATGGGTCCGGTGGGTCTCACCGGTCCTCGGGACGGTCATCTACCTGTGGGGCGGCCGTCCCTTCCTGACGGGCGCGAGGTCGGAGGTCGACGACCGTCGCCCGGGGATGATGCTGCTCATCTCCCTGGGCATCACCGTGGCCTTCGTCGCCTCCTGGGCCTCCACCCTCGGCATCCTCGGGCACGAGCTCGACTTCTGGTGGGAGATGGCCCTCCTGGTGGTCATCATGCTGCTCGGCCACTGGGTCGAGATGCGCTCCCTGGCACGCACCACCTCCGCCCTGGACTCCCTCGCGGCCCTGCTCCCCGACGAGGCCGAGCGGGTCGAGGGCGGGGAGATCGTCCGCGTGAGCCCGGCCGACCTCCGCCTCGGGGACGTGGTGGTCGTGCGACCGGGCGGGTCGGTCCCGGCGGACGGACGTGTCGTGGACGGCACCGCCAGCATGGACGAGTCGATGGTGACCGGGGAGTCGCGCCCGGTGCGCCGCGGCGTCGACGACCCCGTGATCGCGGGGACGGTCGCGACCGACTCGGGCCTGCGCGTGGAGGTCACCGCCACCGGGGAGGACACCGCCCTGGCGGGCATCCGTCGGCTCGTGGACCAGGCCCAGTCCTCCACCTCGCGGGCGCAGCGGATCGCCGACCGGGCCGCGGGGTGGCTGTTTTGGTACGCCCTCGGCGCCGCCGGTGTCACCGCGCTCGTGTGGTCCCTCCTGGGCGCGCCGGAGTCCGCGATCGTCCGCGCGGTCACCGTGCTCGTCATCGCCTGCCCCCACGCCCTCGGCCTGGCCATCCCGCTCGTCGTCTCGATCGCCACCGAGCGCGCGGCCTCCGCGGGCGTCCTGGTCAAGGACCGGCTGGCGCTGGAGTCGATGCGCACGGTCGACGCGGTGCTCCTGGACAAGACCGGCACCCTGACCAGGGGTGAGCCGGCCGTCACGGCCGTGGTCCCCGCGGGCGGGCACGAGGCCGACCGGGTCCTGGCCCTGGCGGCGGCCGCCGAGACCGACAGCGAGCACCCGCTCGCGCAGGCCGTCGTCGAGGCGGCGCGGCGCAGGGGCCTGAGGGTGCCGGCAGCGAGCAGCTTCTCCTCCTCCCCGGCCGTGGGGGTGAGCGCCGTGGTGGAGGGGCACGAGGTCGCGGTCGGCGGACCCCACCTCCTCGAGCAGCACGACCTGGCCGAGCTCGAGGCCGTTGGCCCGTGGCGGGAGGAGGGCGCGATCATCCTGCACGTCCTGCTGGACGGGGAGGTGGTGGGTGCGCTCCGGCTCGCCGACGAGATCCGGCCGGAGTCCCGCGCGACCGTGAAGGCCCTGCACCGGGCCGGCACCCAGGTGGTGATGATCACCGGGGACGCGCAGGCGGTGGCCGACGCGGTCGCCGCCGAGCTGGGCATCGACCGGGTCCTCGCGGGCGTCCGGCCCGAGGACAAGGCGGCCACGGTCGCCGGGCTGCAGCGGGAGGGCCTGAAGGTCGCCATGGTGGGGGACGGCGTCAACGACGCGCCTGCCCTCGCGCAGGCCGACGTGGGCATCGCGATCGGTGCCGGCACCGACGTGGCCATCGGGTCCGCCGGCGTCATCCTCGCCTCGTCCGACCCCCGCGCGGTGCTCTCGGTCGTCGAGCTGTCGCACGCCGCATACCGCAAGATGACGCAGAACCTGTGGTGGGCGGCCGGCTACAACATCCTGGCGGTCCCGCTGGCGGCGGGGGTGCTGGCCCCGGTGGGCTTCCTCCTGCCGATGAGCGTCGGGGCGGTCCTCATGTCCGTCTCGACCGTCGTCGTCGCGCTCAACGCCCAGCTCCTGCGGAGGCTGGACCTGCGCCCCGACGCCGTGGTGGCCGACCGCTGAGGAGCGTGCACTAGATTTCGCCCTCGTGAGTGCCCAAGCCCCCGCCGCCGTCATCCTCGTCCGCGCGCTGCGCTTCACCCCCAACCCGGCGACCGCCGCGGACAACGCCTTCCAGGCGGACGCCCCCTCCGGGCAAAGCGTGGACGACACCGCCGCGCAGGCGCTGGCGGAGATGGACGCCCTCGCCGCGGCCCTGCGCGCCGTGGGGGTGACCGTCCACGTCTTCGAGGACGAGGACCACACCCGCCCGGACAGCGTCTTCCCCAACAACTGGCTGTCGACGCACGCGGGCGGGCTGGTCGCGGTCTATCCGATGTACGCCTCCAACCGCCGCCACGAGCGCCGCGCGGACGTGCTGGAGATGCTCAAGTCGAGCTACCGGGTGCAGACGATCGTGGACTACTCGGGCCTGGAGCCGGACGGGATCTTCCTCGAGGGGACGGGCTCGATGGTCCTCGACCACGTCTCCCGCGTCGCATACGCCGCGCGCAGCCACCGGATGGACTCCCACGTCCTGGAGCGCTTCTGCACCGACTTCGGCTACGAGCCGATGGCCTTCGACGCCGTGGACTCCACCGGGATCCCGATCTACCACACCAACGTCATGGCCTGCATCGGGACCGACGTGGCGCTGGTCGCGCTCGACCTCATCCGCGACGAGCACCGGCGCGAGCAGGTGCGCGAGCGGCTCACCGTCAACGGCAGGCGCGTCATCGAGCTGACCGAGGAGCAGGTGCGGGAGTTCGCCGGCAACGCCGTCGAGCTGTGCGGCCGCACACCGGAGGGTCGCCGGCGCCACGTCATGACGATGTCGGGCCGGGCCCGGCGCAGCCTCACCCCCGACCAGGTGGCGCTCATCGAGGAGTCCTGCGAGATCCTCGCGGTCGACATCCCCACCATCGAGCTGGCCGGAGGCTCCGTGCGGTGCATGATCGCGGGGGTCCACCTGGACCGGCGGCCCGCCACCGAGCCCGACTTCACCCCCGCCGTCGAGGGCATCGACGAGCATCCCCACACCGCTGACGGGCGGGACCTGGCGGACGACTAGGGCCGGTCGAGGTCGGCGCGGACCCGCTGCTCGTCCTCGTCGCTCAGGCCGGCACCCCGGGGCCGGGTGCGTCCGGTGACCTCCCAGGCCAGGACGTCCCGCAGCGTGTCGCGCAGCGGGCGGGTGGTCAGGCCGGCGGCCCGCGCCTGCCCGGTGCCGAGGGTGGCGAAGCCCCGCAGCTCGGCCATGGGGAGCCACAGGGGCATCGAGCACGGGCCGGCCCAGGGTGCCACCCCGAGCTCCAGCAGCCGGGCTGGGTCGACGGGTCGCGCCCCCGCCGGCCCCCCGGCGACGTGCTCGGCGGCCTCCAGCACCGTCCCCAGGGTCGTCGTCGGGCCGGTGGCGTTGAGCACGCCCTCGGTCCGGTCCTCGACGAGCAGGACCAGCCAGGCGGCCAGGTCGCGCACGTCGATCAGCGCCGTCGGCAGGTCGGGGTCGTCGGGCACCAGCACGTCCGGGCCGCTGGGGTGGGCGAAGCGCCACGGCCAGTAGCCGGAGCGGCCGGACTCGTCCCCCGGGCCGCCGATCAGCCCGGCCCGCACCACGGCGGCGGGGGCGGGGGCGGCGAGGACGACCTGCTCGCAGGCCAGCTTGGCGGCGCCGTAGTCGCCCATGTCCTCGTAGCGGTCCCCGGAGAGGGGCTCGACGACCGGCGCGTCCTCCGAGCGGTCGACGTCCGCGCCCTCGGCATACACGCTGGCGCTCGAGACGTAGACCCACTGCCTCGTCCGCAGCGCCCTCACCGCCTCCCGCACCCGGCCCGGCTGGTCGGTGACGTCCAGGACCGCGTCCCACACCCGGTCCGCCACCGACGCCAGCGCCTGCGGGTCGTCCCGGTCGGCGCGGACCAGCCGCGCACCGTCGGGTACCGGGCGGGTCCCCCGGGCCAGGCAGGTCACCGCGTGGCCCCGCCGCAGCGCCTCCCGCACCGTCTCCCCGCCGAGCCAGCCCGTCCCGCCGAGCACCAGGATCTCCATACCTCACCCGACCACACAGCGCGGGCGCGAGCGCACCTTGCCACGGCCATATCTGGCAGATACAGTGGCACGGGTGAGCCGCCGCACGACGACGAGGTATGCCGTCCTCGGCATGCTCACCCACGGGCCGATGACGGGCTACCGCCTGCGCGAGGAGATCCGCGCCTCGGTGGGACACTTCTGGCAGGAGAGCTTCGGGCAGCTCTACCCCACGCTCCGCGACCTGGAGCAGGAGGGGCTCGTCGCGCGCGTGGGCGGCGGGGCGGACCGGGGCGAGCCCGTCGAGCTCACCCCCGCGGGACGGGAGGCGCTGCGCGCGTGGCTCGCGCAGGAGGCCCGGTCCCTGTCGCCGGAGCGCCACGAGCTGCTCCTGCAGCTCTTCTTCGGCCGGCACGCCGACCCCGGGGTGATCGCCGCCCACCTGGACCGCCACCGGGAGCGCCTGCTGCAGGCGCGCGAGCGCTACCGTCAGATCGAGCAGTTCGTGCGCGCCGAGACCTCTCCCGACCAGCCCTACTGGCTGGCCACCGTCCGGCACGGCGTGCTGCTCGTCGAGGCCGGCCTGGCGTGGAACGCCGAGACCGCCGCCCGGCTCGCCGAGGAGACGACGTGACCGCACCCACCCGAAGGACCCTCGCGCTCGCGGGCGCCATCGTCGCCGCGGGCCTCAGCGCGCTCTGGGTCGGGGTCGTCCCGGACCGGGCCGGGACGACGACCGGGCTGCAGGCGTCCGCGATCCGCTGGGGCCATCCCGGGGCGTGGGCCCTGCTGGCGGCCCTCGGGCTGGCCGTCGCCGCCGACGCCCCGACGCGGCTGCGGGACGTGCTCGCCTGGTCGGCCCTGGCCTGTTACGCGGCCTTCGTGGTGGCGCTGCTCCTCTGACCGGGGGAGAGTGGGGTGGTGGGCACCGTCAAGCACTGGGACCGGGTGGCGGACAGGTATGACGCGGCCACCGCGCTCCTCGAGCGGCGGCTGCTCGCCCGGGGTCGGGCGTGGGCGGTGGGCCGGGCCCGGGGGCGGGTCCTGGAGATCGGCGTCGGGACTGGCGCGAACCTCGCCCACTACGACCCCGGCGTGCGCCTGACGGCCCTGGACGCGAGCAGCGCCATGGTCGACCGGGCGAGCGTTAAGGTGGGCCGGGGCGGCCCCCGGGAGGTGGAGCTGCTGGTCGCAGACGCCGGTGCGCTCCCCTTCGACGACGCCGGTTTCGACGCGGTGGTGTCGACCTACGTCCTGTGCTGCGTCCCCGACCTCGACCGGGTGCTGGCCGAGGCGCTGCGCGTGCTCCGGCCGGGGGGAGACCTGCTGCTGGCCGACCACGTCGAGTCCAGCTCCTGGCCGGTCCGGCTCGGCCAGCGCGCCCTGGAGCGGGTCACGGTCCCCGCGGCGGAGGAGCACTTCACGCGCCGGCCGGTGCGGGTGCTGCCGACCGACCGCGTGGAGGTGGTCGCGACGCACCGCCACACCCTCGGGGTGATGGAGGCGGTGCACGCCCGACGTCTGGACCTCAGCCCACCCGGGTCGGCGTGACGGGCGCGACCGCGCAGGCCCGCTCACCGCTGAGCCGGGCGTGCAGCGCCCACCCGAGGGCGATGACGGCGAGCGCGGCGAGGACGGGCTGGACGGGGGCGAACCACTGCAGGGCGCCGGCGTAGCCCAGCGCCAGCAGCACGATCTTGTTGCACACGGGGCAGCCGACGGCGAAGAAGGTCAGCACCCCGCCGAGCATCCCCCGGCGCCCGCCGCTGTCGGGGACGGGCGGGGCGGCGACCCGCCCCGGCTCGCGGACGTAGCTGGCCAGCACCAGCCCGCTCAGCGCGGCGGTGACGAGCAGGACCGGCCAGGCCCAGGACGTGGTCGCGATCTCGCGGCCGAAGACCGGGTTGGGGACGAGCACGGTGGGGATGCCGATGAGCAGGACGGTGCCGACCGCCGCGGCCAGAGCCGACCACCAGCGACGGGCGCTCCAGCTCCGCAGGGTGTCCAGGTGGGCGCTCAGCATGCCCCCCAGGGTATCTGACTCAGCGGCGGGCGGCGGCGCGGTCGAGCCGGCCCTGACGCACGGCCAGGAGCACCCCGGCCACGGCGCCGAAGAGGTGGGCCTGCCAGGAGACCCCCTGCTGCACGGGCAGCACCCCCCAGATCATCGACCCGTAGACGAGCACGACGAGCACCCCGACCAGGGCCTGCCCGAGGCGCCGCGCGACGAAGCCGTAGACGGCGAGGAAGGCGGCATACCCGTAGACGACCCCGCTGGCCCCGATGTGCACCGTCCCCGGCCCGCCGAACACCCACACCCCCAGGCCGCTGAGCAGCACGACCCCCACCGTGACCGACCACAGGTGCCGGGTGGTCAGCGCCAGCAGAGAGCCCAGCACCAGCAGCACCACCGTGTTGCTGATGAGATGGCTGAACCCGAGGTGCAGGAACGGGCTGAGCACGATCCCCTGCAGGTGGCCCGGGTCGCGCGGGCGGATGCCGAACTGGTCCAGGCTCACCGGGGCCACCTGGTCGACCGTCTCGGTCACCCACATGAGGGCGAGCAGCACGACGACCGGGACCAGGCGGCGGACCCAGGCGGGCGAGCCGGCCCGGGCAGGCGGGTCGGCGGGTCTCCACGTGGTCACCGGCCCACCCTACGGCGGTAGGGTCGACGGTCGTGCTGCACGCCCTGGTGGACCTGGCCCCCCTGCGGGTCAGCGCCCCCTACCGGCGGCTGTGGGTGAGCGGCGTGCTGGGCGGGGTGGGGCACCAGGTCGCGGTCGTGGCCGTCCTGCTGCAGGTCTGGGAGAGCACCCGCAACCCCTTCTGGGTCGGGGCGATCGGTCTGGTCCAGGCGGTCCCGATGATCGTCCTCGGGCTGCTCGGCGGGCCCCTGGCCGACGTGCTCGACCGCCGGGTCGTGGCGCTCTGGTCGACCACCGGCCAGGCCGTCGTCGCCCTGGCGCTGGCCGGGCAGCTACTGCTGGGGCCGGCGCCCCTGCCGGTCCTGCTCGGCCTGATCTCGCTGCAGACGGCGTGCAACGCCGTGGGTGCTCCGTCGCGACGCACCTTCGTGGTCCGGCTGCTCCCGCGCGAGCTGGTCGCCGCCGGCGTCACGCTGCACATGATCGCCTTCCAGATCGGGGTGCTGGTGGGGCCTGCGCTCGGCGGGGTGCTCGTCGCCGCGACCAGCCCCCCGGCGGGCTACCTCGTCAACGCGCTGACACTCGTCGTCTCCTGGTGGGCGGTGCTGCGGCTCCCGCCGATGCCGCCGCTGCGCGAACCCGCGGACCCGCGCGAGCCCGCCGACCCGCGCGAGCCCGCCGACCCGCGCGAGCCCGCAGAGCCGCGGGAGCCCGCCGAGCCGTCGCCGCCGTCGGTCGGGCCGGGCCGTCGCGACACCCGCGCGGCCCGGTATGGCGCCGCACCCGACGCGCGGGGTCCCTGCTCACCGAGGGGGTCGCGCTGGTCGTGCGGGACCGGGTGCTCCGCGGGTCCTTCCTGCTCGACCTCGCCGCGATGCTCCTGTCCTTCCCGGTCGCCCTCTTCCCGATGATCAACGAGGAGCTCTTCGCCGGGGACCCGCGCACGCTCGGTCTGTTCATGAGCGCGCTCGCCGTCGGTGGGGCCGCCGCCGGCCTGGTCTCGGGCCTGGTGTCCCGCAGCGACCGGCTGGGCCGGGTCCAGCTGCTCGCCGTTGGGGTGTGGGGCCTGGCGATGCTCGCCCTCGGGCTCGGGGCGCTGGGCGGCGTGGTCTGGGTCGTGCTGGGCGCCCTCGTGGTGGCCGGTGCGACGGACGTGGCGTCGGTCACCTCCCGCGCCGCGACGGTGCAGCTGGCCACCCCGGACAGCCACCTGGGACGGGTCAGCGCCGTGGAGCACGTCGTCGGCGTGGCCGGCCCAGACCTCGGCAACGCCCGGGCGGGCCTCGTCGCCGGGCTGACGACGCCGGCGGTCGCGGCGGTGCTCGGGGGTGCCCTGTGCCTGGCCGTGACCGGGTGGGTGGCGCTGACGCACCGGGAGGTGGCGCGCTTCCGGGTGCGCCGGGGCTGAGGCGTCAGCGCCAGCCGAGCTCCGCGGCCACGTGCAGGACCTGCTCGATCACGTGGGCGCAGTAGTCGACGCCCAGCTGGTTCGGCACCGTGAGCAGCAGGGTGTCCGCGGCGGCCACGGCCTCGTCCTGGGCCAGCTGGGTCACGAGCTGGTCCGGCTCGGCCGCATACGTCCTGCCGAAGGTGGCGCGTCCGCCCTCGAGCATGCCGACCTGGTCGGAGCTGCGGCGCTCCAGCCCGAAGTAGGCGTGGTCCTGCTCGGTGACGAGGGGGAAGATGCTGCGGGACACCGAGGTGCGGGGTGCCCGGTCGTGCCCGGCCTCCGCCCACGCCTGTGTGAAGAGCTGGATCTGCTCCGCCTGCAGCTGATGGAAGGGGATCCCGGCGTCCTCGGTGAGCAGGGTCGAGCTCATGAGGTTCATCCCCTGCTCGGCGGCCCACCGCGCGGTGGCCCGCGAGCCCGCGCCCCACCAGATCCGCTCCCGCAGCCCTTCCGAGTGCGGCTCGAGCCGCAGCAGACCGGGCGGGTTGGGGAACATCGGGCGGGGGTTGGGCTCGGCGAAGCCCTCGCCCTCCAGGGCCTGCAGGAAGGTGGCGGTATGCCGTCGCGCCATGCCCGCGTCGGTCTCCCCCTCGGCGGGGTGGTGGCCGAAGTGCCGGTAGCCCTCGATCACCTGCTCCGGCGACCCGCGGCTGATGCCCAGCTGGAGGCGGCCCCCGGAGATGAGGTCGGCGGCGCCGGCGTCCTCCACCATGGAGAGGGGGTTCTCGTAGCGCATGTCAATCACGCCCGTGCCGATCTCGATCCGCCGCGTCCGTGCCCCGACCGCGGCGAGCAGCGGGAAGGGGGAGGCCAGCTGCCGGGCGAAGTGGTGCACCCGGAAGTAGGCGCCGTCGGCCCCCAGCTCCTCCGCGGCGACCGCCAGGTCGATCGACTGGTGCAGCACGTCCGCGGCGGAGCGGGTGGCCGACTGGGGGTGGGGTGTCCAGTGGCCGAAGGACAGAAAGCCGATGCGCTTCATACGGATGGACAACGTCGCGGGGCTGCAGGCATTCCGCCGGTAGGATCGCGGGTCGTGAGGCAGGGAGAGGGGGAGCGCTCGGACGCCGTCGTCCCGCCCGTCCCCCTCGTCGCCGACCGGCTCACCGACCGGCTCGCCTGGCACCGCCGGCGCCCGACCGCGTGGCGGCACCCCGGCTTCCCACGGCTCACCCTGGCCTGGGTGCTGACCAACCTCGCCGACAGCACCCTCTTCCTGGTCCTGGCGGTGTGGGTGAAGGACCTCAGCGGCAGCGACGCGGCGGCCGCGGTCACCTTCGGGCTCATGGGGCTGCCGGCCCTGCTCGCGCCGTTCTTCGGCCAGCTCGCCGACCGCACCTCGCGCCGGTCCCTGCTGGTGCTGGCCAACGGCGCCGTGGCCGCGGTGGTGCTCGTGCTGCTCCTCGTGCGCACCGCCGAGCAGGTCTGGCTGATCTACGCGGTGACGCTGGTCTACTCCGCCATCACCTACCTCACCGCCTCCGCCCAGGCAGGCCTCGTGCGCGACCTGCTGCCCGACGAGGCGCTCGCCTCCGGCAACGGGGTGCTCACGACGATCGACCAGGGCTTCCGGCTGGTCGCGCCCCTGGTCGGCGCGGGTCTCTACGTCGCGGTAGGGCCGCACGCGGTCGCCGCCTTCGTGGCCGTGGTCTTCGGGCTGGCCGCGGCCGTCCTCGCCTCGCTGCGGGTCAGCGAGACGCCGCCCCAGCCGAAGGAGGAGCTGGGCACGTGGTGGTCGGAGCTGTCGGCCGGCTTCCGGCACCTGTCCCGGACGCCGCCGCTGGGTCGGCTCACCGTCCTGCTCGCGGTCGCCTTCGGGGCGATGGGCGTGGTCAACGCCGCGATCTTCCCCTACCTGGAGCAGGGCCTCGGGGTGCCCGCGAGCGCGCTCGGCGTGCTGGTGAGCATCCAGGGCCTGGGGGCGGTGGTCGGCGGGGTCGTCGCCGCCCGGCTCATCGGGCGGTGGGGCGAGGTGCGGCTGCTCAGCGTCGCGGTGCTCGTCCTGGGGCTGGCGGCGTTCCTGCTCCTCGTGCCCGCCCCGGCGGCGGCCGTCCCGGCCTTCCTGCTGGCCGGTGCCACGGTGAGCTGGATCGTGGTCGCCTTCGTCACCCTGCGCCAGCGGCTCACGCCGCCCCACCTGCAGGGCCGCACCGCCGCGGCGATGAACCTGGCCCTCAACCTGCCCCAGACCCTGGCCACCCTCGTGGTCGCGGCGGTCATCGCCGCGGTCGACTACCGGTGGCTGATCCTGCTCACCGGGGCCGGGGTGCTGCTCAGCGCGGCCGGGGCGCCGTGGCGGCACCGAGGCGCTGGCGCAGGTGCTGGGCCGTGAGCGTGTCCGACGACTCGACCATCTGGGCGGGTGTCCCCTCGAAGACGATCCGCCCGCCCTCGTGCCCCGCGCCGGGACCGACGTCGATGATCCAGTCCGCCTGACTCACGACGGCCAGGTTGTGCTCGATGACCAGCACGCTCGTGCCCTGGTCGACCAGGCCGTGCAGCATCGCGAGCAGGGTGTCGGTGTCGGCCAGGTGCAGGCCGGAGCTGGGCTCGTCCAGGACGATGACCGGGGAGGCCCTGAGCTGGGAGGCCAGCTTGAGCCGCTGGCGCTCGCCGCCGGACAGGCTGCTCAGCCGCTGCCCCAGCCGCAGGTAGGGCAGGCCCACGTCGAGCAGCCGGCGCAGGATCGTCGCGGCCTTGCCGGTGGTGAACACCTCCGCGGCCTCCGCGACCGACAGCCGCAGGACCTCGTCGATCGCCAGCCCGTGCAGCGTGTAGCCGAGCACCTCGTCCTGGAACCTGCGCCCGCCGCACGCCTCGCAGGGGGTGGCCACCGGCGGCATACCGGGCAGCTCGGTGAAGATCTCACCGTAGCCGTTGCACGCCGGGCACGCACCCTCGGAGTTGGGGCTGAAGAGCGCGGCCTTGACGCCGTTCTCCTTGGCGAAGGCGGTGCGGATCGGGTCCAGCAGCCCGCTGTAGGTGGCCGGGTTGGAGCGGCGGGAGCCGCGGATCGCGGACTGGTCGACGATGAGCACCTCCTCCCGCCCGGCGAGGGAGCCGTGGACGAGCGAGCTCTTGCCGGACCCGGCGACCCCGGTCACGGCGACGAGCACCCCGAGCGGGATGTCGACGTCGACCCCGAGGAGGTTGTTGCGCCGGGCGTCACGCACCGGCAGGGATGAGGTGGCGCTGCGCACCGGCTCGCGCAGGGTCGGCCGCCGGTCCAGCAGCCGGCCGGTGACCGAGCCGGAGGCCTCCAGGCCCTCCCGCGGGCCGGTGTAGACGATCTGGCCGCCCTCGCTCCCCGCGCCGGGGCCGATGTCGATGACGTGGTCGGCGAAGTCGATGACCTCGGGCTTGTGCTCCACGACCAGGACCGTGCTCCCGGAGTCGCGCAGCTGGCGCAGCAGGTCGTTCATCCGGGCGATGTCGTGCGGGTGCAGCCCGACGGTCGGCTCGTCGAAGACGTAGGTGACGTCGGTCAGGGCCGACCCGAGGTGGCGGACCATCTTGACCCGCTGCGACTCACCGCCGGACAGGGTGCCGGAGGCCCGTGACAGGGACAGGTAGCCCAGACCGATGTCGACCATCGAGCGGAGCATCTCGGCCAGCGCCCGCTGCACCGGGGCGACGCTCGGCTCGTCCAGCGCCTCGACCCACCGCAGCAGCTCGCTGATCTCCATCTCGCAGCACCCGGGCAGGGTGGTGCCGCGGACGGTGGCGGTGCGCGCCGGCTCGTTGAGCCGGGTGCCGCCGCAGGCGGGGCAGGGGCCCTCGGTCGCGACCCGCTCCTTGAAGGCGATCATGTGCGCCTGCTTGGGCGGGCGCTCGCCGAAGAGGGTCTGCCGGATGCGGGGGACCAGCCCGAGGTAGGTCATGTTGATGCCGCCGACCTTGACCTTGGTCGGCTCGGCGTGCATGAGCCACCGCCACTCCTCCTCGGAGTAGTCGCGCAGCGTCTTGTCCGGGTCGAGGCGACCGCTCTCGGCGTACGCCCGCCAGCCCCATGAGTCGGGCGGGTAGCCGGGCAGCAGGATCGCGCCCTCGGTGAGGCTCCGGCTGCGGTCCACGACGACGTCCTCGTCGATCGCGGCGACCGTCCCCATACCCTCGCAGTCCGGGCACATCCCGCCCAGCACCTGGAAGCGCTTCACCTCCTTGACGGGCTTGCGGTCGGCCCCCTTGTCGATGCTGATGGCGCCCTGCCCGCTCACCGAGGCGGTGTTGAAGGAGAAGGCCGTCGAGGGCCCCACGTGCGGGGTCGACAGCCGGCTGAAGATGACCCGCAGCCAGGCCAGCGCGTCGGTGGCCGTGCCCACGGTGGAGCGGGGGTTGTTGCCCATCCGCTCCTGGTCGATGACGATCGCGGCCGTGAGCCCGTCCAGGTGGTCGACGTCGGGCCGGGCGGTCGTCGGCATGAAGGCCTGCACGAAGCTGGAGTAGGTCTCGTTGATGAGCCGCCGGGACTCGGCCGCGATCGTCCCGAAGACGAGCGAGGACTTGCCCGAGCCCGAGATGCCCGTCACCACGGTCAGCCGGCGCTTGGGCAGCTCGACGTCGACGTCCTGCAGGTTGTTGACCCGGGCGCCGTGCACGCGGATGGTGTCGTGGGCGTCGGCCGGGTGCGTCGGCTGCGTGCTCATGTCGCAGGACACTACGCCTGCCCACCGACAACCGGCCGGGATCCTACGCTGGCCTCATGACCGCCGACGCCACCGCCGACGCCACCGCCGACAAAGCCCTCAGGACGTTCTTCGACGGCGACCGGCTGCGCTCGATCCCCACCAGGCGCCGGGCCCGCGCGGCCGTCCTCATGCACCTGCTCACCCGCTTCGAGCGGGGGCGGGACTACCCCGAGCGGGAGGTCAACGACATCCTGCGCACGGCGCACGAGGATGTCTCGACGCTGCGGAGGGAGCTGGTCGACTACCGCTGGCTGGTGCGGGCCGACGGCGTCTACCGGGTCGTCGACGAGGTCCCCCGGCGCTCGGCGGACGAGGCGCAGGAGGTGCCGACGGACGAGGCGGAGCGTCTCGGCCGGGTGCCGCGGGCCTGATCCTCAGGCGCCGAGCCGCTCCCCGCGCCCGGCCAGCTCGTCCCCCCAGGCCGTGAGCAGGCGGCCCGCCGTGGCGAGGTCCGCCATCCCCGGGCCGCCCCATCCCAGCCGCACCGCCGTCGCCATGGGTGCTGCCCAGCCCGGCTCGAGGTGGCTGACCACCCGGGTCATCACCGCCGGGTCGCTGCTCCACCCGCCCCACCGCGGCAGGACCCAGCTGAAGGCGATCCGCGCCAGGCGACGGCCGGTGGCCCGGCACACCGCGACCTCCTCGGTCGGGCCTGGGCCCGAGCCCGGTCCCGCGCCCCCGGCCTGCTCCCGCAGACGCGTCAGCGCCCCGCGCCAGTCGCCCTGGACGCCCCGCGCCAGGTCGAGATCCGGCCGGTGCGGCGCGACCTCCCGCCCCGCGTCCGGCCCCCAGAACGGCGTGCAGAGCACCCGCACGTGGAAGCCGCCGTCGTGGCGGTCGGCCGGGTCCACCAGGGCGGACCGTGCGTCCACCAGGATCTCCACGGTGCTGACCTGCGGGTATGCCGCCCTCAGGCGGGCCTTCACCACCTCCAGGGCACGGTGGTCGTCCTCGGTCGGTGACCGGGTCAGCAGGACCTGGCCGTCGAGGTCGGACAGGCCCGGCCGGGCCGTGCCCCGCGGGATGCTGCCGTAGAGGTAGACGCTGTCGAGGTCGGCACCGAGGAGCGAGCGGACGGCCGCCACATACCCCCGCACCAGGTCGGCGAAGACCGGCTGCACCCGGGAGGGGTCGCCCTCGCGGCGGACGAACCCGTCCGCGTCCAGCCCGCGGTCGTCCGGCAGCACCTCAGACCACCCCGCTCGGCAGGACCAGCTCACAGGCGCCGACGACCAGGGCGGCCACGCACACGAGCCAGAAGAGCCCGACCCACAGGGTGGCCGGCGTCCCGGTGAGCCGCGCCAGCTGGTCGGCGTCGGACCCGCCCCGCCCGCGCCGCCGCCGCTCGCGCTGGAGCTCCACGACGGCGCGCGGGGCCGCGAGCAGGAGCGCCCAGACGACCAGGTACGCGGCGCCGCTCACCACCTCCCCCGACGCCGTCCAGGACAGCACGCCGACGGCCCCGCCGGTCACGAGCAGCACCGACCACCCGTAGAGGTTGCGCACCAGGAGCAGCATCAGCGCGCACAGCAGCACCAGGCCCCAGAGCAGCCCCGCCGCATACCCGTGACCGAGCACGAGCGCCCCGGCGAGGCCCATCAGGGCCGGTGCGGGGTAGCCCGCGAGGACCGTCGCCACCATCCCCGGACCCCGGGGGCGCCCGCGCGAGACGGTCACGCCGGAGGTGTCGGAGTGCAGCCGGATCCCGGTGAGCCGGCGCCCGACGAGGGCCGCGACCGTCGCGTGCCCGGCCTCGTGGACGAGGGTGACCAGATGCCGCACCACCCGGTAGCCGACCGGGCTCCAGGTGACGCCCAGCGCGAGCGCGCCCAGGAGCAGGCTGACCTGCCACGACAGCGGCGGCTGCGCGCCGGTGGCGCGGGTCCACAGGTCCAGGAGCACGCCAGCGAGCCTGCCAGACCCGTGCGCGGGTAGGTTCGTCCGGTGCACTTCACCGGCTACAGCACCCGCCTGGCGGCCTACGCGGTGCTCGTCGACGACCGGGAGCAGATCCTGCTCACCTGGTTCAACGGGGGCTCCCGGAGGGCGGGGGCGGGATGGTCACTGCCCGGTGGCGGGGTCGACTTCGACGAAGGGATCCGCGCGGGTCTCGTGCGGGAGGTGCACGAGGAGACGGGGTATGCGGTGCGGGTCGGCGAGCTGCTGGCGGAGCACCACTTCACGGGCCCGGCGCACGAGCGGGATGGTCGTCCTTTCCGGTCGCAGCGCCTCGTCTTCGCCGCGGAGATCGTCGGCGGCGAGCTGGGCACGACGGAGGTCGGCGGCACGACGGACTTCGCCCGGTGGGTGCCCCTGGCCGACCTCGCTGCCGAGCCGCTCGTCGACATCGTGCGGCTGGGCGTCCGGGCCTGGCAGGGGCGCGCCCACGCCGAGCGGCACCGGTTGCACGCCGGGCGTCTCACTCAGGTGGTGGGCGGGGTGAGCGACTGGGACGCCCCGACCCCGGTCGCCGAGTGGACGGCCCGGGACGTCGTCGGGCACCTCGTCGGCTGGCTGCCCGGCTTCCTCGCAGCGGGGTGCGACGTGGTGCTCGAGACCGGCCCCTCCGTCGCCCAGGACCCGGTCGGGGCGTGGGCCCACCACCGGGACCAGGTGCAGGCGCTGCTCGAGGATCCCGACCTCGCGCACCGGACCTACCGCCACGACCGGGTGCCGGACGCGCCGCTGGGCGAGGTCGTCGACCGCTTCTACACCACCGACGTCTTCCTCCACACCTGGGACCTGGCCCGCGCCTCCGGCCAGGACGACACGCTTGACCCGCCTACCGTCGCCCAGCTCTACGACGGCCTCCGCGCGGCCGAGGAGGTCATCCGGGCCAGCGGGCAGTTCGGCAAGGCGCAGCCCGTCCCGGACGACGCCGGCCTCCAGGACCGGCTGGTGGCGCTCATCGGGCGGGACCCTGGCTGGCGGCCGCCGGGGCGCGGGCCGTCCACCGGCTAGGATTCCGTCCTACGGAATCTTCTTCCGGTCGACGAGCAGGGTGGAGGCAGGCATGGGCGAGGACGCGCTGCTGCGCCAGCCGGAGCGGCAGCCCGGGGTGCAGTCGCTGGCCCGGGCGTTCGCCATCCTCGAGGCGCTCGCGGACGCCGGCGGGGTGGCCACGCTGTCGGACGTGGCCCAGCGGGTCGGGCTGCCGCTCGCGACCACCCACCGGCTGGTCCGCAGCCTCGTGGGCCTGGGGTACGTCCGGCAGGAGGCCAGTCGGCAGTACTCCCTCGGCCCGCGCCTGATGCGCCTCGGGGTCGAGTCGGGGCGGCGCATCGGGGTGTGGGCGACGCCGCGCCTGGCCGAGGCCGTCGCGGAGCTGGGCGAGTCGGTGAACCTGGCCGTCCTGGACGAGGACGAGATCGTCTACGTCGCCCAGGTGCAGCCCTCCACCCACCTGATGCGGATGTTTACCGAGGTCGGCCGGCGCACCCTGCCGCACACGACCGCGGTGGGCAAGGCGATCCTGGCGGAGGCTCCGGAGAGCGAGGTGCTCGCGCTCCTGCGGCGCACCGGGATGCCCGCCCGCACCCCGCGGTCGATCACCTCCCCGGACGAGTTCGTCGAGGTGCTGCGGCTGACCCGCCGACGGGGGTATGCCGTGGACGAGGAGGAGCAGGAGGTGGGGGTCCGCTGCGTGGCGGTCCCCGTCCCCGACGCGCCGCGGCCGATGGCCATGTCGATGTCGGGTCCCAGCGCGCGCGTCGACGACGCGGCGGTCGAGCGGGCGGCGGTGGTCCTGCGACGCGTGGCCGCCGCGCTGTCCCACGACCTCGGCGGGGTGGCGGAGGAGATCGTGCTCGGCTGAGGACGGGGCGGCCCCACGTCGGCCCCACGCCGGGCCAAAGTGGGCCAGGATGGGGGGCATGCAGCGTGGCAGACGGCGGCACGAGGACGACGGCAGTGGCGGCGCGACCCTGAGCCCGAGGGCCGCCCGGCTCCGGGACCGGGTCGGGGACCTGGTCACCGACCGCGCCCTGGACCGGCACGCCCTCGCGCACGACGCCTCCCACTATCTCCTGGTCCCGGAGCTCGTCTCCCGACCCCGGGGGGTCGAGGACGTCGCCCGACTCCTGCGCGCCTGCGGCGAGACGGGTATGCCGCTCACCTTCCGCTCCGGTGGCACCAGCCTGTCCGGCCAGGCCGTGACCGAGCACCTGCTGGTCGACACCCGCCGGCACTTCTCCCGCGGGATCGAGGTCCTGGACGACGGGGCGCGGGTCCGGGTGGCCCCCGGCGTCACGGTGCGGGCGGTGAACGCCCGCCTGGCGCCATACCGGACCAAGCTCGGACCGGACCCCGCCAGCGAGGGAGCCTGCACGATCGGCGGGGTGGTCGCCAACAACTCCAGCGGGATGCACTGCGGCACGGCGATGAACACCTACGCCACCCTCGACTCCCTCGAGCTGGTGCTGCCCAGCGGACTGTCCCTGGACACCGGCGCCCCGGACGCCGACGAACGGCTGCGGGCAGGCGCGCCGGACGTCCACGAGGGACTGCTCCGGCTCCGTGACCGGGTGCGCTCCGACCGGGGGTCGGTGGCGACGGTCCGTCGGCTCTTCGCCCTGAAGAACACGATGGGCTACGGGCTCAACTCCTTCCTCGACCACGAGTCGCCGGTGAAGATCCTCGAGCACCTGATGGTCGGCAGCGAGGGCACGCTGGGGTTCCTCGCCTCCGCCACCTTCCGGACGGTGCCGGTGCGACCGGCCGTGGCGACCGGGTTGCTCGTCCTCGACACCGTGGGCGCGGCGACCGGGGCCGTCCCGGCCATCGTCGACGCCGGAGCCATGACCGCCGAGCTGCTGGACGCCGCCTCGCTGCGGGTGTCCGCCCGGGCCCCGGGGGCGCCCGCCCAGATCACGGGGCTGCACGTCGAGGACCATGCCGCCCTGCTGGTCGAGTGGCACGCCGACACCCCCGAGGAGCTGCAGGAGGTGGTGTCCGTGGCGCAGCCCGCGCTCGACGCCCTGCCGCTCACCACCCCGGTCGCCCTGACCCAGGCCGCGGCCGAGCGGGCGGCGTTGTGGACGGTGCGCAAGGCGCTCTACAGCGCGGTGGCCGGTGCGCGGCCGCAGGGCACCAACGCGCTGCTGGAGGACGTCGCGGTGGAGGTCGCGGTCCTGGGGCAGACCTGCGTGGACCTGCAGGAGCTCTTCGACCGGCACGGTTACGAGGAGTCCGTGATCTTCGGTCACGCGAAGGACGGCAACGTCCACTTCATGCTCAACGAGCGCTTCGCGGACCCGCTGGCCCTGCAGCGTTACGCCGACTTCACCGAGGAGATGGTGGAGCTCGTCCTCTCCCGCGGTGGGACCCTGAAGGCCGAGCACGGCACGGGACGGATGATGGCGCCCTTCGTCGAGCGGCAGTACGGCCCGGAGCTCACCGCCGTCATGCGCGAGCTCAAGACCCTGCTCGACCCGGGCGGGATCCTCGGGCCCGGCACGATCCTCGGGGACGACCCGCGGGCGCACCTGTCGGACCTCAAGGTCGCCCCGCCGGTCGAGGCGGAGGTGGACCGGTGCGTCGAGTGCGGCTTCTGCGAGCCGGTCTGCCCCTCCCGGGAGCTCACGACCACCCCTCGCCAGCGGATCGTGCTGCGCAGGGAGATGGCGGCGGCGGCCGACCGGGGGGACCACGAGCTGGCCCGGGCGTTGGACGAGCAGTACGACTACGACGCCGTCCAGACCTGCGCGGTCGACGGCATGTGCCTCACGGCCTGCCCGGTGCTCATCAACACCGGAGACCTCACCCGTCGGCTGCGGGCGGAGGAGGCGGGGCCGGTCTCCTCGCGCGGTGGGCCGCGGCCGCCCGGGTGTGGGGCGCCGCGAGCCGTGCGGGTGCGCTGGGGCTGACGGTCGCCGACCGGCTCCCCGGTGCGGTCGGTGAGGCCGTGACCGGGGCGGTCCGGACGGTGGCGTCGCGAGACGTGGTCCCCGCCTACGACCGCCGGCTGCCGGGCGGCGGCCGGCCGCGTCCGCAGATCGAGGACCCGGAGGCCGAGGTGGTTCTCTTCCCCTCCTGCGTGGGTGCGATGTTCGGGCCTGTCGAGGGGTCCACCGGGGCCGGGCAGTCGCTGGTCGAGCTGGCGGAGCGGGCCGGGGTGCGGCTGCGACACCTCAGGGACTCGGGGCCTGTGCTGCGGCACCCCGTGGAAGAGCAAGGGGATGACCGCGGGGTATGCCGCCATGGCCGACCGGGTGCTCCCCGCCCTGTGGGAGGCGACGGAGCAGGGCCGGCTCCCCGTCGTCGGGGACGCCGCCTCGTGCACCGAGGGGCTGGTGGTCATGGTGTCGCACGCCGCCGAGCTGGGGCATCCCGAGGCCGCGGGTCTGCGCGTCGTGGACGGTCTGGAGCTCGCGGTGACCACCCTGCTGCCGCGCCTGCCGCAGCCGCGGCGCGTCCCCCGGGTGGTGGTGCACCCCACGTGCGGGACGACCTCGCTCGGGGTGACGGGGCACCTCACCCAGCTGGCGGCCTCCCTCGCGGACGAGGTCGTGGTCCCGGACGCCTGGGGCTGCTGCGGCTTCGCGGGGGACCGCGGACTGCTGCATCCCGAGCTCACCGCGGCGGCGACCGGACCGGAGGTGGAGGAGCTGCGCCGACGGGGGCTGCTCGAGGGCGGCGTCGTCTTCCTGTCGGCGAACCGGACCTGCGAGATCGGGATGTCCCGGGCGGCCGGGGTCTCCTACCGCCACGTGCTGGAGCAGCTGGCGGACGCCACCTCCTGACCCTTCGACGGCTCCTGCCGAGGTCATCGGTCGTCGTCCTCGGAGGGGATGTTGAGCAGGGTGTGCGGGTGGGGATGGTGGTCAGGGGGTCCGGGGCGGCGTTGTCCGGTGGTGGGGTGGGTGTGGTCGAGGGTGAGCCAGGTGTCGGGGGTGGGGCGGCGCTGGTGCTCGGGGTGGTGGGCGAGGGCGGCGTAGAGGGTCTGGTTGGCCAGATCGAGGCGGTCCTCGACGTCGTCGGGGTGGGTGGCGTGGAGGTACTGGGTGTAGTCGTGGGTGCGGGAGCGGGTGATCTGGCCCAGGAGGGTGGTGAAGGTCAGGTCGCGGCGGGTGTTGATGGTGATGGTGAGCTCGCGCAGGGTCTTGATGCGATGTGTGCGCTTGTCGAGGTCGGCGAGGTTGGTCTCGGTGGTGGTGCCCCCGGGGGAGCCGTAGGGGATGACGTGGTCGATCTCCAGGGAGCGGCCGGTGAGGCGCTGGTGGGGGTGGCGGGAGTAGACGTCGGCGGTGTGGACCTGGCGACGCATGTCGGCGTCGGGGCGGTAGGTGGTGATGGTCCGTTCGAGGGCGCGGCCGTCGGCGGGGTCGGTGAGGATGCGGTGCAGGGTGGTGCCGGGGAAGTAGAACAGCTCGCGGACGTGTCCGGGGGTGATGAACCCGGGGTGGGTGCCGATGATCTCGGCGACCTGGCCCCGTCCGCGCCGGATGTCACCTGGGGGTGGGTCCGGGCGTGCGTCCGGTGGTCGGGCCCAGGGTGGGGGCTCGCTGTCGCGGTCGAAGGGCAGGCCTGGTCCCGGGCCGATGTCGTCGATGACTGTGTCGGTGGTGGCGGTGGTGTCGGGGACGTCCGTGGGATCGGGGCCGTCGGGGCCGTCGGGGCCGCCGTGGTCCGGGCGGTGCGGGTCCGGGTCGTCGTGGTGGGGGTGGAGGCTGGTGGCGCAGGTCGCGCAGATGGGGTGGCCGATGCCGAGGGCGTCGGCGGGGACGATGACGTGCAGGGCGATGCGCGGGTGGCCGTTGACGACGGCAATGAGGTCCTCGAGGTGTTCGTCATCCAGCCCGTCCATGCCGTCCGTGCCGTCCAGCCCGTCCGTGCCGTCCAGCCCGTCCAGTCCGTCCGTGCCATCCATCCCGTCCGTCCCCTTCGGCCCGTCCGTCGCCTCCGGCCCGTCGGGGCTCGGCGTCCCGTCCGGTCCATCCGGCTCCTGGGTCTTGGCCGGGCCGGTGGGGTCATTCTTTCGGGGGCGGGGGGCGAGGTTGAGGGTGCCATGGGTGAGGGTGGTGAGCATCGTGTCGGTGGCGAGCTGGGCCAGGCTGTCGGGGTGGCCCTGGGCGCGCAGGGTCCGGGCGATGGTGTCGTGCCGGGCGTGGGCGGCGAGGACCTTCGTGATGGGTCCGGTGAGGGTGAGCGTGGCCGTGCCGTTGTCGTGGACGCGCACGTGGGCGGTCCGGGCCTGGTAGGCGCGGTGGCGACGCTGGCGCTCGGTGGTGGTGTCGGTGCCGGCGCAGGCGGTGACCTCGCGGGTGAGGGCGGCATCGAACGGGGCCTGGGCCCACGGGGTGCCGGGGGTCAGGTGGCCGTCGGGGTCGAGTCGTTCGGGGGCGGCCAGCACGGGGTCCGTGCCGTACAGGGCGTGGGCGACCAGGGTCTGCTGGTCGGTGGTGAGGTCGTGGGTGGGTGAGGTGGTCGCGTCCCAGAACCGTCGGGCCTGGGCCCAGGTGCTCTCCCCGCGTTCCATCGCGGTGAGCACGGTGTCCCGCACGGGGGCTGGTCCCATGGCCAGGGCGACCAGGGTGGTGGCCTCGCGCGTGCGCAGGCCCAGTGCGGTCATGGTCTCGGTGACCGCGCGGCGCTTGGTGTCCCGCGCCAGGGTGCGCGCCTGGGACGGGGCCAGGTCCTCACCTTCCCAGCCGTGCTGGGCCAGCACCCCCAGGGAGCAGGTGGTGACGACCTCGGTCACCGCCCGTAGCAGTGCCGCGTCGAGCTGGGCCCGCCGCCGGCCCAGGTGCACCAGCTCGGCCACGCTCGGATGCAGCCCCGGGGCGTCAGCGTCACGGCCCGTGCTGGCCTCGGTGCCCGAGCCGGCCTCTGTGCACGAGCAGGCCCCATCGCCCGGGCCCGTGCGTGCGTCGGTACCCGGACCGCTGTCCCCACCATGATCGCTGCGCTCGCCCTGACCGGCCTGACCATTGAGTTCGGCACCCATGGCGGTCACGGGAGCGGGGATGGTGAGGATCTCGACGACTCGGGGAGCCGGGACCTCCTCGCACTCGGCGTGACCGTCCAGCCAGCCGCGGAGCCAGGACTCTGTTGTCGTGAGGCCCATCCGCACCCACCTCCCCTCATCCGTCTCCCCGGCCGGAACCCCCCGGACCAGGTGCTGGGTGTCCACCCAGACTAGCACACCTGTTCGAATCCTGCCTCGCCCTGTGGATGCGCGTGTCGTTGACGAGCGGTCAGATCAAGGGGCACAGACCGAGGGCCCTCAAGCTCGGGGGCGTCGACCGCGGCACGAGGCCGGCAGCCTGTGGACAACCCCGACCGAAGCAGCCCTCCGTGTCCTAGCGTCGTCCCGTCGGCGCGCACCGTGCGTGCCGGGGGAGGGGAACGACATGGACATCGCACCACCACCGGGCGTCGTCGCCTGGCTCGACCAGGACCGCCGCACCGTCATCCGCAACATCCGCCGCTACGGCGTGCACCTGACCTACGTCTTCGACGACCCGGCGCGCTGCGCCTGCTGCCGCGACCTGGGCGAGCCGTCGGTGGGGGGCGAGTCGTCGGTCGTGGGCGAGGAGCGGCGCCCCGGGCCGCCCTTCTGCTACACGACCGGGCTGTTCGGGGCCGGGCACCCCGAGCTCCTCGTGGCAGGGCTGGGGGAGGCCCGGTCGATGCTCCTGCTCAACGCCGCGGCGCAGGGTGTGCTGGACGACGACCGTGACCTGACACCGGGGCAGGAGGTGATCATCGACGGGGTCGACGTCCTGGTCGAGGAGCTGCCCAACCCGGGTGAGATCCTGCTCGCCTCGAACTTCTACTACGACCGGCCGCCCGCTGCCTCCCTCCCGGCCTACCAGCTGACGTGGGCCGACTCCATGGGGCGGTTCCCGTGGGACGAGGGGCACCAGCCGGGGGAGTGGCGGCAACCGCGGCCGGGAGAGTGGCCGGAGGAGCTGCGGGCCTGAACGAGCCGCCCTGCTCATCCCGGGCGGACTGGCTCGAGGTTCACCCGACCGACGACGCCCAACGCCTACGTCGTTCCCGTCAGGAGCCGGAGCAGCCGACACCGTCGCCGGCCGGACCCGGCGTCTGCTCGGAGCCGGAGGTCTACCCTCGCCCCATGAGCGACACCTCCGACCTGCACCACGACGTCCTGGTGGTGGGCAGCGGCTTCGGCGGGAGCGTCGCCGCCCTGCGCCTGACGGAGAAGGGGTACCGGGTCGGGGTGCTCGAGGCAGGCCGTCGCTTCGCCGACGAGGACTTCGCCGCCACGTCCTGGGACCTGCGGCGCTTCCTGTGGGCGCCCGCCCTCGGCCTGCGGGGGATTCAGCGGATCCACCTGCTGCGGGACGTCCTGGTCCTGGCCGGGGCCGGCGTGGGCGGGGGCTCGCTCAACTACGCCAACACCCTCTACCGGCCCCAGTCGGACGCCTTCTTCGAGGACCCGCAGTGGGCGCACATCACCGACTGGCGCGAGGAGCTGGATCCCCACTACGACGTCGCCGAACGCATGCTCGGGGTCGTGACCAACCCCTCCCTCACGCCGGTGGACGAGCTCTACCGCGAGGTCGCCGAGGAGATGGGGGTCGGTCACACCTTCCGGCTGGCGCCGGTCGGGGTCTTCTTCGGCCGCGACGGTGCGCGGGAGCCCGGGACCCAGGTGCCGGACCCGTACTTCGGCGGGGAAGGGCCGTCGAGGACAGGATGCCTGGAGTGCGGGGAGTGCATGGTCGGCTGCCGGTACGGTGCGAAGAACACGCTGGTCAAGAACTACCTCTGGTTCGCCGAGCGGGGCGGCGCCCGGATACACCCCGACACGACCGTCACCCGCATCCGGCCCCGGCCGCAGGGCGGCTTCGAGGTGAGCACCGTCCGGTCCGGCCCGGTATGGGGCCGCGCCCGCCGCACCTTCGCGGCGGACCAGGTCGTGCTCGCCGCCGGGACCTGGGGCACCCAGCACCTGCTCCACCGGCTACGGCGCGACGGCGACCTGCCGCACCTGTCCGACCGTCTCGGAGCCCTGACCCGGACCAACTCCGAGGCCCTGCTCGGGGCGATGCGGACCCGCCCCGACGTCCCGCCCGACCTCACCCGCGGGGTCGCGATCACCTCCAGCTTCCATCCCGACCCCACCACCCACGTCGAGCCCGTCCGCTACGGCGTGGGCCAGAACGCCATGGGCCTGCTCACCACGCCCTACCTGCTCGACGGGGCCCCGCCCGACGAGGACGGGATCGTTCCGGCGGCCACCGCGCGGGGCCGGGTGCGTCGCGCCACGGGCTGGCTGCAGGCGGCCGTCCGAGAGCCCGGAGCGCTCCTGGAGCAGCTGCGGACGATCAGCACGTGGTCCGAGCGCACCTCCATCGCCCTGGGTCATGCAGACCGTGGACAACTCCATCACCGTCCGGCCCGGCCGCGGTCCCCTCGGCCGCTACCGGCTCACCTCCGGCCCCGGTCACGGGCGCCCCAACCCCACCTGGATCCCTGTCGCCCACGAGGCGGTCCGCAGGCTCGCCGTCAGGCTCGGCGGACGCCCCGGTGGCAGCGTCGGGGACGTCGTGGACATCCCGATGACGGCGCACTTCCTCGGAGGATGCGTCATCGGTGACACGCCCGGCACCGGGGTGGTCGACCCCTACCACCGCGTCCACGGTCACCCGGGCCTGCACGTCGTGGACGGGTCGACGATCTCGGCCAACCTCGGGGTCAACCCGTCCCTGACCATCACCGCCCAGGCGGAGCGGGCGATGTCGATGTGGCCCCGCCGCGGCGAGCCGGACCCGCGACCGGCACCGGGAGCGGCATACCGGAGGCTCGACCCCGCCCCGGGTCGGGTGCCTGGCGCCCATCCGTCCGGGCCGGGTAGGTTCATCCCCAAGGGTGGGAGAACCAGACGTTCCGGGGGATAGGCTCTCGGATGGTGTTCCCTTACTGAAGGAGGTGGGTCAATGTCGAATCCCGTCGCGGGTCTGGAACCGGTCATCGAGCTCTGGGAGTGGCAGACGCAGGCGCTCTGCAGGGAGGCGAGCCCGGACATGTTCTTCCACCCGGAGGGGGAGCGCGGACCCTCGCGCGTCACGCGGGACGAGCGGGCCAAGGCGCTGTGCGCCCGCTGCCCGGTCCTGCAGGCGTGCCGGACCCACGCCCTGACCGTGCGCGAGCCGTACGGCGTCTGGGGCGGCCTCACCGAGCAGGAGCGCGAGGAGATCTACCGCCAGCAGGACGAGCCGAAGGCCGGCTGAGCGGCTCACTCCTCGACCAGCAGCTCCCGGACCGCCTTCTCCACGGCGGTTTGCCGCCTGCGGACGCTGCGCCCGGGCCGGGCGCCGACCACGTCGATGGTCTCGCCCTGCTCGTAGGACTGCAGCACCCGGGGGTCGATGTAGGAGCCCTTCGCGATGGTCGGGGTGTTGCCCAGGTAGTCCGACACCTCCTCCACCGCAGCCTTCACGGCGCGTCGGCGCGACGCCTTCGTGTCACCCGGCTCCGGGGAGGCGGCGAGCGCCACGGCCGCGTGCACCGTCGCGTGCCACGTCCGGAAGTCCTTCGCGGTGAGCTCGTGCCCGAAGATCTCCCCGAGGTAGTCGTTGACGTGGCCCGAGTCGAGGACCCGCCACCCGTCGTCGCCGCGGAAGGCCAGCAACCGGCTCGTGCCGTCACGACGCCGACGCATGACGCCGAGGGCCTCGGTGACGTCCGGGTCCTCGATCGTCATGTCGTGCTCGATCCCTCCCTTGCCGACGAAGGTGAAGCGCAGCCCCTCCGCCACCTTCCGCACGTGCGAGCGCTCCAGCGTCGTGAGCCCGAAGGTGCCGTTGGTGTCGGTGTAGACGTCGTGGCCGATCCGGAAGTAGCCCAGGTCCAGGAGGCGCACCGCGGTCGCGCAGGCGCGCTCCAGCGGCATCCCCTCCCGGCGCAGGTCGCGGGCGACACGGCGTCGCGCCTCCGGAAGCCCCTGGGAGGCCGAGATGATCCGGTCGAACTTCTGCTGGTCCCGCTTGACGCGCCAGTCCGGGTGGTAGAGGTACTGCCGCCGGCCGGCCGCGTCGGTCCCCACCGCCTGGATGTGGCCGTTCTCGACGGGGCAGATCCACACGTCCTCCCACGCGGGCGGGATGGCCAGCGCCTTGATCCGGGAGACCTGGTCCTCGGGCAGCCGCCGGCCGTCGTGGTCGAGGTAGGTGAACCCCTTGCCCGCACGGCGGCGGGTCCACCCCTTGGTGGCGGGTCTCACGGTGCGCAGGCGGGTCATGCCTCAGTTCGCGGCGCGACTACCCCTCCAGGCCCGCCGGAAGGTCGTGGATCGGGGTGCGGGGCAGCTTGCGGACCCGCCGCGGCCGCCGGGAGCGGGCGGGGATGAGCGAGCGCATGTTCTCCAGCCGGCCGAAGCACAGCAGCCGGTCCCCGTCCTCCAGCACCTTGCCGGGCAACGGGTTGGGGACCACGCGGGTGCCGCGGTGCAGGGTGAGGACCTGGATGTCCTTCTCCCGCAGCCCGGACTCGCCGAGGCTGAGCCCGACCAGGTCGGAGCCGGACATGACGGCGATCTCGGCCACGCCATACCCCGTGGAGACCGACAGGCGCTGCCGGACGTCGATGTCGGGGAAGCCCACCTGGTCGGCGATGTAGTCGACGATCGCGCCCGCGACGTCGAGCTTGGTGGCCGCCTCGATGCCCTGCAGGCCGGGCGAGGAGTTGACCTCCATGACGAGCGGGCCCTCCTCGCCCTCGAGCATGTCGACGCCGGCGACCCGCAGGCCCATGATGTGCGCCGCCCGCACCGCGACCTCCGCGTAGGCGGGGTCCAGGTCCACGCCCTCGACGGTGCCCCCGCGGTGCACGTTGGAGCGGAACTCGTCCCCCTGGGCCCGCCGACGCATCGCCGCGACCACCCGGTCGCCGACCACGAGCGCGCGGATGTCCTTGCCCTTGGACTCCCGGACGAACCGCTGGATGAGCACCTGCTGGTTGGTGCCGTGCAGGGTCTCGATGATGGCCTCGGCCACCTTGGCCGTGGGCGCGAGGATGACGCCGATCCCCTGCGTGCCCTCCAGCAGCTTGATGACGACGGGGGCGCCGCCGACCATGGAGATCGCGCTGCGCACGTCGTCCCGGTTGCGCACGAAGGCGGTGGCGGGCATGTCCACCCCGTGACGGGACAGGATCTGGGTCGCCCGCAGCTTGTCCCGGCTGTTCATGATGCCGTTGGCCGTGTTGGGGGTGTAGACGTCCATCTGCTCGAACTGGCGCACGACCGCCGTGCCGAAGTAGGTGACCGACGCGCCGATCCGGGGCAGCACGGCGTCGTAGCTCGACAGCCGACGGCCCCGGAAGGACAGGTCGGGCTCGTCCTCGGTGAGATCGATCCCGAAGCGCAGGGTGTCGAGCACCTTGACCTGGTGGCCGCGGTCCAGGGCGGCGGTCCGCAGCCGCTGCGTGGAGTAGGCACGCAGGGACCGGGACAGGATGGCGAGCTTCATCGAGGCTTCCTGAGAGGATGGCGGGGTGTCAGGGCGCCCCTATCTCACCACAGAGCACACCGTCGTCGGCTGGCGCGAGTGGGTGCGCCTGCCGAGCGTGGGGGTGGACTGGATCAAGGCCAAGGTGGACACGGGTGCCAGGACGTCCTCGCTGCACGCCTTCGACCTGGTGGTGCTCGACGACGGCGCCCGGGTGCGGTTCTCCATCCACCCGTGGCAGCGGGGGTCCCGGGACGAGCGGGTCGTGGAGCTGCCGGTGCACGACGTCCGCTCGGTCCGGTCCTCCTCCGGCCACGCCGAGGAGAGGTATGTCGTGCGCCTGCCCCTCGTCCTCGGGGGCCGGGACGTCGACGCCGAGGTCACGCTGACGGGGCGGGACGAGATGGGCTTCCGGATGCTCGTCGGCCGGGAGGCGCTCGTGCAGGGCTTCCTCGTCGACCCGGTCCTGTCCTACGCCGGGGGCCGCCCCGAGCGTGCCGTCCGGCGCCGGAACTGGGGCCGCTGATGGCCGGTCGGCGGCTGCGCCCGTCCTTCGCCATCGGCACCGTCAGGGTGCGGGCGGGCAGCCGGCGCGAGGTGTCCCTCCCGATCTCCCGGTTGGTCACGGGGGCGGAGGTGAGCCTGCCGGTCCACGTCCTGCACGGGCGGGAGGAGGGCCCGACGGTCTGGATGAACGCCGCCATCCACGGCGACGAGCTCGTGGGGGTGGAGGTCATCCGTCGGGTCCTTGCCACCCTCGACCCCCGGACCATCCGGGGGACCGTGCTGGCGGTGCCGATCGTCAACGTCCTGGGGGCGATGACGGGTGACCGCTACCTGCCGGACCGGCGCGACCTCAACCGCAGCTTCCCGGGCTCGGCGCGCGGCTCCCTGGCCAGCCGGATCGCCCACCTGCTCATGACCGAGGTGGTCGCGCCGTGCGAGGTCGGCATCGACCTGCACACCGGCTCGGACCGTCGCTCCAACCTGCCGCAGGTGCGCTGCGACCTCGACGACCCGCGGACGCGCGAGCTGGCCGAGGCCTTCGGTGCGCCGGTGCTCTACCACGCCAAGCTGCGCGACGGCTCGCTGCGCTCGGCGGCGCGGGAGGCGGGGGCCCGCGTCCTGCTCTACGAGGGGGGTGAGGCCTGGCGGCTGGACGAGTACGCCATCGGCCCGGGGGTGGACGGGGTGCGCCGCGTGCTGGCGTCCCTGGGCATGGTGGAGGTCGACGACACCGAGGTGCCCCCGGCCGGGCCGGGGGCGGTGTGCCGTCGCAGCGGCTGGGTGCGCGCCCGCCGGACCGGATGCTCCACCTGGAGGTGACGCTGGGTCAGGAGGTCACCGCAGGTCAGCGGCTCGGGGCGCTCTACGACTCCTACGGCCGCCGGCTCGCGCTGGTCAAGGCGGACCGGGACGGCATCGTCATGGGGCGCACCGAGGCGCCCATGGTCAACCACGGGGACGCCCTCGTGCACCTCGGCGAGATCGGCGAGACGTCGGGCGACTGAGCCGGGGCGAGCCGCACCTCGACCCGGCCACGGGTGACGCACAACACGTCCACCGGACCCCGCCCGCACACTGGCCTGCGGTTCCCTCGCCGGGGCCGGGCGGTGAGCGGGACGCCCGACCCCCCGACGCAGGTCAGGACTGCGGCACGCCGGGGCCGAGCAACGTGACGGCTGCGAGCAAGGCGGCCAGCAGCGTGACCTCCGCGGCCGCGCCCAGGACGTCACCCGTGACCCCGCCCAGCGTCCGGCGGGCCCAGCCGCCGACCAGCACGGTGGTGACGGCGACCGTGGGGAGCAGCACGAGCGGGACGAGCCAGGGCGTGGTCCCGGTCAGCTGGCTGCCGGCCCAGGTGGCTGCGCCGACGCACACTGCCACCATGAGCCCACCGGACCACAGCCGACCGGCGGTGAGGCCCTCCACCAGGCTGCGCCCCGTCCCCTCGTCCCGGGCGTAGGGCAGCCACGCCGCCAGTGGCAGCATCGCCGCGCGCGACAGTGTCCACGCGACGGTCATGATGACCACGGCGAGGGCGGGATCGGCTCGGTCGAGCAGCGCACCCACCAGCGCCACCTTCAGGAGGAGGTCCAGGACGACGGCGGCCACGCCATACACGCCGACCGAGTGGTCCTTCATGATCCGCAGCCGCGCCCGCCGGTCAGCTCCGCCCGTCCCGTCGGCGCAGTCGGCCAGCCCGTCGAGATGCAACGCGCCGGTGAGCACCACCTCGAGCGCGACCACCACCACGGCAGCGACGAGCCAGCCCAGCGGCTCGGACGTGAGCACGCCCACCGCACCGAGGAGCAGGCCCAGCAGCCCGCCCACCAGCGGGAAGGCCCAGGCGGCCCGGGCCAGGTCGAACCGTCGCCGAGAGGGCACCGGCACCCTGGTGAGGAACGCGACGGCGTCCAGCACCGGCCCGACGACGCTCATCGGCCGCGCCCGCCGCCTCGCTGGCCCTCCCGCGCCGTCACGTCAGGCGGTCGGCTTCTCGTCCGCCAGCCCCAGGTCGGCGAAGCTGCCCATGTCGCGCAGCACCGCCGCTGCCGAGCGCAGGACGGGGACGGCCAGCGCCGCGCCGCTGCCCTCACCCAGACGCATCCCGAGCTGCAGCACCGGCTCCAGACCCAGGGCCTCCAGCTGCACCGCGTGACCGGGCTCGGGGGAGAGGGTGGCGGCGATCATCGCGTCGGCGCTGCGGGGCTCGACCCGCCAGGCCACCAGCGCCGCTGCGGTGGCGACGAAGCCGTCCAGCAGGACCGGCACCCGCCGGGCCGCGCAGCGCAGCACCACCCCGGTGAGCCCGGCGATCTCCAGCCCGCCCATCGCGGCCAGGACCTGCCACGGGTCGTCCAGGTCGCCATGGCGGCGCAGCACGGCGTCGACAGCGGCGATCTTGGCGGCGAGGGCCTCGCCGCTGACGCCCGTGCCCGGGCCGGTCACCCGGGCCGGGTCGCGCTCGAGGAGAGAAGCAGTGAGGGCGCTCGCCGCCGTCGTGTTGCCGATCCCCATCTCCCCGAGCCCGACCAGGTCGGCGCCGTCGTCGATGAGCAGGTCCGCAAGCCCCATCCCGTGGGCGACCGCCTGCTGGGCCTCCTCGAAGGTCATGGCCGGCCCCTCCAGGGAGTTCGCCGTGCCGGCGCGGACCCGCCGGTCCAGGACCACGTTCTGGCCCGGCTCGATCACGGCCGGCTGGATCACGCCGAGGTCGGCGACGAGGAGCCGGATGCCGGCCTCGCGGGCCAGCACCCCGACGGCGGCCGTCCCCGCGGCGAAGCCGCTGAGCATCAGCGCGGTGACCTCCTGCGGGTATGCGCTCACCCCGCTCGTCGCGATCCCGTGGTCACCTGCGCAGATGACCACCGCGGGCTTGTCCACGTGCGGCTCGCTGGTCGCCTGGATCCCGGCCAGCCGGGCCGCGAGGGCCTCCAGCTGCCCGAGACTGCCGAGGGGCTTCACCTTGCCGTCCATCGCCCCCGCCGCCGCGGCGCCGGCCTCGTGGTCCAGCGGGCGGATCTGCTGCAGGGTCTCCTCGATGAGCTCGTGGGGGCTCATGGTGGTCGCAGCGTTCTCGGCAGTCGTCTCAGGGGTCGTCCTGGCGATGGTCATCAGTCCTCCAGGGGGTCAAGAGTCAGGGTGCGGCCAGCGACGACGAGCTGGGCCTGGTCGGCGTGCCGGGCCAGGATCGCGTTGACCCGCCCGAGCCGGTCCCGGTAGTCCCGGCTCACCGGGTGCATGGGCACGATACCCAGGCCGACCTCGTTGGTCACCACGACCACCCTGCCCGGGTATGCCGCCCCCCACAGTCCCAACGCCTCCGCCCGGGCCACCGTGGTCGCCTCGTCGTCGCCGTGCTCCATCAGGTTGCTCACCCACAGTGACAGGCAGTCGACGATGACGCACCTGCCGGCCGGTAGGCCGCGCACCGCGTCGACCAGGTCGACGGGTGCCTCGACCGTCTCCCAGCCCTCGGGGCGCTCGGCCTGGTGCCTAGTGATGCGGTCGGTCATCTCCTCGTCCCGGGCCTGTCCGGTCGCGACGAAGACCACCGGCAGGCCGGAGCGTCCGGCCCGTCGCACGGCCAGGGCGGACTTGCCGCTGCGGGCGCCGCCGGTCAGGAAGGTCAGGCTCATCGTGGGCTCATTCCGGTCGGGGCGGGGGTCTTCCGGGTGCGGCGGGTGCGGGTCGAGGCCACGGCGGCCAGCAGCAGGCAGCTGACCGCGGCCGTGATCTCGACCTGGTCGACCAGCTGGCGGGTCTGGGTGATGGTGCCTGCGTCGGGGCGGGGACCGTCGCCGAGGCGGGGCCGGTTCTCGACCCGCTCGCCGTAGCGCAGCGGCCCGCCCAGCTCGACCCCCAGGGCGGCGGCGACGGCGCTCTCGGCCACGCCCGAGTTGGGGGAGGGGTGAGCGGGAGCGTCCCGGCGCACCACGCTCAGCACCTGACGAAGCTGGCCGAGGGCCGAACGCCTCGCCGCCGGCCTTCCTCCGCGACCGGGCGCGCGATGCTCACCGACCGGGCGCGCGACTCCCCCCGGGCTCACCCCCGCCGGGATCACGTCCTGCGGGGCCAAGACCGCAGGGAGCGTTGCGACGAGCGCGGCGAAGACCCGTGCGGGCACCCACGCCATCACGTCGTCGAGGCGCGCGGCGGCCGTCCCGAACCGGGCGTAGCGGGCGCTGCGGTGCCCGACCATCGCATCCAAGGTGTTGATCGCCCGGTGCGCCAGGACCCCCGGTGCCCCGGCTACCAACCCCCAGAAGGCCGGGGCCACCACGGCGTCCACGGTGTTCTCCGCCAGGGACTCCACGACCGCGGCAGCGACGCCGCTCGCGTCCAGACCGCTGGGGTCCCTGCCCACCAGCCACGGCAGCAGCTCGCGCGCCCCGTCGAGGTCGTCGGCGCGCAGGCGGTCCTCGATCCGCGCCGAGGTCTCGCGCAACATCCGACCTGCGCAGGCTACCCCTACGGAGCCCGCCAGCACTGCTACTTCTGCCGTGCCGTGCGTCCGCTGACCCGCCAGCCTGCGGCCCAGGCGGTCCAGCAGCACACCGGCCCCGGCGCCCACCCCGGCCCCGACCAGCGCGTAGGCCGCCCCGGACAGGCGGGTGTCGGCATACAGGCGCTGCTCCACCCGGCCCATCACGGTGCCGAACCAGGCGACAGGGTGCCAGGCGTCCGGAGGCTCGCCCAGGAGCCGGTCGAGGACCAGGCCGAGGGCGACCCCGAGCGCCCGCCGCCGGAGGGGTGGACCCAGCACGCTCACCACACCCGCTCCGGATCGGGATCCGCGGCCACCCGCGGCCAGGGGTTGACCTGCATACCCGTGCTCACCGCCTGGCGCACCGCCTCCGCCACCCGGTGCCCCCAGGGCGAGCGCACCCCGGCGAACGGCACCGGTGCCCGGCCCTCCGCCGCGTCCGGGCAGAGCACGACGACAGCGTCGCTCGCCGTGCCGGTCCCGGGGACCCCCGCGTGCAGGAGGGCCTGGGCCTTCGCCTCGGTCACGGTGCCAACGGCCTGGACCAGGGCGGAACCGGTCAGCGGGGCAGGGACGGCCACGACGATGTTCACCGTGCCCGGCTCCGGCGGCGTGTCCTCCTCGACGCGCACGCCGAGGCCGCCCGGCCGCGCGGCCCAGGTCGGCTTCGTCGCGGCGACCGTCGCCCACGCCTCGACACCGTCGGCCTCACCGCCGGTCCAGCACCGCACGTCGGCGGCCGTGAGCAGCGCCGTCACGGGGGTGTCGTCCCGCCCGAGGGCGGCCAGCCGCTCCTCGACGTAGGCGTCGAGATCGGTGCGGAGGAAGCTGTCGCCCACCCCGAGGTTGACCACGAGGCGGGGCCAGACGAGCCCGCCCCCGACGGAGGCGGAGCTCAGTGCGACCCACCCCGGGGGCACCGGGAAGAGCAGCGCGCCGTCCCGCTCGATGAGGTGCACCACGTCGACCATCCTGCTCACCAGCCCGGCGCCTCCTCGACCCGGGTGGCGCTCCGGGCGAGGTCGACCAGCGCCGTCAGGTCGAGATGCTCCTCGACCCAGTCGGCCAGGTGGTCGAGGTGCGCGTCGAGGGCCTGCGCGTAGGGCACGGCCGACGGTCTGAAGGTCCGGCCGCGGGCGAGGGCGACGGTCCGCAGCAGGTCGTGCCGCAGGGCGTCGCCGTCGAGGACCCCGTGCAGGGAGGTGCCCCGCACCCGGCCGTCCGCGCCCACTGCCCCCTCGGCACGTCCAGGATCCTCCCCACGACGCTCGTCGCCACCCGTACCACCGGCCTCATCACCCAGGCGGAGCCAGGCCTGGGCATCGCCGTGCCCACCACCCACCGGCTCGGGCCTGCCCCACCGGATCTCGTACCCCGTGACCGAGGCCCCGGACCCGTCGGCCACGACGCCGTGGGCGCGGCGGACGGTCTTGGGGGAAATGAAGACGGTCCGCACCGGCAGCAGCCCCAGTCCCGCCATGGTTCCGGCCCTCGACTCGATCTCGTCGTGGATCGTGCGCCCGAGCATCTGGTAGCCGGCGCAGATCCCCAGCAAGAACGGCCCGTCCGGGTCACCGAGCAGGTCCACCAGGGCACGGTCGAGCCCGCGCTCCCGCAGCCATGCCAGGTCGGCGACCGTGGACCGGCTGCCCGGCAGGATCACGAGGTCGACGTCGCTGAGGTCGCCGGGCGAGCTGGCCCAGCGCAGCTCTACCCCGGGCTCGAGGACGAGCGGGTCCAGGTCGGAGGGGTTGGCCAGGTGCGGCAGCCGGACGACACCGACCCGCACCGGACGGTCCGTCGACCCCGACCAGTGCGCCGAGGGCGGGACCACGGCGAGGTACAGGGAATCCTCCACGCCCAGCATCAGGTGCTCACCCAGGTGCGGCAGCACCCCCAGCACGGGTAGGTCGGTGCGCTGCTCCAGGTCTCGCAGGCCCGGCTCGAGTAACGTGACGTCGCCGCGGAAGGAGTTGATCACGACGCCGCGCAGGCACCCGCGCAGCCGCTCCGGCAGCAACGCCCAGGTGCCGTAGGCGGCCGCGAACGCGCCACCGCGCTCGATGTCGACGACGAGCACGGCCGGGATGCCAGCGGCAGCGGCGAGCGGCAGGTTGACCAGGTCGCGGTCCAGCAGGTTGATCTCGGCGGCGCCACCGGCACCCTCCAGGACGGTGACCTGGTGCTCGGTCCGCAGCGACTGCAGGGCCTCCAGGACCACGGGGCGCAACCGGGCGGCGCGCTCGCCATACCCAGCCGCGTCCGCGACCCCGACCTCCTCGCCCAGGACGACGAGGTGGGAGGTGCGCGCCCCCGAGGGCTTGAGCAGCACGGGTCCCATCCGCCGGTCCGTCTCGACCCGGGCGGCCAGGGCCTGCATCGCCTGCGCCCGCCCGATCTCCCCGCCGTCCGAGGTGACGGCGCTGTGGTTCGACATGTTCTGCGCCTTGAACGGCGCGACGTCCAGCCCGCGCCGCGACAGCGCCCGGCACAAGGCGCTGACCAGGGTCGACTTGCCTGCGCCGCTGGTGGTGCCGACCACCATCAGCGCGGCGCCGTCAGTAGTCGATGCCACGCCGCGCGCGGATCCCCTGCTCGAACGGGTGCTTGACCTTGACCATCTCGGTGACCGTGTCGGCGACGTCGACAACGGCCTGCGGCATCTCGCGCCCGGTCAGGAAGACCGAGACGTCCTCCGGCCGCTCGCGCAGCACCGAGGCAACCTCGTCGGGATCGATCCAGCCCCAGTTCATCGGGTAGGAGATCTCGTCCAGCATCACCATCCGGTGCTGCCCGGCCTCGATGAGCCGGCGGGAGAACGCCCAGGCGGCCACGGCCTTGCCCCGGCTCTCGTCGAGGTAGTCGGACTCCCAGGAGAAGCCGTCGCCGGCGCTGAACCACTCCACGCCCAGCTGCCGCAGCATGGCCTCCTCGCCGGTGCGCCATTTGCCGGACTTGAGGAACTGGACCACGGCCGTGGGCCAGTCGCGTGCGCGACTGCGCAGCAGGGTGCCGAAGGCGGCGGTGGACTTGCCCTTGCCGTGCCCGGTGTTCACCAGCACGAGCGAGGGTGCCGAGCGCAGCTCGCGCCGGTCGTAGGGCCGCTCGGTGCGGGGCTGGTCGTGGTCGCTCACGAGATCTCCTCCATGCGTCGGGACTCCAGGTCGATGGCGGTATGCCGTCCGCCCGTCGGTCGGGTCGGCCGAGGCGCGGGCACCACGACCAGGTGCCCGTCCAGCTCGACGACCCGGATCGGGTGGCCGTAGACGCGGGACAGGAGGTCAGGGTCGAGAACCTCCTCCGGGACGCCGAGGGCCTGCGGGCTGCCGTGCTCCAGGAGCAGGAGCCGGTCGGCATACCTGGCGGCCATCCCCAGGTCGTGCATGGCGGCGATCACCGTGAGCCCGTCCTGGTGGCGCAGCTCGTCGACCATCTCCAGGACCTCCACGGAGTGGCCGACGTCCAGGGCGCTGGTCGGCTCGTCGAGGAGAAGGACCGGGGCCTGCTGGGTCAACGCGCGGGCGATGACCACCCGTTGCGCCTCGCCGCCAGAGAGGCTGCGCACCTCTCGGTCGGCGAACGAGGCCAGCCCCAGCCGGCGCAGCACGCTGGCGACGATCTGGCGGTCCTGCGTCGACTCCGCCTGCAGCCAGCCCAGGTGGGCGGTCCGGCCCAGCAGGACGTACTCCACGACGGTCATCCCCGGCGGCAGCTCCGGGGCCTGGGGCATGAACGACAGGTCGGTCGGGGTGGGCACCAGCCCGTCACCGAGCTCCACGGTGCCCGTGCGCGGGACCAGGCCGAGCAGGCTGCGCAGGTAGGTCGACTTGCCCGAGCCGTTGGGTCCGATCAGGCCCAGCCACTCCCCGGCGCGCAGCTCCAGGTCGACGCCGCGGACGACCTCGTTGCCCTGGAAGGCGACCCGGACGTCGTGGGTGCGGAGGGCGTGCGTGGGACGCAGCGGGGTGGGGGCACCAGCCCCGACGGGTGGCTGAGGGGTCACGGGTTGGCCTTGCCTCTCCACAGCACGAAAGAGAAGAAAGGTGCGCCGATGAACGCGGTGATGACACCGACGGGCAGCTCGGCGGGGGCCACCAGGGTGCGGGCGCCGATGTCCACGAAGGCCAGGAAGGTGGCGCCGAGGACGGCCGACAGCGGCACGATGAGCCGGTAGGAGTGCCCGACGAGCAGCCGCACCACGTGCGGCGTCACCAGGCCGACGAACGCGATCAGCCCGCTGACCGAGACCGCGGCCGCGGTGATCAGCGTGGCGGCGGTCACCACGACCAGGCGGGAGCGGGCCGGCTTGAGCCCCAGCGAGCGGGCCTCGTCGTCACCGAGCCGCAGCACGTCCAGGTGCCGGGCGTGAAGCACCAGCACCGCACCGGCCAGCACGACGTACGGCACCAGCATCCCGACGGGTTGCCACCCGTGCGTGGCCAGCCGGCCGAACAGCCACGACAGCACCTCACGGGCGCGGGTCTCGTCCAGCCGAGTCAGGGCATAGGTCTGGGAGGCGGAGAAGAGCGCGGCCATGGCGACACCGGCCAGCAGCAGCGTCGCCGGGTCGCGGAAGGAGGCGCGGGCCACCAGCACCGACCCGATCACCGCGAGGACCGCGCCGAGGAACGCCGCCATCGGCAGCGCGTCGATCGGACCCCAGGACAGGTCGAGACCGAACCCCAGGGCCAGGACCGCGCCGAGCCCGGCTCCGGCCGAGACGCCGAGCAGGTAGGGGTCGGCGAGCGGGTTGCGGAAGACCCCCTGGTAGCCCGCGCCGGCGACGGCCAGGCTGCCGCCGACCAGCGCGGCCAGCATGGTGCGCGGCAGACGGATCTGCCACAGCACCTGCTCCTGCTGCGTCGTCAGCGTCTGCTCGACGTCCAGCCCGGGCACCGCCCCGACGAGCGAGCGGACCACCCCCTCCACGGGAAGCCCGGCCGCCCCCTGGCTCGCCGAGGCGAGGATGGCCAGCACGAGCAGCGCCACGCAACCGAGCAGCGCGGCCACGGGCCGGCGGAAGGCGCGCGCGACGGACGCCTCAAGGGCGTCCGGCGCGCGCTGCGCCTCCGGGGTGGGGGTCCTCGACCTCATGGTGTGCGGTATGCGGTCCGCCGGGGCCGGCAGCCGGGCCCGGTCAGCGGCCGGCCGGCACGGACACCGAGTTCATCGCCTCGGCGACGGTCTCCACCAGCTGGGGCAGGCGGGGGCCCCAGCGGGAGGCGATGTCGGCGTCGACCACCACGATGTTGCCGTTCTTGACGGCCGAGATCTCCGACCAGCCGGGACGGTTCGCGACGTCCTCGGCGGTGTAGGTCACCTGGTCGGTGATGACGATGAGCTCCGGGTCGGCCTCGACGACGGCCTCCTCGGTCAGCTGGGGGTAGCCGGTGCCGTCCGCATCCGCCTCGTCGGCGATGTTCACCGCACCCATCTGCTCGTAGACCGAGCCGATGAAGCTGTTGCTGCTCGCGGAGAAGAAGGTGTCGTCCAGCTCGTGGTAGACCCGGATCTCCTGGTCCTCCGGCGCGGCGGCGAAGGCCTCCTCCATCTCGGTGCGCATCTGCTCCACGACCCTGGCGGCACCGTCGATCTGGCCGGTGGCCATGCCGAGCGCGGCGACGGCGTCGTAGCCGCCCTCGATGTCGGCGGGGGCCGAGTTGGCCATGACCGGGATGTCCAGGGCCTCGAGCGAGGCGACCAGGTCGTTGGAGTCGTTGGCGATGACCACCAGGTCGGGGTCGTAGCCGACGATAGCCTCCACGTTCGGGTCGTACCCGGACAGGTCGGTCACCGGGGCGTCCTCGGGGTAGGTCGAGAACGGGTCGACGGCGATGACCTGGTCCCCGGCGCCGATGGCGAAGAGGATCTCGGTGGCGGACGGGGAGAGGGAGATGATCCGCTCGGGGCGGGACTCGATCGTCACCTCGCCGTTCTCGGCGTCGACGGTGACCGGGAAGTCGCCGGCCGCAGCCTCGTCTCCCCTGGCCGTGTTCTCCGCCGTGTCTGCAGCGGTGTCTGCTGCCGTGTCCGCAGCCGCCGTATCCTCGGTGGTGGCGTCCGTCGTGGGGGCGTCGCTGTCGTTGCCGTCACCACCGCAGGCGGCAAGAGCCAGGCTCAGGGCCAGCGCCGCGGCGACGGCGCGGGAACGGGTGAAGGGGGCAGGTGTGCTCATCGTGTCTCCTGTCGGTCGAGGCAGCTGGTCTCGAGCGACAGGACCTAGCACCGGTCCGCCGTCCGAACCGGCCCTATGTCCTCGAGGGCGAGTGGTTGCGGATCATCGGGCAGTTCGACCGGACTCGGTCCACCGTGACCTGGCCTGGTCAGGGGACTCCACCGTTGCGGGACAGTGCCGGGTTTGCACCGGACTTCGTCTGCACGACGGCGCTATCCTACCCCTCCCCGGTCGCCCGTGACCCAGGGGTGACCAGCCGGGACGGGACCCAGCGCAAGCTCAGGCCCGTGCGAGAGCGGTGGCGACCCGGTCCAGCCCCGGTGAGTCGGGGACCGCCATCCGGGCGACGCCGGGGAGACCGAAACTGGCGCAGTCCCGGACCAGCACCCCCCGGGGGGCGAGCCGCTCGCGCAGGCCCGGCTCGTGCAGCAGCACCCACGGGGCGTCCGCCGTCTGCACCTGCAGCCCGACGCCCTCCAGGATGCTCACGAGTTCCCGCCGCAGCTGCCTGATCCGGGCCGACCAGCCGGGGAGGTCCGCCTCAGCCAGCAGATCCGGCAGTGCGGCCAGCGCCAGGGCGGAGACCGGCCAGTGCGGCTGGGCCTGGAGCAGGCGTGCCCGCAGGTCCTCGGGGTCCAGCGAGGTACCGTCCGGGGCGACGACCGGGCGTTCCGGCACCACGACGTAGCCCAGGCGCAGCCCCGGGCAGGAGAAGGTCTTGGTCAGCGAACCCACCACCACCACCCGGTCGCGGGCCGGCGTCCCGAGCGCCGTCCACCTGCCGGTCGCCAGGGCGTAGAACGCCTCGTCCCAGACGTCGGCCCGCTCCTCTGGATCGGCAAGCCGGCCCGTAGGGGAGTGCGGGTCGGTACGCCATACCGGGCCCTCACTGCCGCGGGGATGCAGCCCGAACTCCGGCTCCTCGCGCACCCGCCCACCGAGCACGGTGGTGACGAGGTGGATCGCCTCGCTGCCCCCGTTTGTCAGGAGGACCCTGCCAGGGTCGACGCCGAGTGCCTCGGCCAGGACGCGCCTCGCCTCGCGGTCGTCGGGGTAGTGCCCCAGCGCCGACAGGTGCCGCGAGACCACCGGGGCGACGGGAGGGGCGACCGGGTTCATGTTCTGCGAGAGGTCCAGCAGGCTTCCGGGGGCCAGACCCAGGGCCGCCTCCACCGCCGGTCCGTCCCCTCCGTGGGTGCCGGCCGGGGGCACCTCGGGGGACGCCACCTGGGGAACGAAAAGGTCGGACGGGGGCACGGAAAACACTCTACGGTCGCTTTTTCCGCGACGCGCCGGGGCCCCCTGGTGGCCAAGACGCACGGCGTCTGCCTACGGTGAACCGACCCATCAGCACGATGAAAGGGCTGTACCCATGAGCAAGAAGGTCATTGTCGAGGCTGTCGCCCGTGAGGCAGGCATGACTCAGGCTGCTGCCGACAAGGTCGTCAGTGCCGTCCTCGACGCCATCGGCGCCGAGCTGGCCAACGGCAACAAGGTCTCGTTCCCCGGCTTCGGCACCTTCGAGGTCCGCGAGCGCGCGGCCCGCACCGGCCGCAACCCGCAGACCGGCGCCGAGCTGCAGATCGCCGCGAGCAAGGCCCCGGCGTTCAAGGCCGGTTCCAAGCTGAAGGAGCGCGTCTCCGGCTGACACCGGCGCACGACCTGACCGCCCCGCCCGTCCCCGTGACGGGCGGGGCGCGTCATACCCTGGGTCCGTGCCCGTCCTGCCCGAGCCCGCCCGCCCCCGCCACTGGGAGCGGTTCGTGGCGCTGGGCGACTCCTTCACCGAGGGCATGGTCGACCCGGACCCGGACCGGGAGGGGGAGTACGTCGGCTGGGCGGACCGGGTCGCGGTCGCGCTGGCCGAGCGCAACGCCGCGGAGGGGCTGCCCTTCGGCTACGCCAACCTCGCCGTCCGGGGCCGGCTCATCGACGCCATCCTCGCCGAGCACTGCCGGCGGCCCTGGCGCTGACCCCTGACCTGGTCAGCCTCTCCGCCGGCGGCAACGACGTGCTCCGGCCGCGCGTCTCCCTGCGCAGCGTCATGGACCGCCTCGAGGACGCGGTGGAGCAGATCCACGCCACCGGCGCCGACGTGATGCTCTTCACCGCCCCGAACGTCGAGTGGGCCTCGCTGGTCAACCGGATCCACCCCCGGATGGTGGAGTACACCGCCGAGCTGTGGGCCGTGGGGCAGCGGACGGGCGCCTTCGTCGTCGACATCTACACCCTGCGCTCGCTGCGCGACCCCCGGATGTGGGGCGAGGACCGGATCCACCTGTCCTCCGAGGGCCACGCCCGGGTCGCGGCGCAGGCCCTGTGGACGCTTGGTCTGCCCTTCGAGGTGCGGGACTGGGCGGAGCCGCTGGAGCCCGCGCCGCCGCTGGGGCGCTTCGAGTCGGTGCGGGCGGACCGGCAGTGGGTGGCTCTGCACCTGCGGCCCTGGATCCGCCGCCGTCTGCGCGGCGAGAGCTCCGGCGACGGCCGGGGGGCCAAGCGGCCCGACGTGCTCCCGGTCACCCCGCCCCCGTCGCGGGAGCAGGCGCCCTAGGCGTGCCCGTGGACCTGGTGCTGGCGATCGCCGGCGAGGTGGCGCACGTCGCCACGGTCCGCGACGGCGCCCCGGGGGAGCGGGAGCAGGTGCCCCTCGCCGACCTCCCCGCCTGGGTCGCGGCCCGGGAGGGGCCGGGCGTCCGCTGGGTCTGGGCCGACTCCGCCCAGGTGTATGCCGAGCTGCTGCGCGGCGGCGTCCGGGTCCGCGCGGCGGTCGACCTGCGACTGGTGCGGGTCCTGCTGCGCCGCGCCGCGGCGGCGGCCGGCACCGCCTACGCCCGCGCCGGCGAGGACCGCTGGGACACCGGTCCCCCGACGGCCCGGGGAGCCGATCCCCTGGCGCCCGAGCCCGGGGCGACCCTCTTCGCCCTGCCGACGCAGGGGCCCGGCCTGCAGGAGTGCGTCACCGAGCACCTGGCCCAGCAGGAGTGCCTGGCCGAGGTGGCCGACCCGGGTCTGCGGCTGCTGTGCCACGCCGAGTCCGTGGGGGCGCTCGTCGCGCAGGAGCTCAACCAGGCGGGGGTGCCGTTCAGCACCGAGGTGCACCGGGCGCGGCTCGCCGAGCTGCTGGGCGAGCCGGACCCGCACGGAGGCCGCCCGGCCCGGCTGGCCGCCCTGTGCGAGGAGGTCCGTGCCGCGCTGCACGCCCCGCGGCTCAACCCCGACTCCCAGACCGAGCTGGTCGCCGCCCTGCGCGGTGCGGGGCTGGAGGTGGCCAGCACGCGGAAGTGGGAGCTGCAGCGGCTGGAGCACCCGGTGCGCGAGCCGTTGCTGCGCTACCGGGAGCTCAGCCGTCTGCACAGCGCGAACGGCTGGGCCTGGCTGCAGGCCTGGGTGCGCGAGGACAGGTTCCGCCCGGACTGGGTGGCCGGTGCGGTGGTGACCGGTCGGTGGGCCAGCCGCGGCGGAGGGGCCCTGCAGCTGCCCCGGCAGATCCGGGGCGCGGTGCGGGCCGACCCGGGGTGGCGGCTCGTGGTGGCGGACGCCGCCCAGCTCGAGCCGCGGGTGCTCGCGGCCATGGCCGGGGACGAGGCGATGGCCGCGGCCGGCTCGGCTGGCGACCTCTACCAGGCGCTGGTGGACGCGGGCGTGGTGGACACCCGGGCGCACGCCAAGGTGGCCATGCTGGGGGCGATGTACGGGGCGACGACCGGTGAGGCGGGCGCTCTCCTGCCACGGCTGCGCGCGGCCTACCCGGGGGCCATCGGCCTGGTCGACGCCGCCGCCCGGGCGGGGGAGCGCGGGGAGCGGGTGCGGACCTGGCTGGGGGCGCACCTCCCCGCTGCCCCCACCGGCCTGGCGCCAGGTCCAGCGGGCCGCCCAGGAGCCGCGGGCGGGGGCGGGGGCCGAGCGACGGGCCCGGCAGGCGGCGCGGGACTGGGGGCGCTTCACCCGCAACTTCGTGGTGCAGGGCACCGCGGCCGAGTGGGCCCTGTGCTGGATGGGCCACCTGAGGCGGATCCTCGCCGAGACCTTCGAGGAGGAGCCGCGGCCGTGGCCGGAGCTCGTCTACTTCCTGCACGACGAGGTGATGGTGCACACCCCCGCCGAGCACGCCGACGACGTCGGGGAGGCGGTCCGGGAGGCGGCGCGCGCGGCGGGGCGGCTGCTCTTCGGCGACTTCCCCGTGGACTTCCCGCTCGACGTGGCCGTCGTCGGGTCCTACGACCAGGCCGGTTGAGCCGACCCGGGGCCTTGGGTGCCAGGCTCGGATGCACGTCTCAGCGTCGGCCCCACTCCCACGGCGGGGTCGTGAGCATCCCCTGCCCGACGACGACCGTCTCCCCGAGGTCCTTGGTCAGCTCCACCAGGCGCATCGGCACGACCTCGCCGGGCCCGGCCTCGACCTCGCGCGGGTCGTCCCCGCCGACGGCCTCGGTGAGGGCCTGCACCAGCGCCGCGGAGTGGGTGACGACGACGACCTGGCTCCGGGTCGAGGCCCGGGCCACCGCGCGGGCCAGCGGCGCGACGAGCGAGGGGTGCAGGCTGGTCTCGGGCTCGTTGAGGGCCATGAGCCGGGGCGGCACGGGGGTGAGGAGCGCGGCCAGCCACAACAGGTAGCGCAGGGTGCCGTCGGACAGCTCGGCCGAGCGCAGCGGCCGGAGCATCCCGGGCTGGTGCAGCTCGACGTCGAACAGCCCGTCGGTCACGGCCACCGACAGCCGGGCGCCGTCGAAGGCGTCCGCCACCGCCTCGTCGAGGGCGCCCGGCGCGTCCTCGGAGATGGTCTGCAGCGCCGCCCCCAGGTCCGAGCCGTCCTCGGCCAGGGCCCAGGTGCGGGTGCCGACCTGCGCCCGGCGGCTCGGCGACCCGGCGTCGACCCGGAAGCCGTCGTAGAAGCGCCACGACCGCAACGCCTCCCGGACGGCCCACAGCTCCGGGGCGGCCAGCGGGTCGACCACCTCGGTGAGGGCGCTCGCCCAGGGCGGCACCCGGACCGGCACCGGGGCCCAGCCCCCCTGCTCGTCCCGGACCTCGACGGAGGCGTGCCTGCGCCGTGCCGCGAGGGTGGCCGGCCGCATCACCGGGCCGGTCCACACCGACTCGCGCTTGACCTCCGGGTCGCGGTTGAAGACGGTGTGCCCGGACTGGACGGGAATGCCGAGGTCCACCAGGTAGGACAGCTCACCGCTCGCCCCGCCCACCCCGAGCCGGACGGCGACGCGCTCCTTGCGCGTCGTGCCCTCCACGGCATACCCCCGGCGGGCCTGGTCCAGCGACTCCGGGCCCGCCCACAGCGCCGACTCCAGCCCGCCCTCACGCGCGAGGGCACCGACCACCTCGCCGCGGCCGCACGCCGCGAGCAGCCGCAGCGCGCGGTAGACGCTGCTCTTGCCCGAGCCGTTCGGGCCGGTGACCACGGTGAGACGGCCCAGCGGCAGCACCACGTCGCGCAACGAGCGGTAGCCGCTGACGGCGACGGTGGAGTACATGACCCAGAACCCTAGGGTCGCCCACCCACAGCCCTTCGGGTCACCTCTCCTGGGTCGCCGCGCCGGGGTCGCCTCCGGGTCGCCGCGTCCGGGTCGCTCTGGGGGCCGATCGGCGGGAGGCCCGGTCGGAGATCAGCCAGTCCGCCACCGTCGCCAGCCACCGGCTCCCGCCCTCCCGCATCCGGGTGAGGACGTCGTCGACCTCGGGGGCGTCGAGGGGAGCCAGCGCCTCCAGCGCCAGCATCGCGAGGTCGCGGTCCGGGCCCTCCGCGACGGCGACCAGCTCGGGGAGGGCGCCCTGCGCGGCCTCCCCCACGGCGACGAGCGCCTCCAGCGCGTGGCGGCGCACACGCGGGTCCTCGGCGGACAGCGCGGCGGCGAGACCGGGCACCGCCGGGGCGCCGAGCTGCTCCAGGGCGCGGATGAGGCCGAGCCGGCGCTCGTCGTCCTCGTGCCGACCGAGGTGGGCCACGAGGGCGGCCGCCGAGTCGTCGTGGCCGGTGCGGCCCAGCACCCACCACGCCTTGGGGGCCACGGCCGGGTGGGGGTCGTCGGCGAGCGGGAGCACGTGCTCCACGGCGGCCGGGTCCTGGATCTTGCTCAGCGCGTGCAGGACGTGGGCCCGGGACGGGTCCTCCCCCGCCAGGGCCGCGAGCAGGTGCGGGACGGTCGCCGGGGCCTGCGCGACGACCGCCCAGGTCAGCGTCTCGCGGACGAAGGCGTCCGGCTCGGAGACCAGGAGGGCCACGAGGTCGCCGGCCACGCTCCGGTCGGCGAGGGAGCCGAGGCGCAGGGCGCCGCGCTGGCGCACCTGGTGGTCGGGGGACAGGGCGGCGCGCAGGGCCTCCTGCAGCGGCGTCTCGGTCGTCACGGTCAGGCTCCTCCTGGGCTGGGTGGTGTCGATGGCGGGGAACACCCGGGGCGACCAGCCTCATCCCTGACGCCGGGGGAGGGTCAAGCCTGGCCGCTAGCATGATCCTCGTGCCCGCCGACCCGTGCCGCGTGATCGTCCTGCACTCCGCCCTCGGGCTCACCCGCGGGGTCCGGGAGTTCGCCGACCTCCTGCGGGCGCAGGGGTGCGAGGTGTCCGTCCCCGACTACTACGAGGGGCGGACCTTCCCCGGGGTGGCCCAGGGGGTCGCGCACCGGGACGAGGTCGGCTACCGCCAGCTCTTCGCCCGGGTCCGCGACCTGGACGTGGACGGGGCGGTGCTCGTCGGCTTCTCGCTCGGAGCCTCCTTCGTCCAGCGCCTGGCCCGGCCCGGGGTGCGCCTGGCCGTCCTCGTGGGCGGCCTGGACCCGCTGCGCGAGGAGTGGCCGGGGGTCGACGTGCAGCTGCACCGGCTGGCCGGGGACGAGTGGGTCGACGAGGCCCTGGTCGGCCCGTTCGGTGCGGCCGTGAGGGATTCCGGCGCCCGTTTCGAGGACGTGGTGAGCCCGGGTGACGGGCACCTGTTCACCGAGCCCGACCTCCCCGAGCACGACGCAGCCCTCACCGTGCGGACCGTGGAGCGCATCCTCGCCCACGTGCGGCCCGAGCCGCCGGAGGCGGTCGGGGAGGCCGCCGAGGGCACCGTCGACCAGGCCGTCGAGCTGGCCCACGCCCTCTTCGACCTCGCCCGCGCGGGGGACACCGACCGCCTCGCCGCCTACGTCGACGCCGGGGCTCCCGTCGACCTCACGGACCCCCAGGGCAACACCCTGCTCATGCTCGGGGCCTACCACGGCCACGCGTCCACGGTCCGGGCCCTGGCCGAGCGGGGTGCGGACGTCGACCGGCTCAACGACCGGGGTCAGTCCCCGCTCGCCGGCGCGGTCTTCAAGGGCGAGGGCGAGGTGGTGGCCGTCCTGCTCGAGCACGGGGCAGACCCCGACGCCGGCCGGCCGACCGCGCGGGAGACGGCGCAGCTGTTCGGCCGGGGCGACCTCCTGCCCTGAGGCTCAGCGCAGCGTCGTCGCCACCGCCAGCAGCGCGACGGCGTTGTTCGTGGCGTGCAGCGCCACCGCGGGCCACAGCGAGCGGTGCCGGCGGGCGAGGATCCCGGTCGCCAGGCCCAGGAAGAAGGTGAGCACCATCGCCTGCGGGAGGACGTGGAGCACCGCGAAGAGCACGGCCTGACCCACGAGCGCGAGCAGGACGCCGGTGCGGGCCTCGAGCCAGCCCAGCAGGACCCGCCGGAAGATGATCTCCTCGACGAAGGGGCCGATCCCGACCACCGCCACCGCCAGGCCGACCAGGGCCGCGGGGCCGAGGTTGAGCGCCGCCTGCGTCGAGGCGACGGCGTTGCTCTCCGACGGGTCCAGGAGCAGCGCACCGACGACGGCCGTGAGGACGATGGTGGTGAGCCAGGCCAGCGGCACCTGCCAGAGCATCGCCCGGGAGGTGCGCTCCCCCACGGGCCCCAGGCCCAGGTCGTCCCAGGTCCAGCCGCGACGCCGCAGGGCCCAGGCGATCCCTCCCAGCCAGAGGACGACCCCGGTCGTCAGCGCCAGCACGATCGCCGTGTCCAGGGGTGCCCCCGCCACGACGAGGCCGAGGAGGAGCAGCGCGGTCAGCGCGGTGGTGACCAGGAAGGAGGCCAGGGTCAGGAGCAGGTCGGTGCCCGTGACAGGACGCTCGAACGTCGGCCGTCGGTCGCGCTCGGGGCCGCGCGGGGCGGGGCGGTGCTCCAGCGAGGTCATGGCACGACGGTACGTCAGCCGCGGAATAGCCGGTGCGCACAACCCGTTACACTGAGTGACGAATCAACTACTTTCGGAAGGCCAGGAGCCATGCAGTTCGGCATCTTCAGCGTCGGTGACGTGACCACGGACCCGATGACGGGCCGCACCCCGTCCGACGGCGAGCGCATCGACGCCATCACCGCTATCGCGCTCAAGGCCGAGGAGGTGGGTCTCGACGTCTTCGCCACCGGCCAGCACCACAACCCGCCGTTCACGGTGTCCTCGCCCACGACCCACCTGGCCTTCATCGCCGCGCAGACGGAGCGGCTGATCCTGTCCACCGCGACCACGCTCATCACGACGACCGACCCGGTCCGCATCGCCGAGGACTACGCCTTCCTCCAGCACGTCTCCAAGGGTCGCAACGACCTCATGATGGGCCGCGGCAACACCGGCCCGGTCTACCCGTGGTTCGGCAAGGACATCCGCCAGGGCATCCCGATGGCGATCGAGAACTACCACCTGCTCCGCCGCCTGTGGCGCGAGGAGGTCGTGGACTGGCAGGGCAAGTTCCGTACTCCCCTGCAGGGATTCACCTCCACGCCCCGACCGCTGGACGGCACCCCGCCCTTCGTGTGGCACGGGTCGATCCGGTCCACCGAGATCGCCGAGCAGGCCGCCTACTACGGGGACGGCTTCTTCCACAACAACATCTTCTGGAACATGGAGCACACCGCCCAGATGGTGCGCCTCTACCGGCGCCGCTTCGAGCACTACGGCCACGGCTCCGCCGACCAGGCGATCGTGGGGCTCGGTGGCCAGGTCTACATGGCCGCCACCGAGGCGGAGGCCAAGAGGGTCTTCCGGCCCTACTTCGACAACGCTCCGGTCTACGGGCACGGGCCGAGCCTGGAGCAGTTCACCAGCGCGACGCCGCTGACGGTCGGGACGCCCGAGATGGTCATCGAGCGCACCCTAGGATTCGCCGACGCCGTGGGCGACTACCAGCGCCAGCTCTTCCTCGTCGACCACGCCGGCCAGCCGCTGGAGATGGTGCTCGAGCAGATCGAGATCCTCGGTCGCGACGTCGTGCCCGTGCTGCGCCGCGAGTTCGAGGCCCGCCGCCCGGCGCACGTCCCCAGCGACCCGCCCACGCACCGATCCCTGGTCGCTGCGGGGCCCGACGCGCCGCACCACCTCGTTGCCCCGGCCCGCCGGCAGGAGGTCAGCGCGTGAGCCGCCGCCTGGTCGTCCTCTCCGCCGGCCTGTCCCAGCCCAGCTCCACCCGTCTGCTCGCCGACCGCATCGCCGACGCCGTCTCCGCCCAGGTGACGGCCCGCGGGGAGGCGCTGGAGGTGGAGGTGGTCGAGGTGCGCGAGCTCGCCCACGACCTCGCGACCATGATGACCACGGGAGGTATGCCGACCCCCGCCCTGGTCCGCGCGCGCGACCTCGTGTCGTCCGCCGACGGGCTGGTGGCGGTGACCCCCGTGTTCACGGCCAGCTACTCGGGCCTGTTCAAGATGTTCGTGGACGCGCTGGACCCCGAGGCGCTGGGCGGCATGCCCGTCCTCGTCGCGGCCACCGCGGGCACCGAGCGCCATCAGCTGGTGCTCGACCACGCGCTGCGACCGCTGTTCGGCTACCTGCGGGCGGTGGTCGTCCCCACCGGGGTCTTCGCCGCCACCTCCGACTTCGGCGGCGAGGGCGCGGACGCCCTGGGTCGCAGGATCGCGCGGGCGGGGTCCGAGCTGGCCGCGCTCATGGTGAGCGAGTCGGGCGCGGTGGCGGGGTTCACGCCCGGCGCCGAGGACCTGACGTCCCCGCGCCGACGCTCGGGCAACGACCTGCCCGAGGAGGTTCCGGACTTCGAGATGCTGCTGGGCCGCCTCGGTCAGTGAGCCCGGCCCCTGGCGCCCGGCGGCCGACGACGCGTCAGCCCACCCGCCACCCGGGGTTGCGGTGCACCTTGACCGTGGCCTGCTGCGGGAGCACCCAGCCGTCGTAGGCACCGCCGCGCAGCAGCCAGGATGGACGGCCCTCGACCGTCGCCGAGCGGTGGGTGCCGTAGAAGGTCCCCGGCTGCAGCGTCACCAGCTTGCCCTCGACGTTGTTGCCGGCGGTGTCGAAGCGGTAGATCGCCAGCCGCGTCGGGGCGTCGACGTAGAGCTTGGCGTCGGGCAGGTAGGAGTGGATGTCCACCATGGTCTTGGACCAGGCCTTGCGGTGGTCCTCCACCACCCACCAGCCCTGGAGGTAGCCCGCGCTGAGCCGCAGGACGTGCGGCCCGCCGTCCGGCATCCGGCCGCGGCGGTCGTAGGCCGCGCCGGTCGTGCGGGTGATCGACAGCGACCGGGTCTCCAGGACCCGCATGGTGCGGTCCTTCGGGTGCTGGGCCGAGTCGTCCAACCGGTAGGCCACGGTCGTGCGCGGGGAGATGACGGCGAAGCCGGTGGTGTTGTTGGGGGTCCGGTGGTCCTCGCGATAGACCCCCGCCCGGGAGATCCACACGGAGTCGTGGGACATCCGGTAGAGCATGAGGAACTGCTGCTGGTGGTGGACGTGGTAGGTGTGCGCCAGGTACCGCTGCCAGGCCGAGTAGAGGCTGTACCAGTTCCGGTTGCGGAAGATCGACATGCCCGTCCGCTCGACGGTGTAGAGGGCGCCGCGCCACAGCCGCTCCGCATCGGCCTGGGCGTAGTCGTTCATCATCCAGTAGTCCCAGATGCCGTACATCGACCACATGTGGCCGTTGAGCACGCGCTCGCTGTCGGTCACCGGGTAGCGGGAGTACTCCTCCAGCCAGAGCAGGCCCTGGGCGTCCACCCAGGAGCTGAAGTACCCCCGGCCGTCAGGGGCCTGCAGGAAGGCCGCGAAGGTCGCGTCCGCCGCGTCGCGCCACTTCTGCTGACCGGTGACCTCGTGGAGCCGGACGAACGTCGACAGCGCCTGGCCCGAGGCCATCCCCGAGGCCCACGGCGGGGTGAGCACACCCCGCCCGTTGCGGTGCAGGTCGAAGGTGAAGTCGTAGGGGAAGTACCACGCCCCGTCGACGACGTGCCGCCGGTCGATGATCCGCTGGGCGTTCCTCACCGCCACGTCGAGGTAGACCGGGTCGCCGGTGAGGCGGTAGGACTCGAGGGTGTTGAGGGCGTACTGCGCCTGGGCGATGGGGTGGTCGTAGACCTTGCCGTCCCAGTCGGCCTTGAAGACGCGCACCCCCGTGGTGTCGACCCGGCCGAAGGGGACGGGGTTGACCTTGCCGCTCTGGTAGGGCTGGAACCCCGCCGCGATCGGCTGCGGTTGGCGCGTCGACTCCTCGAAGCGACCGATCGGCTGGCGCGGGACGTCGATCGGCCGTGGTGTGGTCGAGTCGGTGACGGGGTCGCCCGCGTCGGCCCCGGGAGCGGCGGCCGGGTCCGGGTAGAGCCGGGCCGGGACCTGCTCGACGACGGCCGGGCCGAGCTCGGCGACGCCACCGGTCAGACCCTCCACCCCCTGCAGGTCAGCCTCGGCGTCGGTGGCGGGAGCCGTCCGCAGGGAGACGGTGCCCGTGTCCCGGGCCGCCTCCTCACCCGAGGGGGCCGCGACCGCCGGCCCCGCGAGCAGGACGAGGAGCAGCGCCCCGACCCCGAGCTGCTTCCCCAGACCCCGTGCGCGCACGTCCCACCGTCCCTCACTCCGGCGCCGCGGACCCCTGCCCCCGGCACCGGGGGACGGCGATGCCCGCAGCCTCGCACCGCCCGCCCACCTGCCGCAAGGGTCGGCGGGTGAGGCGTCGGTCACCTCGGTCACACTGGTCGCATGGCTGAGCGGCGCGGGTCCGGGTGCACCAGCCTCCTGTCGCTCCTGGTCGTGGTGGCCCTCGTCCTGTCCGGGACCGTCTGGCTCTCCCCGATCCTCGACCTCGACGACGTGCGCCGCACGGTGCTCACCCACGACGGGCTCGACGGCGTGGCGGGCTCCGGCGGGGAGGGTTACACCTTCATGGCGACGACGGACCGGGGCGCCCCGGTCACCTGGGGGTGCGGCGCCGACATCGAGCTGGTCGTCAACCCCGAGGGCGCACCGCAGGGGTATGAGGAGCTGGTCGCCGGTGCGCTCGGGACGGTCAACGCCGCATCGTCCTTCACCTTCCTGGTCGTCGGGGAGAGCGAGGACCGGAACTTCTTCGACCGGCAGCGCGGCCCGGTCCTGCTCGGGTGGGCCGACGAGGACGAGGTGCCCCAGCTGGCCGGCCCGACCGCCGGCCTGGGCGGTTGCGTCATACCTCACCGGTCCGGGAGGCTCGGGCCGGGCGGTGGGCGGCACCGTCGTCCTGGACACCGACCTGCCGCGCGGCGGCTGGTTCGGGCGCGCATCGACGAGGAGGTCGTCCTCGTCCACGAGCTGCTCCACGTGCTGGGCCTGGGGCACACCGACGACGCGTCCCAGCTGATGGCGGCGGAGCACGTCGGCCAGTCCGGTCTGGGTGAGGGCGACCTGGAGGGCATCCGCGCCTGGAGCGGGCCGCCTGCGACTGACCTACGATCGGTGCCCATGACCCTTGTCGAGGTGCACCCGTCGGCCCCGGAGTGGAACGCCCGCATCGCCACCACCGTGCGGCCCAACATGTTCCAGACCGCCGAGATGGGGCGCGCCAAGGCTCGAACGGGGTGGCGGCCACGGTTCTTCGAGGTTTACGATGTGCCCGTCACGGTGCACGAGAAGAGGGCGCCCGGGCTCGGGCTGGTGTGGTACGTCCCCAAGGGCCCGGTCGTCGCGGACGTGGACGAGCTGGCGGGCCTGCTGCCCCAGCTGGCGGCGGAGGCCCGCCGGGCCGGGGCCTTCCTGCTCAAGGTCGAGCCGGAGCTGCCCGAGAGCCCCGGGACGCTGGCCGCCCTCGCCGACCTCGGCCTGCGCCACGCCGGACGCATCCAGAACAACGTCTCCACGGTCCTGCTCGACATCTCCGGCACCGCGGAGGAGCTGCTGGCCCGCCTGCCCTCCCGCACCCGCAACACCATCCGCAAGGGCGCCAAGGAGGGGGTGGAGATCGAGGCCGCCCCGGCGGACGAGGCGAGCTACGCCCGGATGTGGGACCTGTGGGAGCAGGTCGTGGCCGACCAGGGCGTCTTCACCCGCAGCCGCGACTACCACGTGGCCCTCTGGCGCGACTTCTGCGAGGCCGGCTCGGGCCAGCTCTTCTTCGCCCGGCACGAGGGCCGGGACATCGCCGGGGCCTTCGTCGTCGTCGTGGGCACGGTCGCCAACTACCGGGAGGGAGCGAGCGTGCGGGGCCGCCCGGTCCGGGGCTCGGCGCAGCTGCTGCAGTACGAGGCGATGCGCTGGGCGCAGGAGCGGGGCGCCACGACCTACGACCTGTGCGGCACCCCGCACTCGAGCAGGGTGGACGACCCCGAGGACCCGTTGCACGGGGTCGGGGAGTTCAAGCGCGGTTTCTCCAAGGAGGTCACTGACTGGGTCGGCGCCTTCGACCTGCCCCTCCGACCGGTCCGCTACGCCCTCTGGGAGCGGATCGGTCACCGCGTCGCGGCCCGCCTGACCTCGCGCGACGCCACCGCGGCGACGTTCTTCTAGGCCTCCGGCGGGACCTCCTCCTCGAGCAGCTCCCGCAGCGTCGCGAGTCCCTCGGCCTCGAACCGCTCGTCACCCACCTGGTGGGCCCAGGCCGCGGTCCCGACCGCCTCGGCCAGCAGCAGCGTCGCCCACCAGGAAGGGCGGGGGTCGGCGCCGTAGCCCTCGAGGAAGGCCGCCTCCAGGTCCGGGCGTCCGCGCCACTGCCGGGCGTGCAGGCGCGCCAGGTCGGTGCCCGCAGGACGCCAGGCGGCACGCCCGAGGTCGATGACGCTCACCCGCCCCCCGTCGACCACCCAGTTGCGGGGCTGGTAGTCCCCGTGGGTCGGCACCAGCGTCACCGCCCCCTGCGGCCACTCCCGGTCCCGGACGGCATCGGCCAGGTCCGCCGGGATGCGGTGGGGCCCGTCCAGCCAGCGCAGCGTCCGGTCGCGGGTGGCGGGAAGCCAGGTCGGGTCCGGTCGCCCCGGACCCTGGCCGTCGTGCCAGCGCCGCAGCAGCCGACCGGCCTGCCGGTAGGTGTCCGGCGCATCCTCCGCGGGGTCCCCCTGGACCAGCCGCCCGGGGAGCCAGGTCGTCACCAGGATCCGGTCCTCGGCGTCGGCGTGCACCAGCCGCGGCACCCGTTCCTCGGTCAGCAGGGGACCGGTGAGCTCCTGGTGCGCCGCCAGCTCACGCTCGAAGTGGTGGTTGGTCGGCCCGAAGGCCTTGACCGTCAGCTCCCGGCCGGCGTGCCGCAGGTGGAGGACCACGGTGTCCGTCAGTCCCCAGGAGTGCTCGGCCAGCAGCACGGCCCCGGGCAGCCACCGGCGCAGCCGGTCCAGCTGCGCCCGGGTGAGGCCGACCTCGTCCAGGGTCGGGTCGGGTCGGTCCTGGGTCCTCACCCGGACACGGTATGCCGTGTCCGGCCCCCAGGGTGTAGGTATGGGGGTATGACGACGCCGTCCGCACCCCAGCCCGACGCCGGCCGCGCCACCGAGGCCTACCGGACGGCCAGGGACCAGCTGCTCGGCTGGCACGGCCGGCCGGACCTCGCCCGGGAGCAGTTCCGCTACCCCGACGTCGGGCCGTCGTTCAACTGGGCGGTCGACTGGTTCGACGTCATCGCCCGGGGCAACCCCCGGCCCGCGCTCGTCGTGGTGGAGGAGGACGGCAGCGACCAGACGCTTACCTTCGACGAGGTGGCCACCCGGTCCGACCAGGTCGCGCACCTGCTCGCCCGCGAGGGGATCTCCCGGGGTGACAGCGTGATCGTCATGCTCGGCAACCAGGTCGAGCTGTGGGACACGATGCTGGCGATCATCAAGCTCGGCGCCGTGATCATGCCGACCACGACGGCCGTCGGCCCGGCGGACCTGCGGGACCGAGTGGAGCGGGGCGAGGCCCGGATGGTCATCGCCAACCCGGCCGACACGGCGAAGTTCGAGGAGGTCCCCGGCGACTACGCCCGGGTCAGCGTGGGGGAGGTGCCGGGATGGACCGACCTGCGCACGGCGTACGCGTCCCCGGCCGACCCCGTCCCGCACCCGGGCAACGCCTCGCAGGACCGGATGCTGCTCTATTTCACCTCGGGCACCACGAGCCGCCCCAAGCTGGTGGAGCACACGCACGTGAGCTACCCGGTCGGGCACCTGTCGACGATGTTCTGGCTGGGGGTCCGGCCGGGGGACGTCCACCTCAACATCTCCAGCCCCGGCTGGGCCAAGCACGCCTGGTCGCTCTTCTTCGCCCCGTGGATCGCCGAGGCCACGGTGATGGTCTACAACTACGGGCGCTTCGACGCCGCCGGGCTGCTCAGGGTGCTGCGGTCCTACCGCGTCACCAGCTTCTGCGCGCCGCCGACGGTGTGGCGGATGCTCATCAACGCCGACCTCTCCGGCGGCCCGGGCGCGCTGCGCGAGATCATCGGCGCCGGCGAGCCGCTGAACCCCGAGGTCATCTCCCAGGTCCGCACCCACTGGGGCCTGACCCTGCGCGACGGCTACGGGCAGACCGAGACCACGGCCCAGGTCGGGAACTGCCCGGGCGACCCGGTGCGGCCCGGCTCGATGGGCAAGCCGCTGCCGGGCATGCCGGTGGTGCTCGTCGACGTGTCCACCGGGGAGGTCGTGCAGGGCCCGGGCGAGGGGGAGATCTGTCTCGACCTCGCGCAGTCACCGGTGGCCCTGATGACCGGCTACCAGGGCGACGAGGAGCGCAACGCCGAGGCGATGGCGGGCGGTCTCTATCACACGGGGGACGTGGCGGAGCGGGACGCGGGGGGCACGATCACCTACGTCGGCCGCACCGACGACGTCTTCAAGGCCAGCGACTACAAGGTGAGCCCCTTCGAGCTGGAGTCGGTGCTCATCGAGCACCCCGCCGTCGCCGAGGCAGCCGTCGTGCCGGCCCCGGACGAGGTGCGGCTCGCCGTGCCGAAGGCCTACGTCGCGCTCGCGCCCGGGCACGAGCCGACGCGGGAGACCGCCCTGTCGATCCTGCGGCACGCCCGGGAGCACCTGGCTCCCTACCTGCGGGTGCGACGCCTGGAGTTCTACGAGCTGCCCAAGACCATCTCCGGCAAGATCCGGCGGGTCGAGCTGCGGGCCCGGGAGGAGGAGCTGGCGGCGGAGGCGGCCCGCCCGGGCACGGTGGGGGCGGTCGCCCAGGAGTTCCGGGACACCGACTTCCCCGAGCTCCGGGGCTAGGGCGCTCAGGCCAGCGAGGCCCAGCGGTCCAGGACGCGCTGCAGCTCCGCACGGTGCCGGCTGGGCACGTAGGCGACGGTGACCGTCTGGAAGATCTCGGTGAGCACGTCGGCGTCGGCGCGCGTCCCGTCCAGCAGCGGGTGGATCTCCCTCGTCAGACCGCCGACCGTGAAGCGGAGGACCCACCGACCCCGGGCCCGGTCCACGGACCCGCTGACGTCCCCGAGGAGCCCGGTGGTGCCGGCGGTCGCGGCCAGCTTGCGCACCAGGTCGGGGTAGGAGCCCGGGCCGACCACGTGCTCCAGGTCCACGGTGGTGACCCGGGGGTGGGAGGTGAGTTCGCCGTCCTCCCCACGGGCGAGGGCGTGCAGCGGTGCGACGTAGGGGTGCTGGCGCGCCCAGGCCAGCACCTCCCGGTCCTCGACGATCTCCTGCACCGTGGTGCCCACCGGCTCCAGCCCGAGCCGGGCGAGGGTCGCCAGCTGGTCCCGCAGGGAGGGCCGGGTGGGCGGTGGCACGGGTGTCGCCGGTTCGGACCGGCCGTCGCTGCGTCGGGTGAACACGTCCGCGATGCCCATGGCTCCAGCGTGCCACCGCCCGACCCGGGGCACAACGGTCACAATGGTTCCTCGTGAGCACCATCGTCTTCGTCCACGCCCATCCTGACGACGAGGCGTCGCAGACAGCCGGGACCATGCGGCTGGCGGCCGACGCCGGCCACCGCGTGGTCTGCGTCTACGCCACCGACGGCGACCACGGCACCGTCCCGTCCGACCTGGCCGACGGCGAGACGGTGGTGGACCGTCGCCGCGCTGAGGCCGAGGCGTCGGCCGCGGTGCTCGGCACCGCGCGCGTCGCCTGGTTGGGGTATGCCGACTCCGGCATGACGGGCTGGGAGCAGAACGCCGCCGACCGCTCCTTCCACTCCGCCGACCCGCGGGAGGCGGCCTCCCGGCTGGCCGCGATCCTCGACGAGGAGGACGCGGACGTCGTCACGGGCTACGACTGGCACGGCGGCTACGGCCACCCCGACCACGTCAAGGTGCACGCCGTGGTGCACCGCGCCGCCGCGGACGCGAGGCGGCAGCCCCGCGTCCTGGAGGCGTCGATGAACCGTGACCTCCTGCGCCGGCTCTACCACGCGGCCCGGGAGGCCGGGGTGGCCGGTGAGGGCGGTGAGGACTGGGACCCCGACCAGCCCGCCGACGACGGCAACCCGATCGGCTCGCCGGAGGCCGAGCTGCACTGGCACGTCGACGTCCGGCCCGTGCTGGCGGTCAAGCGGGAGGCCCTGGCCAGCCACGCCTCGCAGGAGGACGTGGGCTGGATGCTCGGCATGCCCGAGGAGCAGTACGCCCTCGTCTTCGGTGACGAGTGGTACCGCGAGCCGGGCCGCCCCGCTGGTCTGACCTCCGGCCTGCCGTTCTGAGTCCCACCCTGCCGGGCCCGGCGGGGCCGCATACCCTCGAGGCATGAGCGAGCAACCCCCACCGATGCCAGGGTCCGCGCGGGAGGAGCCCGACGGCAGCGACCTCGGTCGCGCCCGCGGCACCGACTTCCTGGGGCTGGACGACCTGCTGACCGGGGCGGAGCGGGAGCTGCGTGACGGGGTCCGCCGCTGGTGCGACGAGGAGGTGGTGCCGCACGCGGCGCGCTGGTGGGAGGAGGCCCGTTTCCCCACCGAGGTGATCCCGGGGTATGCCGCCACCCGGGTCGCGGGGGCGGCGATCCAGGGCTACGGGTGCGCGGGCGTCTCGCCCCTGGCGGAGGGCATGATGTGCGCCGAGCTGGCTCGGGGTGACGGCTCGGTCGCGACCCTCAACGCGGTCCACTCCGGCCTGGCCATGACCTCGGTGCACGAGCTGGGCTCCGCCGAGCAGAAGGAGCGCTGGCTCCCGGGCATGGCGTCGGTGGAGCTGCTGGGGGCTGTGGCCCTCACCGAGCCGACCCACGGGTCGGACGTGGTCAGCCTGGAGACGACGGCCCGGCGGGACGGCGACGCCTGGGTGCTCGACGGCGCCAAGCGGTGGATCGGCAACGGCTCGGTCGCCGACCTGGTGGTCGTGTGGGCCCGGGACGAGCAGGGCGACGTGGGCGGCTTCGTCATCGATGACCCCCAGCAGGCGCCGGGCTACGACGCCCGGGTCATCCCCGGCAAGATGAGCAACCGCGCGGTGTGGCAGACCCACATCACCCTGGACCACGTCAGGGTGCCTGCGGACAACCGCCTGGCGCAGGCCCGCACCTTCGCGGACACCAACCGGGTGCTGCTGCGCTCCCGGCAGGGGGTGGCCTGGGAGGCCCTCGGCCACGCCGTGGCCGCCTACGAGGGAGCCCTGACCTACACGCTGCGGCGCGAGCAGTTCGGCCGTCCGCTCGCGCGCACCCAGCTCGTCCAGGACGGACTGGCCCGCATGGTCACCCTCATCACCTCGATGCAGCTGATGTGCACCCGCATGGCGCAGCTGCAGGAGCGTGGGCGGTGCACCATCGAGCAGGCGGCCATGGCCAAGCTGCACACCACCACGGCCGCCCGGGAGGTCGTCGCCGTCGCCCGGGACCTGCTGGGGGGCAACGGGATCCTGCTCGACCACCACGTCGGGCGGCACTTCGCCGACCTGGAGGCGGTCTACACCTACGAGGGCAGCCGGACCGTGCAGTCCCTGCTCGTGGGTCGCGTGGTCACCGGCCTGAGCGCCTTCACCTAGGAGGCGTCGTGCACGTGACGGCGGAACCACTCCAGGCTGGCCGCCCACGGGCCGGAGCGGTCAGCCAGGTCGGGCAGCAACGGCGTCAGCTCGGCGCTGAAGGTCCGCGAGGCCTCCAGCGGCAGGAGCGAGGGCAGGTTGTCGATGGCGATGACGTCCAGCGGGTGCTCGTCGCCGCCGAAGCGTCGGGCGGGCTCGTCCCAGGTGGTGATCGCGGTGTTCACCGGCAGCTTGTTCGCCGGTGAGGTGACGTCGCAGGTGACGTCGCCGACGACGCGCAGCCGCCGGGGCCGCTCGACGTCCCCGGCGGTGACGAAGGCGTCCCCGGGCCCGAGGCTGACGACGCAGTTGACCAGGATGTCGTGGTCGAGCAGGGCCGGCTTGTCGAGGGCCACGGTGTCGGCCCGGTCCCACCGGGTCAGGGTGCAGCCGGCCACCGCGAGAGCCTCCACGGCGCCGGTCCCGGAGCGCCCTCGCGACCCGATGACCAGGGCCCGCTCCGGCTCGGCCGGGGTGCTCGCCCGCAGCCGCTCGTCGAGGTCGTCGCGGGTCATGGGGCCGACGCCACCCTCGAGCAGGCCGCGGTGGCGCAGGACCGACAGGGCGGCCCCCACGTAGCCGGCCCAGAAGCCGAAGGCCACCACCCGCTTGCCGTCGACGGTGAGGTACTCGACGTCGAGCAGCTCCCCGCCCCCGCGACGGAACCGCTCGAGCACCTCCTCGGCGCCCTCCTGCCCCTTGTAGGCGTGGGCGAAGAAGACGTGCGTGTGGCGCAGGTCGGACGGGTCCTCGGGCAGTTCCTTGATGCCCACGACCACCGCGCCCTCGGGAGCGTCCACCCAGGACCCGAAGGGCGCGACCGAGCAACCCACCTCCACGTAGTCCTCCAGCGGCACGATCCGGGTGGGGGACTCCTCGACGGTGACCGTGAAGCCGTCGTCGATGAGGCGCCGGGCGTCGGCGGGCACGATGGGGACCCGTTGCTCGGTCGGACGGGCCTCGGCGCGGATCCACAGGTGGGGACGGTTCATGGGGCAAGGGTATGAGGTCCGGCCCGCAGGTCGTGCGCCCGGCACAATGGGGACATGGCGGGCATGGGGCGCAGGCGCAGGGTGCGCGAGATGGAGCGTCGGCTCGCCGAGCTGGACGAGTGGGACCGGCGCTACGGCTTGGGCGGGGCACCGCCCGGCCACCCCTCCGCCCGCGACACCGTCCCGTGGCGCTACCACTCTCCGGAGGGCGCCCCTCCCGTCGGGGCCTTCCGGCCGGTGCCCGTGGCCCGGCCCGCCCGTCGGCGCCGACGACGCTGGCCGGCGGTGGTCATGGTGCTGGCCCTGGTGGGGGGCGGCGTCCTCGCCCTCGAGCACCCGGAGCGGGTCCGCGAGGGGGTGGGGCAGGCCGTCGCGGCCGGGAGGTCGGTCCTCGGCACGACCGCTCCCGACCGGACCGCGCCGGACGGTCCCGGGGCAGGCCTGACGGACCGGATCGTGGACCTCGCCCGGGTGCCCGCGCCCTCGGGCTGGGCACCGGCCTCCGGGGACCGCGTCCTACCGCCGGTGCAGGTGCGGGACACCGGGTCGCACGCCTTCGTGGCGAGGCAGCCGGGCACGGACCTGCCCGTCGGCTTCTCCCCCTGCGAGGTCGTGGAGGTGGAGGTGAACCCCGACCGCGCCCCGGACGGCTACGTGGAGCTGGTGGCCGGTTCCCTTCTCCGGCTGACCGCGGCCTCGGGCCTGCAGCTGGTCCTCGTCGGGGAGACCACCGAGCGGTGGGCGGACCGCGCCCGGGAGGTCGGGGCCCCGGTGCTGGTCAGCTGGGCGGATGCCGAGGAGGTGCCCGAGCTCGCGGGGCCGGTCGCGGGCCTGGGGGGCGCGCTGACGCTCTCCGGCCCCTCGGGGGTGTGGGCGGCCGGTGGCCGGGTGGTGCTGGACGTCGACGTCGACCTGTTGCCGGAGCAGCAGGCGGCGCTGCTCGACCACGAGCTCGCCCACGTCCTGGGGCTCGACCACGTCGACGACCCGGGCGAGCTGATGGCCCCCACCAATGTCGGCGTCACCTCCTTCGGGCCCGGCGACCTGGAGGGCCTGGCCCGGCTGGGCGCCATCCCCTGCGCGTGATGGTCCAGCCCGCCTCCCAGACAAGGGCGCGCACCCCAGACCAGGGTGGCAGCGGCACATCGGGTGCACAGTCTTGTCTGGGGTCTGGGGTCTGGGGTCTGGGCGCTCTGACGCTACCTCCCCGCGGCGTAGGCCTCGACCGCGTCCTTGGCCTCCTTGAGCCCGGCACCGGTCTGCTGCCGGTAGGCCTTGATCGCCGCGATGTGCTGACCCCTCGCCACCAGGTCGCGCACCTCCGGGGTGATCCCCGGGCGGCTGTCGGCCCTCATCCGCTCCAGCTCGGCCGCGTCGACGCCGGCCCGGTCCGCCAACCGGGAGGTCAGGTCCTGGAGAGCGCGCACCTCGTGGGTGAGATGGTCGACTCGTTGCTGCAACCGCTGAGCTCGTTCGAACATGGCACGAACCTACCGGGCCGGTGGGCTCGCACCACGGCCCGCCTCAGGCCACCGCGAGGGCCATCCGCCGCACCGCCTCGGCCATCAGCTCCGGGGAGGTGCCGATGTTGAGCCGGGCGAACCCCGACCCTCCGGGCCCGAAGGCCGGGCCCGGTGAGAGCAGGACCCGGCCACGCTCCAGGAAGGCCGCCGACGGGTCGTCGCCCAGCCCCAGCGCCCGGCAGTCCAGCCAGGCCAGGTATCCCGCCGAGGGCCGGTGGTAGCGCACTCCCGGAAGGTGCTCGGCCAGGAGCCTCTCCAGCTGGGCGGCCCGCTCCTCGATCTCGCGCCGCACCGTCTGCAGCCACCCACGCCCGTCGGTCCAGGCCGCGACCGCGGCGTACTGCCCGAGGATCCCCGCGCCCCAGTCCAGACCACCGGGCATCCCCGCGGGCCACCGGGCCCGGTCGGCCACCGCGGCGACGGCCAGCTTCAGCCCCGCGAGGTTCCAGGCCTTCGACGGCGACTGCAGCGCGACCCCCACCTCGCGCGACGCGTCGGACACCGACAGGAAGGGCACGAACGGCCGGTCGCTGCCCGGGTGCACCAACGGGGCGTGGATCTCGTCGGAGACCACCAGCGCCCCGTGCTCCTGCGCCAGCTCGGCGACCGCCGCCAGGTCGTCCCGTGGGAGGACCAGGCCGAGCGGGTTGTGCGGCGAGCACAGCAGCACCACGCGCGTGCCGTCGGCGAGCGAGCGCTCGATCCCCTCCAGGTCCAGCCGCCCGCCCGTGTCCTGCTCGAGCATCGGCACGTCGTCCGGCTCCAGGCCCAGCTCGTGCAGCCAGGGGTAGAAGCTGAGGTAGACGGGCGGGGTGAGCAGCACCCGGTCGCCGGGGGAGGTGACCGCCCGCAGCACCTCCTGCACGCCGACCCCCACGTCGGCCATCACCCGGACGCTGCCGCGGTCGGCCAGCGGGTCCCACCCCCAGGTGTCCCGCGCGAACCCGGCGAAGGCCTCCACGACCGGCCGCGGGCCCCCGCGTAGCCGAGGTCGGAGCGGTCCACGGCGGTGCGCAGCGCCGCGGCGATCGTCGGTGCCGTCCGCACGTCCATCTCCGCGGTCCACGCCGGCAGCACGTCCGGTGCCACCCGGCTCCACTTGGCGCTGCGGTGCTCCCGCATCTCCTCCAGGGTCAGGTCGAAGGGTGCTCCCATCGCCCCAGCCTGCCAGGGTCGGGACGGGTCGCAAGGATGGGGGTATGACGTCACGCACCTGGACCTTCACCGGCCGGATCCTGGGGGTCGGCACCACGAGCGGGGTGCGCCTGTGGTTGGCGTCTGGGACACCTCGCCGCTGGGCTCGTTCGCCGACGTCATGCTGGAGCGGGCCGACGGTCACCGGGTCCTGCTGGCGCCCTCGCCGGAGGTGGCCGGGTTCGTGAGCGGCACGTACTCCTTCGACGCGACGACGATCGAGCCCGTCGAGGTGCGGGTGCGCACCGGACGGGTCGAGGTCCGCACCCCGTCGCTGACCCTGACGGCGACCCTCGGCCGGCGCACCGCGCTCGGGTGGCTGCTGCACGGCATACCCCGGGGGGTGGCCGCCAGCCCGCTGCTGTCCGCGGTCACCGACCCGGTCGCCCGCGTGGTCCTGCGGGGCGTGCGGACCCGCGGCAGCGCGGGGCAGGGGCGCAGGGAGTTCTACGGGGCGACCGACGTGCGGGCCGTCACCGCGGTGACGGCCCGGCTGGACGGCGTCGACCTGGGCACGCTGACCCCGGTCGACCCGCCCGCCCGGTTCGGCTTCTCCTCGACCCCGCGGCGTCCCTCGCTCACCGAGGTCGTCACGACGATCGTCGGGTGAGCCTCAGGCCACGCGCTCCTGCGGCGCGTTCTCCGCGGTCTTCCCCGCGTCGCGCTCCACGACGTCGCCGAGGACCTCGTCGATCTTCGCCAGGAGGTCGGCGTCGAGCCTCACGCCGGCCGCCTTGACGTTGTCCTGGACCTGCTCGGGCCGGGAGGCGCCCACGAGGGCGGCGGCCACGTTGGGGTTCTGCAGCACCCAGGCGATCGCCAGCTGCGGCATGGTCAGGCCGGCCTCCTCCGCGAGCGGCCTGAGGTCCTGGACGGCCGTGAGGGTCTCGTCGGACATGAAGCCCTTCATGCCGCGGCCCATCTTCTCGTCGGCCGCACGGCCCTCGGTCGGCTGCTGACCGGGGAGGTACTTGCCGGAGAGCACGCCCTGGGCCATCGGGCTCCAGACGATCTGGGAGATGCCCAGCTCCTCGCACGCCGGGACCACCTCGGGCTCGATGACCCGCCACAGCATGGAGTACTGCGGCTGGGAGGAGATGAGCTGGAAGCCCAGCTCCTTGCTCAGCCGGTGACCCTCGCGGATCTGGTCGGCGGTCCACTCGCTGACGCCGATGTAGAGCGCCTTGCCCTGCCGGACGATGTCGGCGAAGGCCTGCATGGTCTCCTCCAGCGGCGTCTCCGTGTCGTAGCGGTGCGCCTGGTAGAGGTCGACGTAGTCGGTCTGCAGCCGCCGCAGCGACCCGTCGATCGACTCCATCACGTGCTTGCGCGACAGGCCGGTGTCGTTCTTGCCGCCCGGGCCGGTCGGCCAGTAGACCTTGGTGAAGATCTCCAGGCTCTCCCGGCGCTCGCCCTTCAGCGCCTCGCCGAGGACGCTCTCGGCCTTGGTGTTGGCATAGACGTCGGCGGTGTCGAAGGTGGAGATCCCTTCGTCGAGCGCGGCGCGCACGCACCGGTGGGCCACCTCGTTCTCCACCTGGGACCCGTGGGTCAACCAGTTGCCGTAGGTAATCTCGCTGATCTTGAGCCCGCTGTTGCCGAGGTACCGAAATTCCATCCCCCCACCCTACGGACGTCGCGGGGATGCTCCGACCGGCGCGGCTACGGTGGGGGTATGACGGAACGTCCTGGACCCCCACCACCGCTACCGGGTCCGCAGACCCCGGGGGACGGGCTGCCGGAGATCGTCCCCGACCCTCGCCCCTGGCCTGTTCCTGGCCCGACGGGGGGTCCCCTGCCCGCCCGGCGGGACCGGGACCAGCCCATGGTGTCGGCCTTCGGCGACCTGGTGCGCACCGGGTCGTGGGACGCCGCCCGCCGGACCGTCGCGATCCAGGTCTTCGGCGACACCAAGCTGGACCTGCGCCAGGTGCTGCAGCCGGGGGAGACGCTCGAGGTGGAGCTCTACAGCCTCTTCGGCAGCGCGAAGATCCTCGTCCCGGAGGGGACCGACGTGCAGATCCAGGGGATGACCCTGCTCGGTGACGCCCGGTCGGAGGTGGGGGCGCCCGCGACGGGGGCCGCGCCGTCCGGCAGCCGGCTGCTCGTCACCGGATGGTCGGTCTTCGGGGACGTGCGGGTGCGCTCCGTCGCCGCCGGGGAGAAGCTGCCCCGCGGGTGGCGCTGGGCCCGGCCGAGGGCGTGACCCGGTGACCCTCGCCCCGCTCCACGAACAGCACGCCCGTCTCGTCCGGCTCGGCCTGGACCTGCCCGCCCTCCCGCCGGGCCTGGAGGGGGACCTCCTCGTGGTCCACCCCCGGCTGGTCCCGGCCGCCGACCTGGCGCCGCTGCTGCGGCGGGGTGAGCGCACCGGCTCCGTCGTCGATCACCTGGGGGACCTCGCGGAGTACGTCCCCGCACCGGGCACGGTGGTCCCGGACGCGGACCTGTACGCCGTGACCGGGCCGGACCGGGGGGACGGGTTCGCCGATCGGAGCCCGGACGAGGTCGACCCGGAGCTGCGGGCGGCGGGCCGGGAGCTGATGACCGTCTCCGAGGGTCTGTGCTGGGTGCTCCAGGAGCCGGCCGTGCTCGAGCGCAACCACTGCTTCATGACCTCCGGCTCCCGGCGCCCCGGGCGCGCCCCGGCACCCTCGACACCCGGGTCCCGGCGCTGTGGATCAGCAACGGGACGGGCCGGGACGGCCAGGAGCGCAAGGACGCGCCGAAGGTCGGCTGGTGCTGGGCCGGCAACCACCACACCTGGCTGGGGATCGCCTCCGTCGCCGGCCGCCACGCCTGAGCCCGCACATGGCCGTCGGGCAGGCTCACCGCGCGGGGGCCCCGGGGGCGCACCTAGTGTCGGGAGGACCCGCACGTCGCGCCCTTCCGGAGGATCCCATGTCGACCGAGCAGAGCCCCGCACCCACCGGCACCGAGAGCCCGGCGGCCGACGTCGGCGGCCCGCAGCTGCCGAGCTACCCGCAGGACCCCGCTCCTCCGCAGCCGCCGACCCCGGGCAACGCCGGTGCCGCCGCGGACAACCCCGTCTACACCGGTGGCACCGAGCCGGGTTCCGGCGGTGAGCTGCACCAGCGCCCCGGGGACGGTCAGCCGCTGCTGACCACCTCGCACGGTCAGCCGATCTCGGACAACCAGAACTCCCTGACGGTCGGTGAGCGGGGGCCGGTCCTGCTGGAGGACCACGTCCTGCGCGACAAGCTCTTCCACTTCGACCACGAGCGGATCCCGGAGCGGGTGGTCCACGCGCGGGGCTACGGCGCCCACGGCACGTTCACCGCCGCCGAGGACCTGTCCGGGCTGACGCGAGCCTCCCTCTTCGCCGAGGCCGGCAAGCAGACGCCGGTGTTCGTCCGCTTCTCCACCGTCGCCGGCAACAAGGGCTCCTTCGACCTGGCCCGGGACGTGCGCGGCTTCGCCACGAAGTTCTACACCGACGAGGGCAACTGGGACCTGGTGGGCAACAACATCCCTGTCTTCTTCATCCAGGACGCGATCAAGTTCCCCGACCTCGTCCACTCGGTCAAGGAGGAGCAGGACCGCGGCTGGCCGCAGGCCGCGTCGGCCCACGACACCTTCTGGGACTTCGTGGGCCTCATGCCCGAGTCGACGCACATGCTGCTCTGGCAGATGTCGGACCGGGCGATCCCGCGGTCCTTCCGCTTCATGCAGGGCTTCGGCGTCCACACCTTCCGGTTCGTCGACGCCGTGGGCAGCAGCACCTTCGTCAAGTTCCACTGGGTGCCCCGACAGGGCCTGCAGTCGGTGGTCTGGAACGAGGCGGTGAAGATCAACGGTGCCGACCCCGACTTCCACCGCCGGGACCTGTGGACGGCGATCCAGAACGGGGACTTCCCCGAGTGGGACCTGTGCATCCAGGCCTTCGACGACGACTTCGCCGACGCCTTCGAGTTCGACGTCCTCGACCCCACCAAGATCATCCCCGAGGAGCAGGTCCCCCTGCGGGTGATCGGCACCATGCGCCTGGACCGGGTCGTCGACAACGTCTTCTCCGAGACCGAGCAGGTCGCCTTCATGACCCAGAACGTCGTGCCCGGCATCGACTTCACGAACGACCCCCTCCTGCAGGGCCGCAACTTCTCCTACCTCGACACCCAGCTCAAGCGCCTGGGGTCGACCAACTTCGCCCAGCTCCCGGTCAACGCCCCCCGCTGCCCGGTCGCCCACTTCCAGCGCGACGGGCACATGCAGCACGGCCGGCAGGCGGGCCGGGCCAACTACGAGCCCAACTCCTTCACCGGGGCCGCGGCCGGCCCCCGGGCCGACCACGAGGCCGGCTTCCGGACCGTGGTGCGGGAGGAGTCCGGGCCCACCCGGCGGCTGCGACCGGAGTCCTTCGCCGACCACTACTCGCAGGCGGGGCAGTTCTACCGCTCCCAGACCCGCCCCGAGCAGGAGCACATCTGGATGGCCTTCGTCTTCGAGCTGTCCAAGTGCGAGATCCCGCAGATCCGCGAGCGGATGGTCGCCAACCTGCGCAACGTCGACGAGGAGCTGGCCCGCAAGGTGGCCGACGGTCTCGGCCTGGACCTCCCGGAGGCGACCGAGCCCGCCGTCGCCCCTCGGCACGACCTCCCGCCGTCACCGGCGCTGAGCTTCGCCGCCCGGGCACCGAAGGACTTCGGAGGCCGCAAGCTCGGCATCCTCGTCTCCGACGGCACCGACGGTGCGCTGCTCGAGGAGGTCCGCTCGGCCGTCGAGGCCGTCGGCGGCCTGGTCGAGACCGTCGCGCTCAAGGTCGGCGGGGTCGTGCTCGACGGCGAGGACGACCGGACCCCGGTCGACCACAAGATCGACGCCGCACCCTCGGTCCTCTTCGACGCGGTGGCGCTGCTGGCGACCGGGCCGGGTGCCGAGGAGCTGTCGGGCCATCCGGGCGTCAAGGACTTTGTCTCCGACGCCTTCACCCACTACAAGCACATCGGGTACGTCGACGGTGCCTCACCGCTGCTGCAGGTGGCCGGGATCGCCGAGCAGCTCGACGAGGCCTGCCACGACCTCGGCGAGGTCGAGCCCGAGGCCTTCGTCGAGGCTCTCGCGGGCCTGCGCCGGTGGGAGCGGGACGTCTGACCGCGGGTCCCGAGGAGATCCGGCCTCCCGGGAGGACACAGGGGTAGGCCGCTTGAGAGGCGTATGATGTATGCATCATGCAACTTTCTGAGCAGCTGGCGCGCGCCTTCGCCGCCATGGGTCGCCTGCTGAACGAGCACTCCGGCACCGAGGTCCTGTCCCGACCCGACTTCGCGGTCCTCATCCGGCTCCCTCGCGCCCAGGAGGTGGCTGCGGGGGCCGAGGAGGTGCGTCCCCGCGACCTGGCCCGCACCGAGGGGCTCGACCCCTCGACGATGAGCCGACGCCTGGCCTCGCTCACGTCCAGAGGGCTGATCCACCGCGAGACCGACCCCACCGACGGCCGGGCCCAGGTGCTCTTCCTCACCGAGGAGGGGCACCGGGCCGTCACCCAGGAGCGGGCCCGACGGGTGACCCTGGTCACCGACGCCCTCCAGGGGTGGGACGAGGCGGACACGGCCGAGCTGGCCCGGCTGCTCGGCCGCCTCACCGACACCCTCGGGGCCAGCGGGTCCACCTCGTGACCGGCCCCGCCGCCTACCGGCTCACCCCCGAGCACAAGCGCGTCTTCGCCGGCCTCATGCTCGGCATGTTCGTCGCCTCGATCAGCCAGACCATCGTCGGGCCCGCCATGCCGCGCATCGTGGCCGAGCTGGGGGGCATGGACCACTACAGCTGGGTGGCGACGGCCGCGATGCTCGTCTCGGCGATCGTGGTGCCGGTCGTCGGCAAGCTCTCCGACATGTTCGGCCGGCGCCGCTTCTACCTCGCCGGCCTGGTCATCTTCCTCCTCGGCTCCGTCCTGTCCGGCCTCGCCCCGAACTTCTGGACGCTCGTGGCCGGACGGGCCGTCCAGGGCCTGGGGATGGGCACGCTGATGCCGCTGTCCCAGACGATCATCGGCGACATCATCCCGCCGCGGCAGCGCGGCAAGTACCAGGGCCTCATGGGGGCCGTCTTCGGCGTCACCTCGGTCGCGGGCCCCATCGCCGGTGGGCTCATCACCGACCACTGGGGCTGGCGCTGGCTCTTCTTCGCCACCGTGCCGCTGGGGGTGGCCGCGATCTTCGTCATCGCCCGCTTCCTCCGGCTGGAGCACGAGCCCTCGAGCGGGCGGGTGGACGTGCTCGGCATCCTCACCCTCAGCCCCGCGCTCGTCGCCATCCTCCTGGCCACCTCCTGGGGAGGCGTCAGCTACCCGTGGGGGTCCGTGCCGATCGTGGGCCTCTACCTCGTCGGCGGGGCGCTGCTGGGACTCTTCGTCCTGGTCGAGACCCGGGCCGAGAATCCCCTCATCCCCCTGGGGCTCTTCGCCAACAGCGTCTTCACCTTCGCCAACGTCGCCGCCTTCGGGCTGGCCATGGTGATGTTCGGCGTCATCATCTACGTCCCCGTCTTCGCCCAGGGCGTGCTCGGAGTCGGTGCCACCGAGTCCGGCCTCATCCTCATGCCGATGATGCTCGGCCTCATCCTCGTCGGCATCGTCTCGGGCTACCTGGTGACCCGCACCGGGCGCTACAAGGAGCTCATGCTCGTCGGCACCGTGGTCCTCGGGGTCGGCGTGTGGCTGCTGACCCGGCTCGGGGCCGGCTCCTCGGAGTGGGAGCTGACCGCGGCCATCGCCGTGATGGGCACGGGCCTGGGCCTGGCCATGCAGCAGTACACCCTCGTGGTGCAGAACGCCGTCTCCCGTCGGGACCTGGGGGTCGCCACGGCCGCCCTGCAGTTCTTCCGCAACGTCGGCAACACCGTGGGCATCGCCATCTTCGGTGCCGTGATGACCTCCGGCCTCGCCCGGGCCATCGCCGGCTACCTCCCCCCCGGCGCGGAGGACCAGCTCGGCGACCTGGACCAGATCGACGCCGGCGCCGCGCTCGACCCCGCCGCGACGGTCGGGATGCCGCCGGAGGTGCTGGAAGCGATCCGCGCCGGCCTGGCCGACCGGCTGCACGACGTCTTCCTCCTGGGGCTGCCGATCGTCGCGGTCGTCTTCCTCGCCACCCTCGGGATCCGCCACATCCCCCTGCGCGACACCGTGCACACCCCCGACGAGGCCCAGCGCGAGTACCTCGACACCATGGCGTCCAGCTCGCCGTCGGAGAACTACGTGCCCGGCCTGCGGCACGGGGACGTGGGCGCCCGCACCCGGGAGCGGGTGCTCGGTCTGCAGCTGGCGATGCTCGCCCGCAGCGCCGGGCGACCGGACCGTCCGCTGCTGGCCCGGGCGGTGACCGAGCTCGGCGACGGCGACCTGGAGCGCGGTCGGCAGGTGCTGCGCAACGCCGCGCTCATGCTCACCAGCGACGACGAGCAGGAGGTGGTCACGGCCGAGCGGTATGCGGTGCAGCTGGCCCGCCGGGCCACTGCGCCGGGGGGCCTGCTCAGCGAGCCGCTGCGGCAGGAGCTGGCCGTGCGGGCCGCCGAGCGCGCCCGGGACGAGGTGCTGTCCGTCGTCGAGCCGTCGGTCGCCGAGCGGCACGCCGCGGTCGACCTCGCCGAGGTGCGGCAGGCCGCCTCGGAGCTGTCGACGGCCCTGCTCGTCGACATCGGGACGGGCGATGAGTCCCCCCGGGTGGGGGCGGGAACCTCGTAGTCTGCCCCCCATGCAGGGCTCCTTCCACCTCCCCACCGCGCTGGCGGGTGGTCGCGGTCTTCCTCGTCCTGCACGCCGTCCTGTGGGTCCGTCGGCGCCGGGCCCGACGCGGCTTCCTCTCCGAGACCGACCGCATCACCTACGAGACGCTGCGCACGGGCAGCCAGGCCGGCCGGCTGCTGCGGGCCGGGCTGACCGCCGACAACGCCAGCCGGGCGGGACGGCCGCTGCGCCTCATGCTGGGCAGCACCGCCCTGGCGATCTGCGACACCCAGGACGTGTTGGTCTGGGTCGGCCGCGGTGAGCACCACCGCGACCAGGCCATGTCCCACGCCGCGACCGTGCTGGGCAGCGGCGACGTCGCGGTGCTCACCCGGGCCGACCTGCCCTGCACCCGCCCCGACTGCGACGTCCGGGCCGGCGTGGTCGCGCCCCTCGTGGTCGAGGACCGGGTGATCGGGGTGCTGGCCGCCTACTCCGGCCGCCCGTCCGCGGGCCTGGCCCGGGCCACCGAGCAGCTGGCCACCTGGATGGGCGGGCAGCTGGAGCTGGGCGAGCTGGACCGGGAGCGCACCCGCGCGATGGAGGCCGAGCTGCGCAGCCTGCGCGCCCAGATCAGCCCCCACTTCGTCTACAACTCGCTGGCCGCGATCGCCAGCTTCGTGCGCACCGACCCCGACCGGGCCCGCGAGCTGCTCCTGGAGTTCGCCGACTTCACCCGCTACGCGCTGCGGCGCGGCGGGTCGTTCACCCCCCTGGCCGACGAGCTGCGCAACGTCGAGCGCTACCTCGTGCTGGAGCAGGCCCGCTTCGGGGAGCGGCTGCAGGTGAGCCTGCTCATCGCCCCCGAGGTGCTCTCCGTGGTGGTCCCCTTCCTCGTCGTCCAGCCGCTGGTCGAGAACGCCGTGCGGCACGGCCTCGCCGGCAAGGAGGGGGTCGGGAGCGTGACGATCACCGCGACCGACCTGGGCGACCTGGCCGAGATCAGCATCGAGGACGACGGCGTGGGGTCGGACCCGGAGGCGGTCCGGCGGGCGTTGGACGGGGAGGACGAGGGTCTGCGAAAGACCGAGTCGCTGGGCCTGGGCAACGTCGACGCCCGGCTGCGCCAGGTCTACGGGGACGACCACGGGCTCGTGGTCGAGACGGCGCCCGGCCTGGGCACCAAGGTGAGCTTCCGGGTGCCGAAGTACGCGCCCGGCGTCCACGCCTGAGCCGGGACCGGTCGGGGCCGACCTACCATGGCCCCATGCGCGCCCTCGTCGTCGACGACGAACCGCCCGCCCTGGCGGAGCTGACTTGGCTGCTGGAGCAGGACGGTCGGTTCACCGCGGTGGTGCCCGCCGGCAGCGGCACCGACGCCCTGCGCGCCCTGGAGTCCGCACCCTTCGACGTGGTCTTCTCCGACATCTCCATGCCCGGGCTCGACGGGATGGAGCTGGCCCGCGTCATCGCCCGCTTCGCCGACCGCCCCCAGGTGGTCTTCGTGACCGCCCACGAGGAGCACGCGGTCGACGCCTTCGCGGTGCGGGCCACCGACTACCTCATGAAGCCCGTCTCCCCCACCCGGCTGGCGCAGGCCGTCGAGCGCGTCCTCGCCGCCGCCGGGGGGACAGCGCCCCCGCCCTCGACCCCGGCCTCGTCCCCGGGAGCGGTGGGGGCGACGGCCGGGGAGGGCGCCGAGGAGCGCATCCCCGTCGAGCTGGGGGGTGTCACCCGGTTCGTGCTCCGGTCGGCGATCCGCTACGTCCAGGCCCAGGGCGACTACGCCCGCCTGTTCACCCCCACCGGGTCCCACCTCGTGCGCATCCCGCTGTCGACGCTGGAGGAGCGGTGGGCCGACGCCGGCTTCGTGCGCATCCACCGCTCCACCCTCGTCGCCCTGCCGCACGTGGCCGAGGTCCGGCAGAGCCAGGGCAAGCTGAGCCTGGTCCTGGCCCCCGACGGCCCCGAGCTCCCGGTCGCCCGGCGGCACGCCCGGGAGGTGCGCGAGCGGGTGCTCTCCGACCGGGCCGGGGGCGCGTGAGCGGCCCCGCGCGGCATACCCAGCGGGTGCGGGTCACCTCCGCCCGCCGGGGCGCGACCACCGCCCGGCGCCGCTCCCTTGCCTCCGCGCTGGCCGAGCAGACGGACGTGGGCGAGCTCTACCTCCAGGGGCTGCTGCGGGCCCAGCTGCGGCTGGCGCTCGTCGTGCTGGGGGTCGTCGCGGCGGTCCTGCTCGGGCTGCCCCTGCTCTTCGCGGTGGCCCCCGCGACCCGCACGCTGCAGGCCGGCGGGCTCCCCCTGCCCTGGATCGTGCTGGGGGTGCTGCTCTACCCCGCGATGGTCGCGATCGCCGCGTGGTTCGACCGGCACGCGGGTGCCCTGGAGCGACGGTTCGCCGACCTCATCGGTCGAGAGCGCTGAGGTGGGCCCGACCCTCGCCGGCGGCTCGGTGCTGCTCGTCTGCCTCGTCACCCTGGGCCTGAGCGTCTTCGCGCTGCGCCTGTCCCGCAGGACCTCCGATTTCTACGTCGCCGGCCGGGTGGTCTCGCCCGCGCGCAACGCCGCCGCCATCGGGGGGGAGTACCTCTCGGCCGCCAGCTTCCTCGGGGTGGCGGGCCTGATCTACGACACCGGTGTCGACGCGCTGTGGTACCCCATCGGCTACACCGTCGGCTACCTCGTGCTCCTGGTGCTCGTCGCGGCCCCCCTGCGGCGCTCCGGGGCGTACACGCTGCCGGACTTCGCCGAGGCCCGGCTGGAGTCCCGGGCGGTCCGGCACCTGTGCTCGGTCCTCGTCGTGCTCATCGGCTGGCTCTACCTCATCCCCCAGTTCCAGGGGGCCGGGTTCACCCTTCGGCTGGTCACCGGGGCTCCGCAGTGGCTGGGGTCCTCCGTGGTTCTCGTGGTGGTGGTCCTGGCGGTCGCGGCGGGCGGGATGCGCTCGATCACGCTGGTCCAGGCCGTGCAGTACTGGATCAAGCTCACCGCCCTGGCCGTCCCGGCCGGGATCATCCTGGCGGTTTGGTGGGTGACCCAGGGCCCCGCCCCCCAGGTGGACGCCATGTGGACGCTCCCGCAGACGGGGCCGGTGCCCGGGGGCCAGGGTGTCTACCGGACCTTCTCCCTCATCGTCGCCCTCGCGCTGGGCACCACCGGGCTGCCCCACGTGGTCGTGCGCTACTACACCAACCCCGACGGCGCGGCGGCCCGGCGCACCACCGTCCGGCTGCTGGTCCTGCTGGGCCTGTTCTACGTCGTCCCGATCGTCTACGGCGTCCTGGGTCGCGCCTACCTCCCGCTCCTGGACGCGGGGGCGAGCGCGGACACCGTCGTCCTCCGGCTCCCGGGGGAGGTGATCCCCGGCCTCGGGTCCGAGGTGCTGACCGCGGCGCTCGCCGGTGGTGCCTTCGCCGCCTTCCTGTCCACCTCCTCGGGGCTGGCCGTGGCCGTGACGGGCGTGCTCAACCAGGACGTCGTCCGGCCGCTGTCCCGCCTGGTCCGGGCCGAGCACTCGGAGGTCACCGGGTTCCGCCTGGCCACCGTGGGGGCCGTGGTCGCGCCCTGGGCCGTCTCCAGCGTCTTTCCCACCGTGCCGCTCGCCGCCTTCGTCACCCTGGCCTTCGTCCTCGCCGCCTCGACCTTCTTCCCCCTCCTGGCGCTGGGCGTCTGGTGGCCGCGACTCACGGTGCAGGGAGCGGCCGCCGGGCTCGTGCTCGGCGCCGTGCTGGCGACCGCCGCGATGGTGCTCACCCTCACGGTGGGCCCCTCGGGCTGGCCCGGGGCGCTGCTGGAGCACCCGGCCGCCTGGACGGTGCCGCTGGCGCTCCTGGCGGCGGTGGGGGTCTCGCTGGCCACCCCGCACGGCATCCCCCGCGGTGCCCTGCGGACCCTCGTGCGGCTGCACACGCCGGAGGGCGTCACCGGCTGATCCCGCTCGCCGACCCGGCCCTGCCGCTCGGCGCAGGCCCGGACCGTTGACCGACCTCCCGCGGGCGCACCCGCGGCAGTCACGGCATACTCGGGACCAGACCCGCCACGAGGAGGCACGATGTCCAACGAGGGACTGTCCAACCTGCTGCACGAGGAGCGCACCTTCCCGCCGAGCGAGGAGTTCGCGGCCGGGGCCAACGGCACCGCCGAGCTCTTCGACCGCGCCGAGGCCGACCGCGAGGGCTTCTGGGCCGACCAGGCGCGCAGGTACGTCACCTGGGAGAACGACTTCGACCAGGTGCTGGACTGGTCCGACGCCCCCTTCGCGAAGTGGTTCCTCGGGGGGACGCTCAACGCTTGCGTCAACGCGGTGGACCGGCATGTCGAGGCCGGTCACGGGGACCGCGTGGCGATCCACTTCGTCGGGGAGCCGGGGGACACCCGGGACATCACGTACGCCGAGCTGCACCAGCAGGTGCAGAAGGCCGCCAACGCGCTCGCCGACCTGGGGATCGGCGCCGGCGACACGGTGGCGATCTACCTGCCGATGATCCCCGAGGCCGTCATCGCCATGCTGGCCTGCGCGCGGCTGGGAGCCCCGCACTCCGTGGTCTTCGGAGGCTTCTCCGCCGAGGCCCTGCACAGCCGGATCGCCGACGCCGGCTCCAAGGTCGTCATCACCGCCGACGGCGGGTGGCGCCGCGGCAAGCCGGGCGCCCTCAAGCCGGCCGTCGACGCGGCCCTGGACGTGGGCGACTCCCCGGTGCAGAAGGTCCTGGTCGTGCGTCGCACGGAGCAGGAGGTCGCGTGGCACGACGACCGCGACCTGTGGTGGCACGAGCAGCTCGAGCAGGCGGCCGACACCCACGAGGCGCAGGCGTTCGACGCCGAGCACCCGCTGTTCATCCTCTACACCTCCGGCACGACCGGGAAGCCCAAGGGCATCCTCCACACCACCGGCGGCTACCTCGTGCAGACGGCCTACACGAGCTCGGTCGTCCACGACGTGCACCCCGAGACCGACGTCTACTGGTGCACCGCCGACATCGGCTGGGTCACCGGGCACTCCTACATCGTCTACGGACCGATGACGCTGGGCGCCACCCAGGTGATGTACGAGGGGACGCCCGACACCCCCCCCAGGGCCGGTTCTGGGAAATCGTCCAGGACAAGAAGGTCAGCGTCCTCTACACCGCCCCCACCGCGATTCGCACCTTCATGAAGTGGGGCAAGGAGATCCCCGCGGAGTTCGACCTCTCCTCGCTGCGGCTGCTGGGGTCGGTCGGCGAACCCATCAACCCCGAGGCGTGGATGTGGTACCGCGAGGTCATCGGTGGCGACCGCTGCCCCATCGTGGACACCTGGTGGCAGACCGAGACCGGCGCGATCATGATCAGCCCCCTCCCGGGCGTCACCCCCACCCGGCCCGGCTCGGCCCAGCACCCGATCCCGGGCATCGTCGCCTCGGTCGTGGACGACATGGGCCAGCCGGTGGAGAAGGGGTCCGGTGGCTACCTCGTCCTCACCGAGCCGTGGCCCTCCATGCTGCGCGGCATCTGGGGCGACCCGGAGCGCTACAAGGAGACGTACTGGAGCCGCTTCGAGAACGTCTACTTCGCCGGTGACGGCGCCAAGCTCGACGAGGACGGCAACATCTGGGTCCTGGGCCGGGTCGACGACGTCATGAACGTCTCGGGCCACCGGATGTCGACCGCCGAGATCGAGTCGGCGCTCGTGTCCCACCCCAAGGTGGCCGAGGCCGCCGTCGTGGGCGCGGCGGACGAGACGACCGGCCAGGCCATCTGCGCCTTCGTCATCCTCCGCGAGGAGGCGGTGAAGGAGGCCGACGAGGCGGGCGAGGGCGGTGACCTGGTCGCCGAGCTCCGCAACCACGTCGCCAAGGAGATCGGTCCCATCGCCAAGCCGCGGCAGATCATGATCGTGCCGGAGCTGCCAAGACCCGTCGGGCAAGATCATGCGCCGGTTGCTCAAGGACGTCGCCGAGAACCGCGAGGTCGGGGACGTCACCACGCTGGCCGACTCCTCGGTGATGAGCATGATCAGCGAGGGCCTGAAGAAGGGCGACTGAGCGATGACGGTGCTGGAGGGCACGGCCACGGTCCTGGTCGAGCACGACGCGGCCTCCCGCGTCGCGACGGTCACGCTGAACCGGCCGGAGAAGCGCAACGCCCTGTCGCTGGCCCTCATGGGCGAGCTCATCGAGGTGTTCCGGGAGATCGGCGAGCGACGCGACGTCACCGTCGTCGTGCTCGCGGGGGCGGGGCCGGTCTTCAGCGCCGGCCACGACCTCGGCGAGATGACCGGCCGGAGCGTCGAGGACTACCGCCAGATCTTCGACCGCTGCTGCGAGCTCATGGAGCTGATCCAGTCGGTGCCGCAGCCGGTGATCGCCCGCGTCCACGGGATCGCCACCGCTGCGGGCTGCCAGCTGGCCGCCACCTGCGACCTCGTGGTCGCCGAGGAGGGTGCCCGCTTCGGCACCCCCGGCGTGAGGATCGGGTTGTTCTGCTCGACCCCGATGGTGGCGCTCACCCGGGTGGTGGGTCGCAAGCGGGCGATGCAGATGCTGCTGACCGGTGTCCCCGTCGACGCGCCCACGGCCGCCGACTGGGGCCTGGTCAACGAGGTCGTGCCCGCCGACCGGCTGGAGGCCCGGGCCCGCGAGCTCGCCGAGCAGATCGCGACCGCGAGCTCGGTGGTGACCGGGATCGGCAAGGAGGCGTTCTACGCCCAGATCGACCGTGACCAGCACGCGGCCTACGACTACGCCAAGACCGTCATGACGATGAACGCGCTCGCCGACGATGCGCAGGAGGGCATCGGCGCCTTCCTCGAGAAGAGAACGCCGAGCTGGTCGGACCGCTAGCCTGCCCGGCGGCGTCCTGCCCCGTGCCGGGCCCATGTGCGTGTATGCACCTCAGGCGACGTCCTGGGTGACGCATGGGCCGCGTACACGCACATGGGCACGTCCGGGAGGACAGGTCAGTCGGGGACCTCGGTCAGGGGCTCGGGCTCCTCGACCGGCAGCATGTGCCGCCACGGACGGGCGAGGTGGAACTGCCGGCCGCTGAGCTCGGAGACGGCGATGGAGACGACGTTGAACTTCCGGGTGTCCACCCACGGCCGCAGCCGCAGGTTGTCGGCGTCCCGGGCCTCCTGACCCTCGAGGATCCGGGCCGCGCCGCGGGCGATGACGCTCCAGGCCAGCTCCGCCTCCTCGTCCACCTCGTCGATCTCGAAGGCGACGTCGGTATTCATCACCACCCCGAGGAGCTTGGAGCCCTCCGCGGTGCGGAAGACCAGGGTCTGCCCGTCGACCGCGTAGTTGATGGGGGCGATGTGGACCTCGTCGGCCAGGTGGTAGGCGAGCCGGCCGAACTCGGTCCCGCGCAGGCGCTCCCAGCACTCCTCCTCGGACAGGTATGTCGTGGGCTGGATGTCGCTCATGCCGTCCTCCTGGTCGGGTGCTGACCCCAGCCTATGACACGTCGTAGTGCTCGTGGGGTCCTGGTCGGTCGCGCCCGTCCGCGCGCCGGTGCCAGACCCACAGGGCGACCCCTCCGACAGCCAGGCCGAGGCTGGTCAGGGCGAGGGTGGCCAGGCTGGCGCTGACCAGCGGGACCACCACGCCGGCGAGCGCGGCGTTGAAGACGAGGGAGGCGAAGGAGGCCATCGACGCCGCGGAGCCGCGGGAGGAGGGGAACAGGTCGAGCATCGCCAGCTGCAGGACGGGGAAGACGATGCCGATGGCGGTGCCCATGAGCTGAGCGCGGGGCCGACCACGCCCAGGGCAGGGTCGGGACCGTGCTGGTCAGGGCCAGGTTGGCGACACCGGCGAGCAGCAGGCCGGCCATCGCCCGGTCCACGAGGACGCGTCCGTCGAGCCGCCCGGCGAGCCGGTTGGTGAGCCAGGACCCCACCACCATCCCCCCGATCATCGGCACGAAGAGCACCCAGAAGTCCTGCTCGCCCAGGCCCAGGAGGTCCACGACGACGATGGGGGCGCCGACGACGTAGACGAAGTAGGAGCCGAAGGCCAGGGCCGAGCACAGCGCCAGCCGCTCGAAGGGCCAGGAGCGGGCGACCTGCCACAGGCCGCCCACCACGGCCCCCACCCGGAGCCGGGTGCGGTCCTGCGGGGGCAGCGTCTCGGGGAGGACGAGCGCGGTGAGGGCCGCGGCGGCCACGGCATACAACCCCACGAACCAGAAGATGGCGTGCCAGCTCGCGAAGCGCAGGATCTCCCCGCCGATCACCGGCGCCACGGCGGGGGCGACGGCGAAGATCATCATGACGCGCGCCATGAGCCGTTGGGCCTCGGGCCCGTCGAAGAGGTCGCGGATCACCGCCCGGCTCACGATGGTCGCCGCCCCCGCAAAGAGCCCCTGCGCGACACGGGCCCCCAGCAGCACCCCGAAGGTCGGTGCGGTCGCCGCCACGACGCAGGCCGCCGTGAAGCCGGCCAGCCCGCCGATCATCACCGGCTTGCGTCCGAGCGCGTCCGAGAGCGGCCCGTGCAGGACGCTCATGAGCGCGAAGGCCAGCAGGTAGGTGCTGGTCAGCTGCTGCAGGGCCGTCGCGTCGACGTCGAAGTCGCGGCCGACCGCCTCGAAGCCGGGGAAGATCGTGTCGATGGTGAAGGGGCCGATCATCGCCAGGCTGGCCAGCACGACGGTGACCAGCCAGCCGGCCCGCGCGGATGACGTCACCGGCGCACGGTACCCCTCCCGACCCCGACTAGCATGACCTGAGTCCCACCCCACCGAGCAGAGGATCACCGTGAGCGCACCCGGCATGGGAGCCGTCCCGATCGACGGCGGATTCGCCTTCCGCGTCTGGGCCCCGCACGCGGAGCGGGTCAGCGTCGTCGGCGACTTCAACGGCTGGGACCCCGAGCAGCACGTGCTCGCCCCCGAGGGCAACGGGCACTGGTACGGCGAGGTGCAGGGCGCGCAGATGTGGCAGGAGTACCAGTACCACCTCACCCACGGTGGCGGGTCCTTCCTGCGCATCGACCCCCGCGCCCTGGCGGTGACCAACTCGGTGGGCAACGGCCTGCTCTACGACCACGGTGCCTTCGACTGGGAGGGTGACGACTTCACCTGCCCCCGCCAGCACGAGATCGTGATCTACGAGACGCACATCGGGTCCTTCGTCGACGCGGGCGACGGGCCGGCGGACCTCGTCGACGCCGCCGGCAAGCTCGAGTACCTGCGGCAGCTGGGGGTCAACGCCATCGAGCTGATGCCGCTCATGGAGTTCGCCGGCGACTACTCGTGGGGCTACAACCCGGCCCACATCTTCGCCGTCGAGCACACCTACGGCGGGCCCGAGGCCCTCAAGGCCTTCGTGCGCGAGGCGCACCGGCACGGCATCGCGGTCATCGTCGACGTCGTCTACAACCACTTCGGCCCCAGCGACCTGCCGACCTGGCAGTTCGACGGCTGGTCCGAGAACGGCAAGGGCGGGATCTACTTCTACAACGACCACCGCTCCGCCACCCCCTGGGGCGACACGCGGCCGGACTACGGCCGGCAGGAGGTCCGCGACTTCATCCTCGACAACGCCCGGATGTGGCTGCGCGACTACCACGTCGACGGGCTGCGCCTGGACATGACGCCCTACATGCGCCGCGTCGACGGGACCCACGGGGACGAGATCCCCGAGGGCTGGGCCATGATGCGGATGATCGGGGAGATGGTGCGCGAGGAGTTCCCCCGCCGCCTGGTCATCGCCGAGGACCTGCACAACGACCCCGCCGTCACCTCCACCGAGCCCGGGGGGGCGGCCATGCACGCCCAGTGGGACAGCCAGTTCGTGCACCCGGTGCGCGAGGCCCTCATCGCCGACTCCGACGAGCAGCGGTCGATCACCGCGGTTGCCAAGGCGGTCACGCACAGCTACCAGAACGCCTTCGACCGGGTCATCTACACCGAGTCGCACGACGAGGTGGCCAACGGCAGCGCCCGGATCACCTCCGAGGTGAGGGGGGACAACCCGACCGGGTGGAACGCCCAGAAGCGCGCGACCCTCGGGGCCGGGCTGGTGCTCACCGCCCCCGGGATGCCGATGCTCTTCCAGGGCCAGGAGTTCCTCGAGGACGAGTGGTTCCGCGACACGGTCCCGCTGGACTGGGACCGGGCCTGGGCCTTCCGCGACATCACCCGGATGTTCCGCGACATGATCGTGCTGCGCCGCAACGCAGAGGGGGACACGGCCGGCCTCACCGGGCCCCACACCACCGTGGTCTCGCTCGACGACGACGCCAACGTGCTCGCCTACGTCCGCTCCAGCGGCGACGACCAGCACGTACTGGTGGCCATCAACCTCACCGCCCACGCCGTCCAGCGCAAGCTCGAGCTCCCGGGCGGGCACTGGCGCGTGCGGTTCAACAGCGACGCCCGGACCTACAGCCAGCTCTTCGGCGACCACGCCACGCCCGACGTGGTGGTCCAGGACGGTGTCGGCCTGCTCGACCTGGGGCCCTACTCGGTCGTGATCTACGTCCCGGCCTGAGCCCGCCCCCGCCCTGACCGGCAGGTTCACCCCCATGGGGGTGGTTGGCCCGGCAGGCGCCGCCTAGGGTGAAGGTCATGCAGGGAACCATCGGCGTGCTCACCACGAGCAAGGCCCACCACGACCAGCTGCTCGCCCAGGTCGACGGGCTCTCCGTCGGCACCGTCGCCCCCCACGTGCACAGCGTGGTCTCGATGGGTGACCGTGACCTGACCCGCGGTCGGCTGCCGCTGGGGACCGACCGCTGGACGACCATCGTGCGACCCGTGGAGACCGACCGGCGCGCCCTCCCCGTCGCCGCAGCCCGCAACCTCGCCGCCGCCAACGCCGTCGAGGCCGGGGCGGACGTGCTGGTCTTCCTGGACGACACCGTCATCCCCGGCCCGCACACGCTCGAGCGCCTGCTCGCCGCCGTCACCGGTCAGGACGCCGCCGAGGAGCCCGTCCGGGCCCCGGTCGTGTGGCGCGCGCCGGTGCTCGACCTGCCGCCGCTGGCGCAGGACGAGCTCGTCTACCCCCTGGGCCGGCTGGCCGAGATCGCGCTGCCCGTCGGCGGCACCCCGAGCCTGGTCCCCGGCCAGCTGGAGGTCGACGACCGGTGGTCGCTGTTCGACGGCGCGTGCTTCGCGATGAGCGCCGAGGACTTCGACCGCACCGGCGGCTTCTGCACCGACTACACCGGGCGGGGGCTCCAGGACGCCGACTTCGCCGAGGTGGTCCGTCGCGCCGGAGGTTCCCTGGTCTGGGTCGGGGGTGCCGACGCCTACCGGCAGCCCGGCGAGCCCGTCGACCAGGAGCACCAGGCGCGGCACGCCGTGCGGCACGCCCAGGTCTGGCGGCAGCGGTGGGACGACCCGCCGCAGCACCCGTGGCTGGCCCGGCTGCAGGCCGAGGGCCTGGTCAAGGCCACCGACCTGGAGGAGCGGGTCGGCTCGGTCTGAGGACTCAGTCCGTCACCCGCACCACGCCGCGGGCCCCCCGCTCCGCGTCCACCATGACGTGGGAGACGACCGGGTAGTGGCCTGCCTCCGGGAAGGTCAGCTCGACGAACCCGCCCTGGGCCGCCTGCAGCCCCAGTGCCTGCGCGCCCGTGCCCTGCGCCTGCGGCCCGAGCAGGTAGGCGCCCTCGGCATACACGGTGTCGAACTGACCGCCCACCACGTGGAAGGACGTCGCGCGGTTGGGCCCGGCGTCCAGGACCCAGAAGCGCACCCGCTCCCCGACCCGCGCCTCGAACATCTCCCCGGCCTCGCCGTACTGCCCCGCGATCCCGTTGAAGGTGACGAAGGCCGGGCGCTCGGCGAGGACCGCGTCGGCGTCCACCTCGGCGGGCGCCTCCCCGCCCTGGCCGGTGCCGGGCAGGAGGTACACCTCGGACTGGACCACGACGTACTCGCGGTCCACCTCGGGCAGGCCCTCGCGCGGCTCGATGATGACGGCCCCGGCCATCCCGGCGGCGATGTGGCTGCTCATCGGCATCGTGGAGCAGTGGTACATCCAGATGCCTGCCCGCTGCGCCGTGAACCGGTAGACCAGCGACTCCCCGGGCGCGATGGTGCGCATCGGCCGGTCCGGGGCGAGGGCACCGGCGTGGAAGTCGATGGAGTGCCCCATCGTGCCGTCGTTCTCGAGCGTGATCTCGAAGACGTCCCCGACCCGTCCGTGCAGCGTCGGGCCGGGCACCTGCCCGTTGAAGGTCCACCGCGTCTGCGTCACGCCCGGGGCCACCTCGAGCTCCACCTCCTCGGCGGTGAGCGTGAGGCGGTGCACCCGCGCGTCGCCGAGCGGGGCGAGGACGGGGTCGACCGGGTCGGCCACCCGGGCGTCCGGGTCCAGCAGCGGGGTGGCGCTGACGGGGGATGAGGTGCCGTCGCCCCCATCGCCGTCGTGGCCCGTGGCGCCCCCGTCGGGCGCACCCTCGACGACGACGTCGAGGACCATGCCCATCTGCCGGTGGCCGACGATGGTGCACCAGCCCTCGGTGGAGGCGGAGACCACCCCCACCTCGAGGGTGGCGGTCTCCCCGGGGGCCAGGCGCGGCGTCTTCGCCCCGAGGACCTGCAGGTCGTGCACCGTGGTGGGGTCGCCGTTGACGAGCTCGACGACGAGCTCGTTGCCGGCGGGGACCGTGATCGTCGAGGGCTCGAAGCGCATGTCGAGCGCCTCGACCCGGACGGTCGTGGTCTCGCCGGTGGGCTGCACGGCGGCGCTGCCGGAGGCGGCGCCACCGGTCGCGCCGACCCCCGGGCGCACGGTGCCGGTCAGCCCGGCGGCCGCCGGGTCGGCGGCGACCCCGAGGCTGACGGCCAGCACCAGGGCCGAGAGGGCGGCGACGAGCTGCCCGCCGGACCACACCGACGGCATCCGGTCGGGGGCCCCCGGTGACGTGCCGGGGGTGGGGGTGGCGCCGGCCGGCGAGTGCCCGGCGGCCCGTGCCGTCTCGACCTCCCGCTTGGCGCGGACGGCCGCACGGACCCCGGCCAGCATGAGGGGCACGAAGGCCGCCAGGGCCAGCACCACGAGGACCGACAGCACGACCCGGACGATGCTCGGCACGGGCAGCAGGCACAGCAGCAGGCCGACGTTGATCACGGTGAGGCGGGCGGTGCCCCACCGGTCGAACCAGCGCTGCCCGGCACGGACCACCGTCTTGCCCCCGCCCAGGACGGAGGGGACGAGGTAGGACAGCGCCCCGGAGAGCAGCTGGGCGGCGAAGCCGACGACGAGGACCGCCACGGTGGGCCCGAAACCGTCGGCGAACGCGGCCCAGTCCGGTGCGGACCCCAGCCGCCAGAGCACCAGGGCGAGCCCGACGAGCCACCAGAGCAGGGCCAGTCCGACCGAGGCGGGGGCGAACTCGCGCGGCGGCGCGGCGAGCACCGGGGGAGGACCGCCGAGGCCCACCAGAGCAGAGCCAGGGCGTAGGCGCCGAGGGCGACCACGGTGAGCCAGCGCAGGTCCAGCAGGGCCCCGCCGACGAGGACGACCAGGGCGAGGGTGAGGACCGGCAGGGCATGCCGCGCGCGGCGCTCGGCGGCCGGACCGATGCGGGTGCGCAGCATCGTCGGCCACAGGGTGAGCAGGGTGCCGGTGACCGTGAGCCCCACCCAGCCCAGGATGTTGACCATCGCGTGGGCCAGCAGCAGGCGTCCGTGCCAGGCGTCGCTCAGCCCGAGGGCCAGGGTCGCGCCGAGGGCCGCCCCGACCGGGAGGCACAGGGCCGCGACGACGTAGTAGCGGACGGTCACCCGGAAGCGCCCCGGCAGGGCGGCGCGCAGCCGACGGGCCAGCTGGACGCCGTGCCACAGCACGGCGACGCTGACCAGGGTGGCCCCGAGCAGGGTGAGGGGCCAGGTCGCCGTCGGCACGCCGACCAGCGTGAGGCTGGTGCCGCCGAGCAGCAGCCAGAGCCGCATCGACTGCGTGCGGCGGTCGTCCAGGCCGGGGCGGGTCTTGAGCAGGGCCTGGGTGAAGTGGGTGCTCCACACCATGATCGAGTGGGTCAGCGCCCCCAGCAGGACCAGGTGCACCATCAGCCACCGGGACTCCGGCACGAAGGGGTGGACGAAGGTCATCACCACCGCGAGCGCCAGCCACAGCACCCCCGGGCGGTCCCGCAGGCCCCACGTGCCGCGGGCCCCGGCCGCGGGACGGGCGGCGGGGGACGGGCCGGGTCGGGGGCCGGGGGTGGTGGACAGCTCAGGCATGGTGCACCGTCTCGTGGGGGGCGGGGCGGCGGGCGGCCCGGGTCGCCCGGGTGCCGATCACCACCGAGGTGAGCAGGAAGAGGAGCAGGGCGGCCACGTTGCCGAGCAGCGCGAGCTGCCACACCGGCAGGGCCCGCAGCCCGATCCCGACCAGCGCCAGGGACAGGACGCGGCCGGCGAGCGTGAGGTGGAGCAGAACGAGGGGGACCCACATGGCGCGGTGGTAGGGCAGCCGCACCCGCAGCACGGCGGGCAGGATGACCGGCGCGTGGGCCAGGATCATCGACATCGCGAAGCCGAGAAAGGTCGCGTGCACGACGACGTCGTAGACCGACCCGCCGGGGCGCCCGACCAGCAGGAGCAGGAGCCCGGCCAGGGCCAGCCAGACGTAGCCCGCGAGCAGAGCGGCGGCGGCGAACCTGGGCAGGCCGGTGGCGTTGATCGTGCGGCGGGCGACGTCGTGCCGCACCAGCCAGAGGGTCAGCAGGAGCAGGGTGAGCCCCAGGGCCCGCCAGGCGACCGCGCCCACGACAGGGGACCCGGCCACCGCCACGGCCGTGGCTGCCGCGAGCGCCACCGCACCGGCCAGGACGGCGACGCGGTCACCGGCCCCGGACGGCATCGCCAACCGCGCCAGCTCGACGCGCTCGGCCGCGATCGTGAGCACGACGAAGCCGATGAGCAGGGGCAGCACGGCGGCCACCTCCACCCGGGTCAGCAGCAGCGTGGCCGCCAGCGCGAGCACCGCACCCAGCCCCTCGACGGCGATAGTCACGTCCCGGTTGCGGCGCCAGAGCGCGGCATACACCAGCGCCAGGGTGAGCAGCCCCTGGGCCAGCAGGAGCCGGCCCGCCAGTGGCTCCGGCAGGACCACGAGCGCCAGGGCCCCGGCGGCGCACAGCCCCGGGGCGAGGAAGCCCCAGCCCGCCCGCAGGGCCGTGGCCCGCTCCAGGGCGATGACGGTGCCGAGGAAGCCGAGGACCATGAGCGGCCCGTGCAGCTCCGCCAGGCGGGCGCTGCCCACCGGGGCGGGCACGCCGGCCAGGGTCAGGCCGGCATCCATCCCGGTCAGCAGCGCGAGCCCGCCGGGCAGCACGAGCAGGGACGCGAGGGATCGGGGGGTCGGCATACGGGAGGGCCGGTGGCCGTCAGCGACCGGGGGGCGTGCTGTCGTCGACCTCGACCCAGTCGGGGCCGTCCAGCGCGATCGCGGCGGCCGGGAACAGGCCGTTGTCCTCGCGGTCGATGTGATGACGCAGCAGGTCCTCGAAGACGGGGAAGGAGGCGTGGTCCCCGGCCCGGATCACCGCCAGCTGGGCGTCGAGGGTCGTGTGCTCGCCGCACAGGTCGTCGATGTGGTCGGTGAACTGCTCGTCGCGACGCATCACGGCGAAGAGTCCGACCTCTTCCGCCCGGGTGTGCGGGGAGAGGAGGTCGGCCAGGGCGTCGGCGGCCGACTCGACCGCGGCCTGGTCACCGGCCTGGCAGGCCCGGCGCAGGTCGCCCGCGGCGTTGATGATCTCGGTGTGCTCGGCCATGAAGCGGCCGATCACCTCGATCGACTCGCAGCCGCAGTAGGTGCACACCGGCTCAGGCGGCGCGGGTGAAGCGCAGGGTCCAGGCCTCGGGGCCGCGCTCGAGGTACTCGTGGGCGACGGCCTCGCCCTCGCGCTCGGCGAGCTGGGCGAGCAGCGGCAGCGGGTCGTGGTTGGCCACGAGGTCCATCTGCTGCCCCGGGCGCAGGCCGCCGATGGCGCCGAAGATGGTCGCGTGCCGGATGGCGTGCGGGATGACCCGGACGTCCAGCAGCGGGACCGCCTCGTCGTGCTCGCCGCAGGCGCAGCCGCCCTCACGGACCTGGGTGACGGGGATCTCGGTGCGGTTCTGGTCGGTCATGTCTTTCCTCGTGTCTCTCGGGTGGGTCGGGTATGGGGCTCAGCTGGGCTTGGGGCACCGGGCCGGGCGTAGCGCCACCAGGTGATGCCGACGCACATCACGGCGAAGACCAGTCCGATGACGTAGAAGATGGTGGGGGTCATGAGGGTCAGGCCGATGCCGAAGAAGAAGGGGCCGAAGGCGGCGATGGCCGCCGTCCAGCCGATGACCCCGCCGGCCTGCCGCCGTTCGAAGATCATCGGCATCTGCTTGAACGTGGACGCGTTGCCGATGCCGGCGAAGAGGAAGATCGCGAGCATGCCCCACAGGAACCGGTCGAAGCCGGCGTCCAGGGTGGCTGCCGAGGTCGTGTCCGGCACGAGTGCGCTGATCGTGAACCCGATCGAGGCGATGAGACCGATGCCGGAGATGAGGGTCCAGATGGCGCCGCCCATCTTGTCGGTGAGGGGGGAGAACAGCACGCGGGCGCCGGCCCCGACCAGCGGGCCGAGGAAGACGAACTTCACCGCCTCCGGCACGGCATACCCCTCGATGAGCAGCTGGGCGCTCTCACCCGCGCCCTGCACGATCTCCGGGTTGCCGGCACCGTAGAGGTTCTTCATGAGCAGGCCGAACTGCGCCGACAGCCCCGAGAAGGTGCCGAAGGTCATGATGTAGAGCAGGGTCATGTACCAGGTGTCGGGGTTGCGGAAGATGTCGAACTGCTGACGCACGTTGGCCTTGACCGGCACGGACCTCAACGCCAGCCAGGCCCACGCGGCACCGACCAGGACGAAGGGGATCCAGAAGAAGGCGGCGTTCTGGTACCACACCTCCTGGTTGGCCCGACCGGCCAGTTCCATCACCTGGCTGTTGCCCAGGAAGCCCAGCATCGAGAAGCCGATCAGCCAGGGTGTGAGCAGCTGGACCAGGGAGACGCCGAAGTTGCCCAGGCCGGCCTGCAGGCCCAGTGCCGTGCCCTGCAGCCGCTTCGGGAAGAAGTAGGAGGTGCTCGGCATGAAGCCGGAGAACGCCCCGCCGCCGATGCCGGCGAGGAAGGCCAGCACCATCAGCTCCCAGTAGGGGGCCGTGGGCTCCTGCACGCGCACGCCCCAGCCGAGCAGCGGGAAGAAGAGCAGGGCCGTGGTCAGCGCCACCATCGAGCGGGTGCCCATGAGCGGGGGCAGCACCATCCACACGATGCGCAGCAGGCCCGCGGCCAGGCCCGGCATCGCCGCCATCCAGTAGAGCTGGGTCTGGGTAAAGGAGTAGCCGATGTCGTTGAGCTTGGGGACGATCGCGCTGGGCAGGAACCACGTGATGAAGCACAGGGTGAGCGTGAACGTGGTGATCCATAGCGTCTGCCAGGCGATGCGGCTGTCCCAGCCCTCCTCGTCCTCGGGGTCCCAGTTCTGCAGCCAGCGGCTGCCGGTGCGGCGGGTGTCGGTGGTCATGCGCGGGCCTCCTGGACGGACAGGGCGGGGTGGGGGGCGGGCTCGTCGAGCTTGTCGGCGACCTCGGGGGAGCGCTCGTGCAGCATCCGGACGACCGTGAGGTGCATCCACAGGAGGCAGACGGCCACGAGCAGGAAGAGCACGAAGAAGGTGGACGTGGGGAAGCCGGTCCAGACCTTGGTGTAGGCGAACAGGGGTGGCAGCACGAAGCCGCCCAGACCGCCGAGCATGCCGACCAGGCCGCCGACCGGCCCGACGTTGCCGGGGAAGTACTCGGGGATGTGCTTGTAGACCGCGGCCTTGCCCACGCCCATCGCGCAGCCGAGCAGGAAGAGCAGGACGGTGAACGGGACGATGTGCATGGCGTAGGCCAGGTGCTCGGTCTCCCGCCCGTCGGCGTGGTTGATGACGATGTAGCCGTTCGGCATCATCAGGAGGCCGGTGGTGGCCAGCATGACGAGGAAGGTGCCGTACATCGCCTTGCGCGCACCCCAGCGGTCGGAGAACCAGCCGCCGACCGGGCGGAGCAGGGAGGCCGGGAAGATGAAGACGGCGGTGAGCAGCCCGGCCGTGGTCAGCGAGACGTCGAAGTTCTCCATGTAGTAGAGCGGGAGCCAGGCGGCGAGGGCGACGTAGGCGCCGAAGACCGCGACGTAGTAGAGGCTGAAGCGCCATACCCGCAGCTGGCGCAGGGGGGTGAGCATCTCGCCGAGGCTCTTGCTCGCCCCGGGCATCCGGTCGACGGAGGGGGTCAGCACCCACACCGCCACCGCCATGAGCAGGAGCAGGACCGCGTAGACGACGGGGATGAGGCGCCATCCGCCCTGGACCCCGAACGCGACCGTGGTGCCGGCGGTGGCCAGGATGAGCGGCGGGCCGATGAACTTGGTGACCGACGCGCCGACGTTGCCCGCGCCGAAGAGCCCGAGGGCGAAGCCCTGGCGCTCACGGGGCGCCCAGGCGGCGTTCCAGGCGATGCCGACGCTGAAGGAGTTGCCCGCGAAGCCGACCAGGAAGGCCAGGACGAGGAGCATGGCGTAGCTGTCGGCCCGGCTCACGAGGAAGGCGGGGACCGCGGTGAGCGCGAGCATCGCGGTGAAGACCTTGCGGCCACCGATGCGGTCGGCGAGCATGCCCGCCGGGAGGCGCCACATCGAGCCGTTGAGGACGGCCACCGCGGAGACCCAGGAGAGCTGGGTGTCGGTCAGCCCGAACTCGTCCTTGATCGGCTTGCCGAGGATGCCGAACATCAGCCAGACCGCGAACATCAGCGTGAACGCCGCCGTGGACGTCCACATCACGCGGCCGGCTCCCGCCCGCTGGTCGACGACCGGGCTCTCGGCCGCGGGGGCGGTGGTGCTCATCGGCTCTCCCTGGATTAGAGGAACAGACTCATCGAAAATCTGCCAGGGAGACTGTACACCCCGCGCGACAGTCACAGTACCGAAGGAGCCTTCGCCGCGCGAGAGGGTGAATAAGGACATGGCCGTATGCCCGAAAAGAGCGTGTGGCCTGCGGCTCCGGCACGAGCGCGCCACGCCGTCCGACCGGTTGCGGGACGGCGAGGCAGAGGCTTAGATTAAGCGGGCATCTTCCACTAAAAGGACGGCACATGGCGACGGAGCGGGTGAGCACGGACGGCTCAGTGCTGCTGCTGTCCCGCGTCCGACGCTCGATCGTCGACCAGCTGTCGTCGCTTCCCCGCCTCGCGGTGGAAGGTCGGCCGACGCGCGACCGGGGCCTGACCGCCGCCGAGCTGGGCAAGGTCCTCGGGCTGCACAGCACGACGGTGCGCTTCCATCTCGACCGGCTCGTGGCCGCGGGCCTGGTCGGTGCGCACTCCGTCCGCTCGGGCGGAGCCGGGCGCCCGGCCAAGCGCTACTTCGCCGTGGAGGAGGAGCCGACGCCCGCTCCCACCATCGAGGGTCCCTACCAGGTCCTCGCGGGCCTGCTCGCCGCCGCCCTCGACCCCGCCGCCGGCGACCAGCTGTCGCCGGAGGAGGCGGGGATCCAGTGGGTCCGGCGGCGGCTGACCGCCGACACCGGGCACGAGGCGCCCACCGCCGCGCGTCGGCCCGGGGAGTGGGTGGCCAAGGTGGGGGCCGTCGTCGACCTCCTGCAGGAGTGGGGCTACACCCCGGACCTGGAGGTGACCGGTCGCCGCGGCGACGTCACCCTCACGCTGACGGACTGCCCCTTCCTCGACCTGGCGCGGGAGCGTCCCGAGGTGGTCTGCGGCGTGCACCGAGGACTCCTCAAGGGCGCGCTCGAGGTGGCCGGCGAGGATGCCGCCGGGGTGAGCCTCACGCCCTTCGTCGGGCCGCGCACCTGCCGCGCGGTCCTGCTGCGCGACGGTGCCGCCCCCGCCGCCCCGATCGTGCCGGGCCCGTTCCGCACGCCCCCCGACCTGCCCCCCGTCAACCCCCTCCCCGTCGCACCAGGAGACCCGCATGAGTGAGCGCACCTCGACCCGCCTCGACGGACCCCTGAGCCAGGCCCTGGTGAGCACCAGCCGGTTCTTCACCCGCGGGGAGGTCTCCGAGGACCAGCGGTCGGTGCACGTCACCGGCGGACGGGCCGGGGACGCGTTCTACCGGGACCGCTGGAGCCACGACAAGGTGGTCCGCTCCACGCACGGCGTCAACTGCACGGGGTCGTGCTCGTGGAAGGTCTACGTCAAGGACGGGATCATCACCTGGGAGGCCCAGCAGACCGACTACCCGTCCGCCGGGGCCGACCGGCCCGAGTACGAACCCCGCGGCTGCCCCCGCGGCGCGGCCTTCTCCTGGTACACCTACAGCCCCACCCGGGTGCGCTACCCCTACGTGCGCGGGGTGCTGCTGCAGATGTTCCGCGAGGCCGTGCGGGAGTACGGCGACCCGGTCGTGGCCTGGGCCTCGATCGTCCAGGACGAGGAGAAAGCGCGCGTCTACAAGTCAGCCCGTGGCAAGGGCGGGCTGGTCCGCTCGACCTGGGAGGAGGTGGTGGACCTGGTGGCCGCCGCCTACGTCTACACGGTCAAGCGGCACGGCCCCGACCGGATCGCCGGTTTCTCCCCCATCCCGGCGATGTCGCCGGTGTCCTACGCCTCCGGCGCCCGCTTCAACGAGCTCATCGGCGCCCCGATGCTCTCGTTCTACGACTGGTACGCCGACCTGCCCAACGCCTCCCCGCAGATGTTCGGGGACCAGACCGACGTGCCCGAGTCCGGGGACTGGTGGGACGCCGCATACCTCATCATGTGGGGCTCCAACGTCCCCCTGACCCGCACCCCGGACGCCCACTGGATGACCGAGGCCCGCTACCGCGGCCAGAAGGTCGTCGCCGTGGCTCCCGACTACGCCGAGAACGTCAAGTTCGCCGACGAGTGGGTCGCCTCGGCCCCCGGCACGGACGCCGCCCTGGCGATGGGCATGGGCCACGTCGTGCTCAAGGAGTTCTTCGTCGACCGCCAGGTCGACTTCTTCGTCGACTACAACCAGCGCTTCACCGATCTGCCCTACCTCGTGACCCTCGACCCGGCCGAGGACGGGGCGTTCACGCCCGGCAAGTTCCTGACCGCAGGCGACCTGGACGGGTCCTACCCCGAGCACGAGACCGCCAACGCGCTGTGGAAGCCGGCCGTCCTGGACCGCACCACCGACGACGTGGCCATCCCCAACGGCTCGATCGGTCACCGCTACGGGGAGGAGGACGCCGGACGGTGGAACCTCGAGCTCGGGGACATCGACCCCGTCCTGTCGCTCTACGGTGACACCGGCGAGGCCGTGGAGGTGCTGCTGCCCCGCTTCGACAACGTCGAGGGCCACGTGCACCACGAGCGGCGCGGCGTGCCCGTCCGGCGCATCGGTGGCCACCTGGTCACGACCGTCCTGGACCTCATGCTGGCCCACTACGGCGTGGGGCGCGACGGGCTCCCGGGCCACTGGCCCACCGGCTACGAGGACCCGTCGGTGCCGGCCACGCCCGCGTGGGCCGCCGAGGTGAGCGGGGCCCCGGTCGAGCAGATCATCCGGATCGGCCGGGAGTGGGCGCAGAGCGCCATCGACACCCAGGGCCGGGGCATGATCCTCATGGGTGCCGGCACCAACCACTGGTACCACTCCGACCAGATCTACCGCGCCATGCTGGTCCTCACGACGATCTGCGGCACGCAGGGACGCAACGGGGGCGGCTGGGCCCACTACGTCGGGCAGGAGAAGGTCCGCCCGATCATGGGCTTCCAGCACCTGGCCTTCGCCCTGGACTGGGTGCGCCCGCCGCGGCACATGAACCAGACGGCCTACTGGTACGTCCACACCTCCCAGTACCGATACGACACCTTCGACGCCGACGGGATCAACGGGGCGACCGGGGCCTTCTCCGGCCGGACCACGATGGACCTGCTCGCGCAGTCGGTGCGGCTGGGGTGGACGCCCTCCTACCCGCAGTTCGACCGCTCCTCGCTGACGGTCGCCGACGAGGCCGCGCAGGCCGGGGTGCCGGCGGCGCAGTACGTCACCGACCAGCTGAAGGCGGGGACGCTGAAGTTCGCCGTGGAGGACCCGGAGGACCCGGAGAACCACCCGCGCATCCTCGCGCTGTGGCGCGCCAACCTGCTGGGGTCCTCGGCCAAGGGCAACGAGTACTTCCTCAAGCACCTCCTCGGCACCGACAACGCGGTCAGGGCCGCCGAGGCCGCACCGGACCAGCGGCCCACGGACGTCGTCTGGCCCGAGCGGGCCGGCGAGGGCAAGCTCGACCTGCTGATGACCCTGGACTTCCGGATGACCAGCTCGACGCTGTTCTCCGACGTGGTCCTGCCGGCGGCGACCTGGTACGAGAAGCACGACATCAACACCACCGACATGCACCCCTTCGTGCACTCCTTCAACCCCGCGATCTCCCCGCCGTGGCAGTCCAAGAGCGACTGGGACGCGTGGAAGGAGATCGCCCGCCGGTTCTCCGAGCTGGCCGTGGACCACCTGGGCACCCGCAAGGACGTCGTGACCAAGCCTCTCTGGCACGACACCCCGGAGGCGATGGCGACCGTCCACGGGCGGGTGCTGGACTGGCGGACGGGTGAGGTGGAGCCCGTCCCGGGCAAGACGCTGCCGGTCATCGCCGAGGTGGAGCGGGACTACACGGCCGTCTACGACAAGATGACCTCGATCGGCCCCCTGCTGGAGTCGGTCGGCATGCTCACCAAGGGCGTGAAGTATGAGGTCTCCCGGGAGATCGGGATCCTGGGTGGCCGCAACGGGATCGTGCACCGCCCGGGCTCGGCGGCCGACGGTCGGCCGCGGATGGAGACCGACATCCAGGTCGCGGACGCGATCATGCACCTGTCCGGCGTGTGCAACGGTCATATCGCGACCCAGGGCTTCAAGTTCCTCGAGCAGCGCACCGGCACCCAGCTGCACGACCTGTCGGCCGAGCACGAGGGCAAGCAGATCACCTTCGCCGACACCCAGGCCGCCCCGGTGCCTGTCATCACCTCGCCGGAGTGGTCCGGGTCGGAGAGCGGAGGTCGGCGCTACAGCCCGTTCACCATCAACATCGAGCGGTCCAAGCCCTTCCACACCCTCACCGGCCGGCAGCAGTTCTACCTCGACCACGACTGGATGCAGGGGATGGGCGAGTCGCTGCCCACCTACCGGCCCCCGCTGGACATGACCACCCTCTTCGGGGAGCGGCGCCTGGGCGACACCACGGACGAGCTCGGCGCGGTGGCCGTCTCGGTCCGTTACCTCACCCCCCACAACAAGTGGTCCATCCACTCCGAGTACCAGGACAACCTCTTCATGCTCTCCCTGTCCCGGGGCGGGCAGACGATCTGGATGTCGGACGTGGACGCCACCAAGATCGGCGTGCGCGACAACGACTGGATCGAGGCGGTCAACCGCAACGGCGTCGTGGCCTGCCGCGCCATCGTCAGCCACCGGATGCCGGAGGGGACGGTCTACATGCACCACGCCCAGGACCGCCTCATCGACGTGCCGCTCACCGAGACCGACGGGAAGCGGGGCGGCATCCACAACAGCCTGACCCGGATCCTGCTCAAACCGAGCCACATCATCGGCGGCTACGCCCAGCACGCCTACTTCTTCAACTACATCGGCCCGACCGGCAACAACCGGGACGAGGTCACGATGATCCGCAAGCGGACCGCGAAGGTGGAGTACTGACATGCGCGTCATGGCACAGATGGCCATGGTCATGAACCTGGACAAGTGCATCGGGTGTCACACCTGCTCGGTCACCTGCAAGCAGGCCTGGACCAACCGGCAGGGCACGGAGTACGTCTGGTTCAACAACGTGGAGACCCGGCCCGGTCTGGGGTACCCACGCGGCTACGAGGACCAGGAGGTGTGGAAGGGCGGCTGGGAGGTCACCGAGGGCGGCCGGCTGCGGCTCAAGGCCGGGGGCCGGCTGACCAAGCTGCTCAACATCTTCTCCAACCCCAAGATGCCGAGCATCAACGACTACTACGAGCCGTGGACCTACGACTACGAGACCCTGCTCAACGCCCCGGCGCAGGACACCTTCCCGGTGGCCCGCCCCTACTCGCTGATCTCCGGCAAGCAGATCAACATCGCCTGGTCGGCCAACTGGGACGACGACCTCGGTGGCTCCCAGGAGCACGCCGTCAAGGACCCGATGCTCAAGGGCATCGAGGACAAGGTGAAGTTCGAGTTCGAAGAGACCTTCATGTTCTACCTGCCGCGGATCTGCGAGCACTGCCTCAACCCCAGCTGCGCGGCCTCCTGCCCCTCCGGGGCCATCTACAAGCGGGCCGAGGACGGGATCGTCCTGGTCGACCAGGACCAGTGCCGGGGCTGGCGCATGTGCGTCACCGGCTGCCCCTACAAGAAGGTCTACTTCAACCACAAGACCGGCAAGGCCGAGAAGTGCACCTTCTGCTACCCCCGGGTCGAGGTCGGCATCCCCACGGTGTGCGCCGAGACCTGCGTGGGGCGGCTGCGCTACATCGGGCTCATGCTCTACGACGCGGACAAGGTGCTCGAGGCGGCCGCGGTGCAGGACGAGCACGAGCTCTACGAGGCGCAGCGGTCGGTCTTCCTCGACCCGCGGGACCCGGCCGTGGCGCGCGAGGCCGAGCGGGCCGGCATTCCCGGTGACTGGATCGAGGCGGCCAAGCGCTCGCCGGTCCTCAAGCTGATCCAGGACTACAAGGTGGCGCTGCCGCTGCACCCGGAGTACCGCACCATGCCGATGGTCTGGTACATCCCGCCGCTGTCGCCGGTCGTCGACGTCATCAAGGACACCGGCTACGACGCCGAGGACAAGGACAACCTCTTCGCGGCCATCGACGCGCTCCGGATCCCCGTCGAGTACCTCGCCAACCTCTTCACCGCCGGCGACGTGCGCCCGGTCAACGACGTGCTGCGCAAGCTGGCGGCCATGCGCTCCTACATGCGGGACATCAACCTCGGCCGCGACCCGCGCGCGGAGATCCCCGAGGCGGTCGGCATGACCGAGGAGGAGATGTACGAGATGTTCCGGCTCCTGGCGATCGCCAAGTACGAGGACCGCTACGTCATCCCCTCCGCCCACGGCGAGGAGGCGCACGCCCTGGAGGAGATCGCCACCGACTGCCCCGTCAGCGGCTTCGACGACGAGCTCCTGGACTCCGGCCCGTTCGGCGAGGGGTCGGGCCGCGGCGCGACGACCCCCGTGGCGGTGGAGAACTTCAAGATGCTCCAGCAGCGGCAGACCCAGGACTCCCTGGTCTCCGGCGGTGCCAAGCGCGGCCGGGTGAACCTGCTCAACTGGGACGGCAAGGGCGTCCCGGAGGGTCTCTTCCCCGGACGGGGCGACGAGCCGACCGACGTCCCGCAGACCGTGTCCGCCAGCGGTCCCGCCGACCTCGAGGGCGGACGGGCGCGGCCGGACAACACGGCCGGGTCCGAGGAGGGGCGGCGCTGATGCTTCCCTGGAGGCGGCACCGCCGTGCCCGTCCCGGTCTGGACGCGCGCGCCCAGGCGGACACCTGGCAGCTGTGCTCCCTGCTCCTGGACTACCCCGACGAGGCGCTGCCGGCGCGGCTGCCGGTGCTGCGGGAGGTGGTCGAGGGGCTGCCCGCGTCCGCCGCGGACCCCCTGCGCCGTTTCCTCGACCACGTCGCCTCCACCGTGGAGCAGCACGGGCTCGGGGCGCTCCAGGTGGCCTACGTCGACACCTTCGACGTCACGCGCAAGTGCGCCCTGCACCTCACCTACTTCCTCCACGGTGACACCCGCAACCGCGGCGTCGCGCTCGTCCGGTTCAAGCAGGTCTACCGCCAGCACGGGGTCGAGCTGAGCGCCCCGGACGGCGAAGGGGAGGAGCTGCCGGACTTCCTGCCGGTGGTGCTCGAGTTCGGCGCGACGACCGCACCGGACGCCGCCTGGAAGCTGCTCAACGACCACCGGGTCGGGATCGAGCTGCTCCGGCGAGCCCTGGAGAAGCGCTCCTCACCGTGGCTGGACGTGCTGGCCGCGGTCCGCGCCACCCTGCCCCAGCTCGACCAGGACGACGAGAAGGCCCTGCTCAAGCTCATCGCCGAGGGCCCGCCGAAGGAGACCGTCGGGCTCGACGACGCCTCGCTCAACGCTCCCTACGCCATGGACCCGGCCCTCGACCGCCTCCGCGAACCTCCCGCCAGCGGCTGCGACCACACACAGGGGGCTTCGCCCCCCGTGAACCCCCCGAAGAGCGGTGCGTTCGCTCCGCTCACCCTGATCGACGTTTCGGACAACCAGGCTCCTTCGTCGCGGTTGTCCGAGTCAGGAGCCCCGCGATGAGCACCTTTCTCTGGGTCATCTTCCCCTACATCTGCCTGGCGATCTTCGTCGTGGGGCACGTCTGGCGCTACCGCTACGACAAGTTCGGGTGGACCACCCGCAGCTCCCAGCTCTACGAGGACAAGCTGCTGCGGATCGGCAGCCCGCTGTTCCACTTCGGCATGCTCTTCGTCGCGGTGGGCCACTTCATGGGGCTCGTCGTGCCGCAGAGCTGGACCGACCGGGCCGGGGTGAGCCAGGAGCTCTACCACATCGTCGCGCTGGCGGGTGGGCTCCCGGCGGGCATCGCGGCCCTCGTGGGCCTGGCCATCCTGGTCTACCGTCGCCGGACCACGGGCCCGGTCTTCCGCGCGACCACGGTCAACGACAAGGTCATGTATGCCGTGCTGGCCGTCGTCATCGTCCTCGGCATGTGGAACACCGTGGCGGGCAGCCTGCTCAACCTCGGCATCGCGGGGGACCACTACAACTACCGGGACGGCGTCTCCCCGTGGTTCCGCCAGATCTTCTGGTTCCAGCCGGACGCCTCGCTGATGGAGGGCGCGCCGATCGGCTTCCAGCTGCACGCGCTGGCCGCCTTCCTGCTCTTCGCGATGTGGCCCTTCACCCGGCTCGTGCACGTCTTCTCCGCCCCGCTGGGTTACCTCGTGCGCCCCTACATCGTCTACCGCAGCCGTGACGACCGCCCGGGCGTCGCCACCGGCAGCCGGGCCCAGAAGCGCGGGTGGGAGCGGGTCGGATGAGCTCGGGGCACCCGCTCGGCGGGGCGATCGGGCTGACGCCGGTCGAGGCCGACCCCTCCCGCGTGGTCGACCTGCACGCCGAGGGCGAGCGCCTGCTGGCGAAGGCGCGCGCCGGCGACCAGGGGCGTGCGGTGCGGGCGGTCATCCGCCAGCCCGGCCAGAACCTCATCGTCCTGGCGCTGCCCGCCGGGGGCGGCCTGCCCGAGCACGACGCCCCGGGTCCGGCCTCCCTGCTGTGCCTGTCCGGCCGGGTGGTGCTGAGCACCGAGGGGGGTTCCTGGACCCTCCCGGCGGGCTCCGCACACGCCATACCCCCCGCCCGTCACGACGTCCGGGCCGAGGTGGACAGCATCTGCGTGCTCACCGTCTCCCTCCCGGCGCCCCGATGACGCTCACGCCTACCCTGGAGGGCGTGCCCCGCACCCCGCTCGTCGAGCCCGGCCCCCCGCTCACCTCCGCGCAGGTCTCCCGCTACTCGCGGCACCTGCTGGTGCCGGGCATGGGGATGGAGGCCCAGCGCCGGCTGCTCAACGCCCGGGTGGCGGTCGTGGGGGCCGGCGGGCTCGGCAGCCCGATCGTGTCCTACCTCGCCGCCGCGGGGACGGGGCACCTGACGATCATCGACGACGACGTCATCGACGCGACCAACCTGCAGCGGCAGGTGGTGCACCGGCACGACGACGTCGGTCGCCGCAAGGCCGACTCGGCCGCCGAGCACGTCCGTGGCCTCAACCCCGACGTCTCGGTGGAGGTGCGGGCCACGCGTCTCACCCCCGGGAACGCCCGGGAGCTGCTGGACGGCCACGACCTCGTCCTGGACGGGGCCGACAACTTCCCCACCCGGTATGCCGTCTCCGACGCCTGCGCCGCGCTGGGCATCCCGGTGGTGTGGGCGGCGGTGCTGCGCTTCGACGCCCAGATCTCGACGTTCGTGCCGGGTGCGGGGGAGGGGGTGACCCTGCGCGACCTCTTCCCCGTCCCGCCGCGGCCCGAGGACGTCCCCTCCTGCTCCGAGGCCGGGGTGCTGGGGGCCCTGGTCGGCCAGGTCGGCTCGATCATGGCCGGCGAGGCGGTCAAGCTCCTCTGCGGTTTCGGTGAGCCGCTCGTGGGTCGGGTCCTGCTGGTCGACGCCCTGTCCCAGCGGGTGCGGGAGATCCCGCTCCGGCCGGCGGGGGCGATCGTGCAGCCGCCCGCGCACGAGCCGGTGCGCGAGCTCGTGCCCCTGGTGGAGGTGTCGGCCCGGGAGGTGGCCGAGGAGCTGGACCGGCCCGGACCCCCGGTCCTGCTGGACGTCCGGGAGCCCGCGGAGCACGCCCTCGGGATCGTGCCGGGAGCGATGACGGTGCCGGTGGGCGAGGTGCTCACCTGGGACGAGCTGATCGGGCAGGTGCCCGAGGGGCCGGTGGTCGTCTACTGCAAGACGGGGCCGCGCGCCCGCCGCGCTGCGGCCCACCTGGTCCGGATCGGCCACCCGGACGTCCGGGTCATGACCGGCGGGATGCTCGCCTGGGTGGAGCACGTCGACCCCTCGCTCCCGAGCTACTGAGCCGTGGTCGAGCCGGCGGTCGACCTGCTGATCCTGGCCGGCGGCCGGGGGGAGCGCCTCGGCGGGCTGGACAAGGCGGCGCTGGAGGTCGGGGGCCGCCGGCTGCTGGACCGCGTCCTGGAGGCCGTCCCGGTGCTCGGCGGCCGGGTGGTCGTCGTCGGGGACACCCCGGTCCCGCCGGGCGTCCTCCGCACCCTGGAGGACCCCCCGGACGGCGGGCCGGTCGCCGGGATCGACGCCGGCCTGGGCACGCTGGGCACAGCGGCGCCGTGGGTCGCCGTCGTGGCGGTCGACCAGCCCGGGGCCGCACCGGCGCTGGCGGCGCTCCGGGCGGTGCTGCCTCACCTCCCCGCGACGGTGGACGCCGTCAGCCACGTGGACGCCGGGGGCCACCGCCAGTGGTTGCTGGCGCTCTACCGCCGGCCCGCCCTGGAGGCGGCCCTGGCCGCCCTGGGCCGGGTACGGGACACCTCCGTCCGGCGGCTGGTCGCCGACCTGCGGTGGCACGTCGTCGACGGCGGGGGCGAGCACCTGGGAGACCTGGACACCTGGGACGACGCCGCCCGCTGGGCGGACCGGATCGGGTAACATCCCGCCGTGCAGGGCCGCCGGTCGGACCGGGGGACGGCCGTGACCAACCCCCGTGCCCCACCCCCGGAAGGACCGTCATGTCTGCTGCCCGCCCGTTGTCCGCCCTCGTCCTCGCCGCCCTCGCCGCCGCGGGCGTGACGACGACCCCGGCCGCCACCGCGACCACCACTCCGGCCGTCGCGGACGGTCTGCTCCGCCCGGACACCGACCAGGTGGCGCTGGCCCGCGGGCTGCTCCAGGAGAAGCGCCTCACGGAGGCCCCCGGCGGCTCGCCGCTGGTCGAGAGGGTCGCCGGGGCGAACCGCTACGAGACCGCTGCCGAGCTGTCCCGCTTCTGGGACGAGGTCGTCTACGTCGAGGCCCCGTGGACGCGGCGGCTGGTCGTCGTGGCGAGCGGCGAGAACTACGCCGACGCCCTCTCGGGCGGCGCGCACGCCGGTGCCCTCACCTCACCGGTGCTGCTGACGCGCAAGGACTCCCTCCCCAGCGCGACGCGGGCGGCCCTGGAGCGGCTGCAGCCCCTCACGATCATCCTGCTCGGCGGCCCCGGCGCCGTGAGCCGGGAGGTGGAGACCGCCCTGCAGTCCTACCTCCCGCGCGGTGAGGTGGTGCGCCGCTTCGGCGGGCCCGACCGGTATGTCGTCTCCGCCAGCCTCGCGAGCTCGTGGGGGCAGAGCGACCTGGCCTTCGTCGCCTCCGGGGTCACCTGGCCGGACGGCCTGTCCGGTGGAGCAGCGGCCGCCTGGGAGGGCGCGCCGCTGCTGCTCAGCAAGCCGGGCGACGTCCCCTCCGAAGTCATGCGGTCCCTGCGGGACGACGTCCGCCCGGAGCACATCGTGGTGCTCGGGGGTGCCGCCAGCCTCGACGCCGCCGTGGTGCGGGAGCTGGAGAGCGTCGCGCCGGTCACCCGCATCGCGGGTCGCAACCGCTTCGAGACCGCTGCCGCGCTCGCCCAGGCGTCCCCCGGCCACGGTGGCGCCACAGTGGCCTCCGGGTACGACTGGCCGGACGCGCTCGTGGGAGCGGCCTACGCCGGCATCCTCGGCGACAAGCTGCTGCTCGTGACCCCCACCGGGGTGCCGTCGAGCACCGCACAGACGGTGACCGGTCTCAACCTCGTGTGGATCACGGCCCTGGGCGGGCAGGGCAGCATCCCCGAGCCGGTCCTCGACCAGCTCCGGGGGCTGGGCGTCGAGGAGCCGCCGGCCCCCTGACGTCTGCGGGCGGGCCTGCTCCGGGGACGTCTGGGAGACTGGTGCTCATGGCCACGGTGAGATACTTCGCAGCCGCCGCCGAGGCGGCCGGGACCACCAGCGAGCAGGTGCACGCCGACGACCTCGGGTCCCTGCTCGCCGACCTGCGCCGGCGGCACGGCGCCGAGTTGTCGCGGGTCCTGGACCGCAGCTCGGTCCTGCACGAGGGGCAATACGTCGACGACCCGGACCGCCCGCTCGCGCACGACGCGGTGCTCGACGTGCTGCCGCCCTTCGCGGGCGGCTGAGCTCAGCCGCCGATCCGGCTCATCGGGCGCGGGGGCTGCAGGAAGGTCGGCTCGTTGATGCCGTGACCGGGCAGCTTGGCCCCGATCGAGGCGCGGAGCAGCTCGGCCAGCTCGTCGTCGGAGGCGCCGTCGCGCAGCGGGGTGCGCAGGTCGGTCTCGCCGGTGGCGAACAGGCAGTTGCGGATCATCCCGTCGGCCGTGAGCCGCACCCGGTCGCAGGTGCCGCAGAAGGGCATCGTCACCGAGGCGATGACCCCGACGGTGGCCGGCCCCCCGTCCACCAGGAAGAGCTCGGCCGGCGCGCTGCCCCGGGCCTCGTCGGGCAGGGCGGTCAGCTCGAACCGGGTCCGCAGCCGGTCCAGGATCTCCTCGCCGGTGATCATCTGCGTGCGGTCCCACTGGTGCTGCGCGTCCAGCGGCATCTGCTCGATGAACCGCAGCTCGTAGCCGTGGTCCAGGGCATAGCCGAGCAGGTCGGGTGCCTCGTGGTCGTTGACCCCCCGCATGAGGACGGTGTTGAGCTTGACCGGCACCAGCCCCGCGGCGGCGGACGCCTCGATCCCCGCCAGGGTGTCCGCGAGGCGGTCCCGCTTGGCCAGGGCGATGAAGGTCTCGCGGTCCAGGGTGTCGATGCTGACGTTGACCCGGGTCAGCCCGGCGGCCCGCAGGTCCTGCGCGATCCGGGACAGGCCGATGCCGTTGGTGGTCATCGAGATCTCCGGGGCGGGGTCGAGGGCGGCGAGCCCGGCGACCACGTCGGTCAGGTCGCGGCGCAGCAGCGGCTCACCCCCGGTGAGGCGGATCTCCTCGATACCCAGCTCCACCGCCACGCCGGCCAGCCGCACGATCTCGGGGGTGCTCAGCATCGTGGTGCGCGGCAGCCAGGGCACGCCGTCCTCCGGCATGCAGTAGGTGCACCGCAGGGAGCACCGGTCGGTGACGGAGATGCGCAGGTCGCGGTGGACCCGGCCGTAGCGGTCCACCAGCGGGCCGCGCGACGGTCCGTGGCCGGGGTCGGGCGTGGGCATCAGTGGTCCCCTCCGGTGATCTGGTCCAGGACGTGCCCCAGCAGGGGGCCGAGCACGTCCAGCCCCTCCTGCACGGCGCTGGGTCGCCCGGGCAGGTTGACGACCAGCGTCCCGCCCTGCCCCTTCCCGGCCGGCCAGTCGACCACCCCCACCACCCCGCGGGAGACCGCGGCGTAGGGGGTGTGCCGCGCCCCTTCGCGGCGCAGCAGCTCGGCCAGGCCGGGGTTCTCCCGGGTGATGACCTGCCGGGTCCCCTCCGGCGTCAGGTCGCGCGGGCCATGGGCCCATGCCCGTGCCCCCGGTCGTCACCACCAGCCGGGCCCCGTCGGCGACCGCCTGCCGGAGCGCACCCGCCACGGTCTCGACGCCGTCGGGCACGACCACCGAGCTCACGGCATACCCGAGCTCCCTCAGGCCGCCCGTCAGCAGCTGGCCCGAGGTGTCCTCACGGGTCCGGTCGGAGCTGCGGTCCGACACCGTGACGGCGACGGCCGGCAGGGGCGGACGGGGGTGGGAGCGGGTCATCCGTCGAGTCTACGAGACGGCGGTCGAGCCGCCCGTCCGTACCGCCCCGCGGGCTCTTCCGGGGCGTCCGCCCGTGCTAGTGCAGCCGGCGGACGGCCCGGTCCGCCGCGACGAGGAAGCGGTGGACGACCTCGCGCTCCTCGGGGGAGAAGCTGGCGTCCAGCGCCGCGAGCTCGACGAACATCGGCATGAGGTGACCGAGGAGCTCCTCCCGGCCGCTCGGGGTGCAGACGACCGCGGTCCGGCGCCGGTCGGTCGGGTGTGGCTGCCTCTCGACGTGACCGCGGGCCTCGAGCCGGTCGACGATGCCGGTGGCGGCGGCCGAGGTCACCCCGATGCGCTGGGCCAGCTCGCTGGGCCCGACGGGCTCGTCGAAGATGTGCTCGAGCGCCGCCAGCTCGCTGTGCGTCAGCCCCGCCCGGCGCGCCAGGGCGGGCCCGGAGCGGCGGCCGGAGTCCAGCAGCCGGTGCAGTGCCTCGAGCGTGGGGCTGCGCTCCCAGCCCGACACCCACTGGGACTGCGGGCCGTCGGCCTGGTTCGCCCGAGGGTGTTGCGCGGTGCTATCGTCCTTCACGAACTCCCTCACTCAGTTAGCAATCAAGGTGCTGACAAGACCACTCTAACCCGGAGGCGGCCATGCGCAAGATCGTCCAGTTCATCACCGGCCGCCGGTCGGCGTGGGCCGTGGCCCTCGTCGGCCTGCTGCTGGCCGTCGGGTCATCGGCGGCGTCGGCCAGGCCGAGCGCGAGCCCAGCAGCCTGGACAGCCTCCCGGCCGGCTTCGACAGCACCCAGGGCCAGGCGCTCCTCGACGAGCTCCCCGACGAGGGCAACCGGACGGCGATCGTCCTGTTCACCGTCGAGGACGAGGGGATCGTGGACCGGCTGCCCGAGCTGTCCGCGGTGATGCAGGAGGTCGCCCCGGAGGGTGCGCAGGCTCCCGAGGGCGGGCAGGCACCGGACGACGCCGCGGCGAGCGCCGGACCCCCCGAGGGGGTGGACGACGCCTCCGCCACGGCCGGTCCTCCGCCGGGGGTGGAGGTGGGCGAGGGCGGCGGCCCGCCGCCGGGCGTGCTCGAGGGCGACTTCCCCGGTGATCCCCGCCGAGGACGGCACCGCCGCGATCAGCGTCCTCGACGTCGAGGCAGCCACCTCCGTGGACGCCCGCGACGTGGTGGCCGAGCTGCGCACGGCCCTCGCCGACGCGGTGCCCGACGGGGTGACCGCCGAGGTCACGGGCCCGGCGGCCATCCAGGCCGACCTCGCCTCCGTCTTCGACGGCGCGAACTTCACGCTGCTCGCGGTCACCGCCTCCGTGGTGGCGGTGCTGCTCATCGTCACCTACCGCAGCCCCGTCCTGTGGATCGTCCCGCTCGCCGTCGTCGGCGTCGCCGACCAGCTCGCCACGACCACCGCCACCCACGTGCTCAGGGCCACCGGCGTCCCGTGGGACGACTCGACGATCGGCATCCTGTCGGTCCTGGTCTTCGGTGCGGGGACCAACTACGCCCTGCTGCTCATCAGCCGCTACCGCGACGAGCTGCGCCGCACCGAGAGCCGTCACGAGGCGATGGCCGTCGCGCTGAGCCGGGCCTCCGAGGCCATCGTCGCCAGCGCGGGCACGGTCGTGGTCGGTGTGCTCTCGCTCCTGCTCTCGGTCTTCCCCGCCACCCGCGGCCTCGGGCTCGCGTCCGCCGTGGGGATCCTCGTGGCGATGGTCGCGGTGCTCGTCGTCCTGCCCGCCGCGCTGGTGGTCTTCGGCCGGTGGATCTTCTGGCCCAAGGTGCCCCGCGTCGGTCAGGACCAGCTCGTCGACGCGCGCTCGCTGTGGCGCCGGATCGGTGACGCCGTGGCGCGTCGGCCCTTCGCCTTCGCCGGCGGGGCGCTCGTCGTCCTGCTGCTCATGGCCTCCGGGATCACCCAGATCAGGAGCGGGCTGTCGCTGGAGGACCAGTTCCTGGAGACCCCGCAGTCCATCACCTCGGCCCAGCGGCTCGGCGAGTCCTTCCCGGCCGGCGCGGCCGACCCCCTCGTGGTCGTCACCCGCACCGACGACCAGGGTGCGGTCGACGAGATCGCCGAGGTCATCGCCGACGTTGAGGGCGTCAGCGAGGCCACCCCGCTCCCGCCGGAGGTCGGCATCGGGCAGGTCCAGGTCGTCCTGGACGCCGAGCCGGGGTCGGCGCAGTCCCAGGAGGTCGTGGCCCAGATCCGGGACGCCGTCGGCGACACCCCGGACACCCACGTCACCGGGGGCGACGCGAGCACCCAGGACGGGAACGACGGGGCCCTGCGCGACCGGCTGGTCGTCATGCCGGTCATCCTGCTGGCCGTGCTGCTGGCCCTCATGGGTCTGCTGCGCTCGGTCGTGGCGCCGATCATCCTGCTGAGCACCGTGGTCGTGACCTTCGCCGCCTCGCTCGGGATCTCGTGGTTCATCTTCACCGGCATCCTCGGCTTCAGCGCCATCGACGTCACGATGCCGCTGCTGGCCTTCGTCTTCCTGGTGGCCCTGGGCATCGACTACAACATCTTCCTCATCACCCGCACCCTGGAGGAGGCCAAGGTCCACGGGACCCGCGACGGCGTCCTGCGGGCGCTGGGCGCGACCGGTGGCGTCATCACCAGCGCGGGCATCCTGCTGGCCGCGGTCTTCGCCGTCCTGGGCGTCCTGCCGCTCGTGGTCCTGGCCCAGATCGGCGTCGTCATCTGCATCGGTGTCCTGCTGGACACCCTGGTGGTGCGGACCGTCGTGGTGCCGGCCATCGTCCGGGTGCTCGGGGAGAGCTTCTGGTGGCCGCGCAGGGTCGGGCCGGGGGCGACCCCGCGGCACGCCGAGGAGCGGGCCCGCGTCACGACTTAGGTCACGTCAGAGAGTGATTTGCGAAGGAAGGTAAGGCTCCCCTAAGGTCGGCACGGCTGGCACTCGCCAGCCGTGCCGATCTCGCCAGGAGCCCTCCCGTATGCCGCGCTCGCTCGCCTCCCGTCCCCTGCTCGCCGTCTCCGCCGCCGCGGCCGCCCTGACGCTGGGCGCCTGCAGCACCGGCCCGACCGGCTCGGGCGCGGCAGCGGATGCCGGCGCGGCCACGAGCTCGGGCGCGGCCGCCTCCTCCGGCGACACCGGCAGCTTCCCCACCACCGTGGAGCACGCCTTCGGGGAGACGACGATCGAGTCCGACCCGCAGCGCATCGTCACGGTCGGCTGGACCGACCACGAGATCGTCGCGGCACTCGGCGAGGTGCCGGTCGGTGCGGTGCGGATCAACTGGGGCGGCAACGAGGCGGGCTCGACCGATTGGTTCGACGAGGCGGTCACCGAGCTCGGCCACGACCCCGCGGACATCACGCGCTACGACGACTCCGACGGGATCCCGGTCGACGAGATCGCCGCGATGGAGCCCGACCTCATCCTCGGCAGCAACTCCGGCCTGAGCCAGGAGGACTACGACAGGCTCGCCCGGATCGCACCGACGGTCGCCTACCCCGAGACGGCCTGGGCGACCCCGTGGCGCGAGTCGGTCGAGGTCGTGGGTCAGGCGATCGGCCGGCCGGAGCAGGCCGAGCAGGCGATCGCCGACACCGAGGCGGCCATGGAGGCGGCCCGGGAGGCCCACCCGGAGCTGGAGGGCACGACGTTCGCCTGGGGCTGGTTCAGCCCCACCGACACCTCCACCATCGGCCTCTACAACACCATCGACCTGCGCCCGCAGTTCCTCACCGAGCTCGGCATGGTCAACGCCCCGCTGGTGGAGGAGATGAGCGGCAGCGAGAACTTCTCGGCCAACCTCTCCGCCGAGCAGGCCGACACCCTCGACGCCGACGTCTTCATCTTCTACACGGACGGCGGGTTCACCGCCGACATGCTGCTCGAGGACCCGTTGCTCTCGCAGATCCCGGCGATGGCCTCCGGCGCCTACGTGGAGTCCGGCACCCCGCAGGACGTCGTGGGCATGAGCTCGCCGACGCCCCTGTCGATCCCGGTGGCCCTCGACCGTTTCATCCCCCTGGTCGCCGAGGCCGCCGCCACCGCGGCGGAGGCCGGCGCCCGCTGAGCGGGGAGCCAGGATCGTCCCGCCCGTGAGCACGCCCACGACCAGCACGCCGCCGACGCGCGGCGTGCTGGTCGGGCGACGCCGGACCTGGGCGCCGCTGGCCGTCGGGCTCGGTGCCGTCGTGCTGGCCGCCGCCGTCTCGGTGGCGGTCGGCTCACGCACGCTCAGCCCCGGCGAGGTCGTCTCCGGCGTCCAGGCCGTCCTCGGCGGCGTCACCACCGACCCCGCCGGTGCCGTCGTCGCCGCCCGGGTCGACCGGACGATCATCGGCCTGGTCGTCGGGCTCGCCGTCGCGCTGTCCGGGGCGGCCATGCAGGGCCTGACCCGCAACCCGCTCGCCGACCCCGGCATCCTCGGCGTCAACGCCGGCGCCGCGCTCGCCGTCGTGCTGGGCATCCAGCTGCTCGGGGTGGGTGGGGGCGCGTTCGTGTGGTTCGCGCTGCTGGGCGGCATCGTCGCCGCCGTCGTCGTGTATGCCGTCTCCGCCGCCGCACCCGGTGGCCCGGCACCGCTCACCATGGCGTTGGCCGGGGCCGCCCTGACCGCGGGCGGCGTCAGCGTCACCGCGGGGCTGCTCATCAGCGACCGCAGCGCCCTGGACACCTTCCGCTTCTGGCAGGTCGGCAGCGTCGCCGGGCGACCGGTCGGCCTGATCCTCGACGTGCTGCCGCTGCTGGTCGTCTCCGTGGTCGTCGTCGCCCTGTCCGGCCCGGTGCTCAACGCCACCGCCCTGGGCGAGGACCTCGAGCGCGCCCTCGGTCAGCGCGTCCACCTCTCCCGCGCCGTCGTCGCGCTCGGCGCGGTCGGCCTGGCTGCCTGCGCGGTCGCGCTCGCCGGGCCGATCGGCTTCGTCGGGCTGGTCGTGCCGCACCTGGTCCGGCTCGTCACCGGCCCCGACCACCGCCGCATCCTGCTCGGCAGCGCGATCGTCGGGCCGGTGCTCGTGCTGCTCACCGACACCCTCGGCCGCGTCGTGATGCCGCCCTCGGAGATCCAGGTCGGCATCATGACCGCGGTGCTCGGGGCACCCGGCCTCATCTGGCTCGTGCGCAGGACGGCGGTGCGATGACCGTCCACGACACCCGGTCCCCGCACCCGACCGGCGCACCCGCCGCACCCGCCGCGCCCGGCCCCTCGACGCAGGTCGTCACCCCCGGCACCGGGCCCGACCGCGCCGAGGAGGTCCGCCGCTCCCGCTCCCACGCGCGCCGCCGCGGCCGGCTCGTCCTCGGCGGGCTGCTGGTCGCCTGGGTGCTGGCCATGGCCGTGCGCATCCTCCTCGGCGACTTCACCATCACCGTGCCCGACGTCTGGCGGATCCTGCTGGGCACCGGCGAGGTGGCCGGCGGCGCGGAGTTCATCCTCCTGGACTCCAAGCTGCCACGCGCCGTCGTGGGCACGCTGGCCGGCGTGGCGCTGGGCGCGAGCGGCGCCACCTTCCAGCTGATGGCCCGCAACCCGCTGGCCAGCCCAGACGTCCTCGGCCTCACTATGGGCGCGAGCGCCGCCGCCGTCCTCACCCTCGTCGTCCTCGGCGGGTCGGGGGCCGCCGTCACCGTGGCCGCCCTCGGCGGCGCCGCGCTCGTGGCCGTGGCCCTGCTGACGCTGTCGGCCTCCCGCCCGGGGGCCGCGCCGACCCGGATGATCCTCGTCGGCATCGCGCTGTCGGCGATGCTCACCTCGGTCGTGCACTGGGTGCTGCTGCACGCCGACATCTACCGCGCGCACGAGGCGATGGTCTGGCTCACCGGCAGCCTCAACGGCGTCACCTGGCGCCAGATCGGGCTGCTCACGGTCGTCGTCGGGCTGGCCCTCCCGCTGCTGCTCGCCACCGCCCGCGAGCTGCACCTGGTCGAGCTCGGCGACGACCTGGCCGCCGGCGTCGGCGCCCCGCCCGGGCCGGTCCGCGCCCGGGCGCTGCTTCTCGTCGTGCTCCTCGTCGCAGCCACCACGTCGGTGTGCGGGCCGATCGCCTTCGTCGCCTTCCTCTCCGGCCCGGTCGCCCGGCGGCTCCTCGGCGGGCGCGCCTCGATCGCCGCGGCGGCGCTGGTCGGTGCGGTCATCGTCGTGCTGGCCGACCACGCCGGCGCCTACGGCATACCGGAGGCGAACCTGCCCGTCGGCGTCGTCACCGGCGTCGTCGGCGCCCCCTTCCTCCTGTGGCTCCTCACCCGCGAAAGGGCATCCTCATGACCTCCTCCTCCGTGCTCCGGGCCGAGCGGCTCAGCCTCGGCTACGGCGAGCGGACCATCGTGCACGACCTCGACCTGACCGTCCCCGAGGGCAAGGTCACCGCCATCGTGGGCCCCAACGGCTGCGGCAAGTCGACGCTGCTGCGCGGGCTGTCGCGGCTGCTGCGTCCCCAGGACGGCCGGGTGCTGCTCGGTGACCGGGACGTGCACCGGATGCCCACCCGCCAGGTCGCCCGGTCGATGGCCCTGCTCCCGCAGCACCCGGTCGTGCCCGAGGGCATCACCGTCGGCGAGCTCGTCGCCCGCGGGCGGCACCCCCATCACGGGCTGCTGCGCCAGTGGACCCGCGAGGACGACGAGGTCGTGGCCGAGGCGCTCGAGCTCACGGCCACCACGCCCCTGGTCAGCCGCGAGGTGACCGAGCTCTCCGGCGGCCAGCGCCAGCGGGTGTGGATCGCGATGGTCCTGGCCCAGCGCACCGACCTGCTGCTGCTCGACGAGCCGACGAGCTTCCTCGACATCGCCCACCAGGTGGAGGTGCTCGACCTCGTGCGCGACCTGTCCGTCGACCGCGGCACCACCGTGGTGATGGTCCTGCACGACCTGGCGATGGCCGCCCGCTACGCAGACCACCTGGTGGCCATGCGCGGCGGGCAGGTGGTCGCCGAGGGCGACCCCCGCAGCGTCGTCACCGCCGAGACCGTCTGCGACGTCTTCGGCATCACCTGTCGCGTGCTGTGGCAGGAGGCCACGGGGGACCTGTCCGTCATCCCGCTCGGCCGGCACCGGCCGGTCGGGCACGTCCTGGGCACCGCGGGCACCCCGCGCCTCGCCCCCGAGATGGTCCGCGGGGCGGCCGCCGGGCTGGAGGTCCTGCGATGACCGCACCCCTGACCGGCACCCTTCCCCGCCAGGCGGCCGAGCGCGTGACCTCCGAGGTCTACGCCCGCACCATGGCGATGCCGCTGGAGCGCTCCGAGCACGCCTGCGTGCCCGCCACCGTGCTGCGGGCCGAGTGGGTCGCGCCGCAGCTGCGCCGCCTCACCGTGCACGCGCCGAGCCTGGCCGCCTGGTACGCCCCGCTCGGGCCCGACGAGTACGTCGGCCTCGTCATGCCCCGCCCGGGCACGACGCTGCCCGACCTGTCGGGCATCAGCGGCCCCAACCCGCGTCCCGTCATCGGCGAGATGCCCGAGGAGACCCGCCCCGAGGTGCGCTGGTACACCGTGCGCGCCTGGCGGCCCGGGCTCGCCGAGCTGGACGTCGAGGTCGTGCTGCACCCCGAGGGCGAGGTCGAGGAGGGCCCCGGCGCGCGGTGGGTCCGCGACGCCGCAGCCGGCGACGAGCTCGCCGTGCAGACCGGCACCACCTGCTACCACCCGCCGGCCGACGCCCGGGTGCAGGTCATCGCCGGCGACGAGACGGCATACCCCTCGATGGTGCAGATCGTCGAGGGCGCCCGCGGCACCGGCACCGAGCTGCACGTGCTGCTCGAGACCGCCCCCGGCGCGGTGCCCGACGTGCCCGAGCCCGAGCTCGGAACGCTGACCGTGGTGCACCGCGGCAAGCGCCGTCCGGGCGAGGCCCTGGTCGAGGCGGTCCGCGCGGCCGACCTGCCGCAGCCGGACTACGGCTGGGTCTCGGGCGAGCAGGAGCTGGCCGCGCAGGTGCGGCGTCACCTCGTGCGCGACCGTGGCCTGGCCAGGACGTCGGTCTACTTCTGCGCCTACTGGATCCTGGGCCGGCCACGGGGCTGACCGCCGCTCAGAGCACGAAGCGGAAGAGCGGGCTGTCCGGCGCGATCGGTTGCACCTCCATGGAGCTGGCGGCCATCCGCTCCAGGAGCGGGGACAGGTCCTCGCGGGCCCCGAGCTCGATGCCCACGAGAGCGGGACCGGTCTCGCGGTTGTTGCGCTTGACGTACTCGAACAGCGCGATGTCGTCGTCCGGCCCCAGCACCTCGTCGAGGAACCGCCGCAGCATCCCCGGCTCCTGCGGGAAGTCGACGAGGAAGTAGTGCTTGAGCCCCTCGTGGATGAGCGACCGCTCGACGACCTCGGCATACCGCAGCAGGTCGTTGTTGCCCCCCGAGACCACGGCCACGACCGTCAGACCGGGCTCCACCCGCAGGCCGGCCAGCGCGGCGGAGGCCAGGGCCCCGGCAGGCTCGGCGATGATGCCCTCGGTCTGGTAGAGCGCGATCATCTCGGTGCACACCGCGCCCTCGGGGACGGCGACCAGCTCGGGGGTATGCCGTGCCACCACCTCGTAGGTGCGGTCGCCGGCCCGGGCCACCGCCGCCCCGTCGACGAAGCGGTCGATCTCTGGCAGGGTCACGGGGGCCCCGGCGTGGGTCGCCGCGATCATGCAGGCCGCGCCCGCGGGCTCGGCGCCCACGACCCGGACCTGCGGGTGGCGCTCGCGCAGCCAGGTCAGCGCCCCGGCCAGCAGCCCGCCGCCCCCGCAGGGCAGGACGACCACGTCCGGCGGAGCCGGGAGGTCCTCGACGATCTCGCGGACGATCGTGCCCTGGCCGGCGATGGTGTGCGGGTGGTCGAAGGCCGGGACGGGCGTGGCCCCGGTGCGCTCGGCGTCGGCCCGTGCCGCGTCGGCGGCCTCGTCGTAGGTCCGACCCCCCACCACCGTCTCCACCCAGTCCCCGCCCAGGGCAGCGACCCGGTCGCGCTTCTGCCGGGGGGTGTTGGCGGGCAGGTAGATCCGGGCGTTCACCCCGAGGGTCGCGCAGGCGTGGGCGACCCCCTGGGCGTGGTTGCCGGCGCTGGCGCAGACGACGCCCGCCCAGATCTGCTCGCTGTCCAGCTGGGCGATGAGGTTGGCGGCGCCACGACCCTTGTAGGAGCGCACCGGCTGCAGGTCCTCCCGCTTGAGCCAGACGTCGGCCCCCGTGGCCTCCGAGAGCCGCTCGCTGCGCTGCAGGGGGGTGCGGGTGACCTTGCCCGCGATCCGCTCCGCGGCGGCGTCGACGTCGTCGGCGGTGGGGAGCGGCAGGTCGCTCATCCGTCCCCCCGGGCCAGCCGCCGCAGCGCCAGCATCGCCAGCGCGGCCGCCTGGTCGCCGAGGACGGCGTCGTCGAAGAGCACCTCGGGGGAGTGGTTGTAGGGGGCGGTGTCGGGGTCGACCTCCGGCGGGCTGCACTGGAGGAAGAAGAAGGTGCCGGGCACCTGGGCCAGGACGTAGCTGAAGTCCTCGGACCCCATGAGGGGGGTGGGGCGCTCCTGCACCCGCTCGGCCCCGAAGACGTCGGTGAGCTGCTCGGCGACCCAGGCGGTCTCGGCGTCGTCGTTGACGGTGACGGGGTACTGGACCTCCAGGGACACCTCGGCGGTGCACCCGTGGGCCGAGGCGATCCCCGCGGCCAGCGCGGTGGCGTGCGTGCGGACCGCCTCGACGTTGGTGTCCGAGAGGGTGCGGACCGTGGCGCCGAGCGACGCCGTGCCGGGGATGACGTTGACCGCCTCGCCCGCCCGCAGCCGGGTGACCGAGAGGACGACCGGGTCCCCGACGTCGAACCTGCGGGTGACCATCGTCTGCAGGGCGGTGCCGATCTCCAGCAGCGCCGCGACGGGGTCGGCAGCCTTGTGGGGCTGGGAGCCGTGGCCGCCCCGGCCGTGGACGGTGATCTGCAGGACGTTGGAGCCCGCGAGCACCGGGCCGGGGCGGTGCCAGAAGACGCCGCGCGGGCCGGGGGAGACGTGGATGGCGTAGGCCGCCACGGGCCGCTCTCCACTGGCCTCCAGCAGCCCCTCCTCGAGCATCACCTTCGCCCCGCCGTAACCCTCCTCGCCCGGCTGGAACATGAAGAGGATCGACCCGGCGAGCTCGTCCCGGCGCGCACAGAGCAGGCGCGCCGCCCCCACGAGGCCGGCGGTGTGCAGGTCGTGACCGCAGGCGTGCATGGTGCCGGTGGTGGCGGCGAAGTCCAGACCCGTGGCCTCGGTGACCGGCAGCCCGTCCGTGTCGCCGCGCAGCAGCACGGTGGGCCCGGGGCGGGCACCGCGCAGGACCGCCACGACCGAGGTCGTGCCCGTGCCGGTCGTGATCTCCAGGGGCAGCCCCTCCAGCGCCTCGAGCACCAGCTGCTGGGTGCGGGGGTTGTCCAGCCCCACCTCGGGGTGCCGGTGCAATGCGCGGCGCAGCCGCACGAGGTCGTCCTGGAGGGCCCGGGCGTCGGCGAGGAGCGTCATACCCCGGATCCTAGGGGTGGGTCGCGGACAGGCTCAGCCCCGGACGAGGAACCCGAGCACGACCAGGCCGACCAGGAGGAAGAAGCTGCCTCCGAGGCCCAGGAGGAGTCCGCCCCAGCCGGAGCGGCAGCCCCCGGCGAGCACGAAGGTCGACCCGTCGGCCGGATCGACCAGGACGTCGACGTCGAAGGGGAAGCGGCGCAGCGTGCCGCCCGAGGACCCCAGCTCGCTGAGCGTCCGGTGGGTGCGGCCCAGGGAGTCGGTGCGCTCCATCACCCAGTGCTGGACCTCCTTGCCCGAGCGCCCACGCCAGTCGTAGCCGACCACGGTCGCCCTGGCGCGTGACCAGGTGCGCGAGCGGCGCACGTGGCGAGCGACCGAGGACAGGCCGGACCACGCGAGGAGCCCACCGAGCAGGGTGAAGCCCACCCCGAGGAACCAGGGGACCAGGGCGGTGACGTCAGCCGAAGAGGATCGCCGCCTCGTCCCACTGCTCCCGCGGGACCGTCTTGAGGTGGCTCGTCGCCTCGCTCAGGGGGACGTTGGCGATGTCGATCCCCTGGAGCGCCACCATCGTGCCCCACAGCTTGTTGCTCACGGCGTCCACCGCCGCGGTGCCGAAGCGGGTCGCGAGCACCCGGTCGTAGGAGCTCGGCACGCCGCCCCGCTGCAGGTGACCGAGCGTGGTGTTGCGGGTCTCGATCCCGGTGCGCTCCTCGACGATCCGCGTGACCTGCTCGCCGATGCCGCCGAGCACCGGTCGTCCGAAGCCGTCGACCTGCTCGCTCTCGACCCGGCCCTGGCCGGCGAAGGTGAAGCCCTCGGCCACCACGACGGTCGGGGCGCGTCCGCGGTCGTGCGCGTGCTGCACCCAGTCGCACAGCTGCTCGGGGGTGACGGGGACCTCGGGGATGAGGATGGCGTGCGCCCCGGAGGCCAGGCCGGCGTGGAGCGCGATCCAGCCCACGTGACGTCCCATGACCTCGACGACCATGCAGCGGCTGTGGGCCTCGCCCGTGGTGCGGAGCCGGTCGATCGACTCGGTCGCCACGGACACCGCGGTGTCGAAGCCGAAGGTGCGGTCGGTGGCCGACAGGTCGTTGTCGATCGTCTTGGGGACGCCGACGACGTTGATGCCGTCGTCGTGGAACATCCGGGCCACGGTCAGCGTGCCCTCACCCCCGATGGCGACGAGCGCGTCGATCTGGTGCTTGTCCATGACCGCCTTGACCCGCCCGGTCCCGCCGTTCGCGATCGGGCTGACCCGGGACGTGCCGAGGATCGTGCCGCCGACCTTGGACAGCCCGCGGACCCGCTGGCGCGGCAGGGGGACGATGTCATCCTCGACCAGCCCCCGGAAGCCGTCCTTGACCCCGACGAACTCGTGGTCGTAAATCCGGTCGCCCTTGAGGACGACGCCCCGGATGACGGCGTTGAGGCCGGGGCAGTCGCCCCCGGCGGTGAGGAGGCCGATCTTCATACGATCCATCCTTGGGCTGCGGTGCGGGACAGCTGCGGTGCGGGACATGGGAACGCCGGCCCCTCGGGCCGGCGTCGTCGCCCTGACAGGGTATGCCGTCGGCCCCGGCCCGCGCGAACGCGTCGCCGGGGGACTCCCCGGCGAGGGGGGCCGGTGCTGTGCCATCCTGTCCGCCATGTCGACAGCAGCGGTCCCCTCGCGTCCAGGCCTCGGCGTCCTCGCCGACCGTGTCCTCCCCCGCAGCAGCACCCTCGTGGACGTCGGGCTCGTCGTCGCCGGTGCCGCCGTCGTGGGCCTGCTCGCGCAGGCCGAGTGGCGCATCGGGCCGGTGCCGATCACCGGTCAGACGCTCGGCGTGATGCTCGTAGGTGGCGCCCTGGGCATGCGCCGCGGCGCCGCGGCCCTCACGACGTACCTGGTCGCCGGTCTGCTGGGGGCACCCGTCTTCGCCGGCGGGGCGGGCGGTCCCGCCTACGTCCTGGCACCGTCCTTCGGCTTCGTCATCGGCTTCATCGGGGCCGCGGCGATCGCCGGCTGGGCGGCCGAGCGCGCCTGGGACCGCCACGTGGTGCTCGCGATGGGCGGCTTCCTCCTGGCCACCGCGGCGCCCTTCGTCGTCGGTGTGCCCTGGATGGCCACGGTCCTCGGGATGACCGACCCGGCCGTCATCCTCGCCGCCGGCGTCACGCCCTTCCTCGTGCCCGGGCTGATCAAGGCGGCCGTCGCGGCTGCGGTCTTCCCGCTCGCCTGGCGCCTCGTCGGCCGGTTGGACTCCCGGCGCCGCTGAGGCAGGATCAGCCGGCGTCCTCGGCCTCCTCGAGCTCCTGCCGCGCGGTGTCGCGTCGCGCCCGGGCGGCGGAGAGCGCGGCTTCCGCCGCGCTCAGGGCCTCGGCCGTCGCGGAGCGGGCCTCCGAGGCCTCCCGGAGCTGCTGCTCAGCAGCCTCCAGCACCTGCCGCGCCGCCTCGACGGCCTGCTCCGCCTCCGTCATCCGCGACCCCGCCGCCCCGTCCTCGGCCGCCGCCGCCCGACGACGGTCCCGGGCCTCGGCGACCTCCGACTCAGCCCGCTCGACCTCCTCCCGCAGGTCGGCGAGTGCGTCCTCCGGCTCGGCGTCGTCCTCCGGCGCCTCGTCCGGCTCGTCGCTCTCCGGCGCAGCGTCCGGTTCGGGCTCGTCGTCGTCGCCCTCGCCCTCGTCCTTGTTCCCCTGCCCGTCCTCGCCCTCGTCCTCGTCCTCGCCGCGCCCTCCCTCGATCCGGGTCAGCACCACCCCCGTGCTCGTACGGGCCACCGCGTCGGCCACGTCGACCTCGCCGAAACCGCTGTAGGACAGGGCCCGGGTCAGCGTCCCGCTGAGCACGACCTCCGTGGCCGCCTCGTCGGCCAGCGCCGCCACGGCCGTGTCGCGCACCTCCGCCTCCACCGCCGCGGTGAGGGAGCCGCCGGGGGCGTGCTGCCGGGCCGCGGCGACCCAGTCGGTGAGCAGTGCGTCGCGCTCGCCGCGCAGGGCCGCCAGGCCGGCGCCGTCCAGCGCCGACTGGGCGTGCCGCAGCCGGGAGCCCACCTCCCGCAGCCGTGGCAGGACAGGGTCCTCGGAGCGGGCCAGGGCGTTGACGGCGGCGGCGGAGACCGACGGCTTGCGCAGCGCCCCGACGGCCCGGGCGGCCTCCCGGTGGCCCTCGCCCCGCAGCCGCCTGACCCACGCGGTGCGGGTGGTGACGAACTCCCCGGGAGGCACGGCATACACCTGCCACGCGGCCTCGTGAAGCAGCCGGGTGGCGTCGTCCTCCATGGGCGGACAGGGTACGCGCGCTCGGCCGGGAGGGCGGGACGGCCGCTCGATAGGGTGAGGACGTGACCGCGCCTGACCTCGTCGTGCCGCTCCGCGCGCTCGGCACGGACGTGGACGTCCACGTGGGCGGGCACCTGCCCGAGATGTTCGCCCAGGCGGTTCGGGACCGCTGGCACCTGTGCCTGCGGGAGGACGACCCCGCCGAGGAGGCCCTCGCCGGGGACGGTGGCCCGCCAAGGGTGGTCCGGGCGGTCCTCGAGGACCCGGACGCCCCGCCGGCCTCCGGCGGGGCGGGGGCCCGCGGCGGGCAGGAGATCCGTGACCAGGACCCGCGGCGCCTGCTGCAGCGGCTCACCCAGTCCGTCACCCACGAGGTCATCTCGGCCCGCACCGGTAAGCTGCTCATGCTGCACGCCGCGGCGATCGCCCACCCCGGGACCGGGGCGACCGCGGTTTTCGTGGCTCCGGGCAACACGGGCAAGACCACCCTGTGCCGCACCCTCGGGCCGTCCCGCAGCTACGTCACGGACGAGACCGTGGGGGTACGACCCGACGGCACGGTCGTGCCCTACCTCAAGCCGTTGTCGGTCCGCCGGCCGGACTGGGTGGGGGTCAAGGACGAGACGGCGCCGGGCGTGGCCGGGCTCGCCGGCCCCAGGGTGGTGCCGTGGCTCGCGGGGATCGTGCTGCTCCGGCGCGACCCCGGTGCGTCCACGCCGGTCGTCGAGGAGCTGTCCTTGCTGGACGCGGTGATGGCGCTCACGCCGGAGTCGTCGGGCTTCATGCGGACCGAGCGGCCGTTGCGGTGGCTGGCCCGGGTGCTGGACCGCACGGGCGGGGCGCGCCGGGTCACCTACGCCGAGGTGGCGGACCTGGAGCCGCTCGCCGAGGAGCTCTGCGGGCGGACCTCGCCGTGGTGACCGGCGAGGGTATGCCGCTCCCCTCCCGCGTCCGGACCGTCCCGGCCCACGACGAGCTGCACCACCAGGAGGAGTCGCTCGTCCTCCTGGACGGCCAGGTGCGGCGGGTCTCGGCCGTGGGCACGGCCATCCGTACGCAGGCCGGGCACGGCGCGTCGGTCGAGGAGCTGGCGGCGGTCCTGGAGCAGCTCTTCGGGATCCCGGAGGGCGGGGACGCGGTGACCCTCACGCGGGACGCCGTCCGGACCCTGCTCGCCGAGGGCCTGCTGGAGCCGGTTCCCGACTGAGCCTCCCGGCTGAGCATCGTGACCGTTCCGCCCCTCCTGGCGGTAGGGCCCCGCATGGATGCGCTGCTCTTGTGTCACATCGATCGTCAGGGCGATGAATGTGACACAAGAGTCACGCACAGGGATACTCCCGGGACACGCCGGGGCGGTGGTGGCTGGGCCGGTGCTGACCGGCTACGGTGCACAAGCGTCGGGAGTTACATATGTGTCGTTTGTGACTGGTGTGACTGGCGGCCGACGGACCGACCGTAGACCCAGGGAACGACTCTGCGTCCTCCCGAAAGGAAACAGACATGCGCCGCAACCACACCCTGCGTGCCCTCGCGGCCGGGGCCGGTGCTGCCGCGGTCCTGATGGCCGCCGCCAGCCCCGCCCTCGCCCTCGAGCACCCGCCCTTCAGCGACTCCTGGCACGAAGGGCTCATCGCCGAGGGCTACACCAACGTCAGCTGCACCCCCAGCGAGCTCCAGGGCACCAGACCGCCGTCTACTTCGACGAGGGCTCCTGGAGCGGTTACCTCGAGGGGGACAACGACTGGCTCCTGGTCGTCCTCAAGGTCGCGAACGACGAGGAGGGCTTCGAGTGGAGGGGCTACGGCGAGGAGAACGTCTACGAGGCCGAGCGTGACGGCAACATCACCCACGTGATGCTCTGCCAGGGGGGTGACGGCGGCACCGAGCCGACGGAGGAGCCCACCGAGGAGCCCACGGAGGAGCCCACCGAGGAGCCCACCGAGGAGCCCACCGAGGAGCCGACGGACGGGCCCACGGGGACCGAGGAGCCGACCGGTCCCCCCGTGGAGACCGACGGACGCAGCACCTCCGGCCCGAACATGGCCCTCCTGGGTGGTGCGGCCCTCGTGCTCGCCGGCGCCGGAGCGACCGGTTTCGCGATGCGCCGCCGCGAGGGCGGCGCCCACTGACCTGACCGACCCGCCGGGCCCGCCCGGCGGCATACCGCAGACAGGTTGACCCGATGACCCGAGGTCCCCGCCTCCTCGTCCCGACCGGACTGCTCGTCGCGACGCTCGGCGTGAGCACGCTGACGGTGCAGGCCGTCGGGGCGTTGGAGGGGACCTCGGGTCGACCGGTCACCGCCGACGGTCTCGACGCACCCAGCTGGGTCAGCGTCGAGGCCGCCGGTCTGGACCGGGAGCCGATCAGCCCGGAGGGCCTGACGCCGCAGGGCACGATCGACCCCGAGCCCGGCGACGCCATCTGGCACGTGGGGTCCGGGCGGGTGGTCCCCGGCCAGGTCGGCACGGCCGTGATCGCCGGCCCTGTGGTCTACGACGACGAGCCCGACGTCTTCTACGACCTGCCTGAGGTCACCGAGGGTGATCTCGTCACCGTCGGCTACGGCAACGGTGAGACGCGGGAGTTCGTCATCACCCAGACCCAGCAGATGTCCAAGGAGGGCCTGCAGCGCGCGCCGGCCGTGTGGGGCAACCAGAAGGACGTGGCCCGAATCGCGCTCATCACCTGCGACGACTCCCTCGGCTTCCGGTCCGACGGGCACAGCCGGGCCAACTTCGTCGCGATCGCCGAGGAGCGCACGGGGTAGGAGGCGGGCCGCCGGGCGTACGCTGGGCGCCGATGTCCACCACCCTCACCCCCCGGGCCCGCGCCCTCGCCTTCGCCGCGCTCGTCCTGGGTGGGGTGGGGATCGGCGTCACCGAGTTCGTCACGATGGGCCTGCTGCCCCAGATCGCGGACGGGCTCGGCGTCTCCGTGCCCCGGGCCGCCGACACCATCTCCGCCTACGCGCTCGGCGTCGTCGTGGGCTCCCCGCTGGTCGCGCTGGGCGCGGCCCGGGCCCCGAAGCGGACCGTCCTCGTGGTGCTCATGGTGGTCTTCGCCCTGGGCAACGCCGCCGCCGCGCTCGCCCCCGACCACCCGAGCCTGGTCCTGGCGCGCTTCGTGTCCGGACTGCCGCACGGCGGGTTCTTCGGGCTGGCGGCCCTCATCGCGGTGGCCCTGGCCCCGCCCGGCCAGGGCGGGCGCGCCGTGGGCACCGTCATGCTCGGTATCCCGCTCGCCATGGTCGCGGGTGTGCCGCTGGGCACCTGGGCGGGGCAGGTGCTGGGCTGGCGGGTCGCCTACTGGGCGGTCGCCGCGATCGGGGTGCTGACCGCCGTCCTGGTCCTGCGCTGGGTGCCGTGGCGTCCGGGGGACCGCGCGCACTCGTGGCGGACCGAGGTCGGGGCCTTCGCCAACCTGCAGTTCTGGCTCACCATGCTCGTCGGTGCGGTGGGCTTCGGCGGGATGTTCGCGATGTACTCCTACATCGCCCCCACCCTCACCGAGGTCACCGGGCTCGACCAGGCATGGGTGCCGGTCTACCTGCTGGTCTACGGGCTCGTCTCCATCGTCGGCACCTGGCTGGGCGGGCGGCTGGGGGACTGGTCGGTGCTGCGCACCCTGGTGATCATGGGGCTCGGCTCCGCGGCGGCCCTGCTCGCCTTCGTCTGGGCGTCCCTGGAGCCGGTGCCGGCCGTGCTCGCCGTGGCGGTCGTGGGCCTGTGCAGCTCCGCCTGGGTGGTGGCGCTGCAGCTGCGCCTCATGGCGGTCGCGGGGGCGGCCCGCACGCTTGGGGCCGCGATGAACCACTCCGCCCTCAACCTCGCCAACGCCCTGGGGGCCTGGGTGGGGGGCCTGGTCATCACCGCGGGGTACGGCTACCGCGCGCCCGCCCTGGTCGGTGCGGGCCTCTCCCTGGGCGGACTCCTCGTCCTCGGGGTCTCGCTGCTCGTGCGGCACCGTGGCCGGGGCACCCCGGCGCGAGCGGTATGACGCCTCAGGCCCGGCGGCGGCGGGCGGCGCGGAGCGCGACGACGACGAGCCCGATCCCGGCCAGGAGGAGCAGCAGCCACACCGGGTTGCCCTGCAGCGCCGCGAAGAACGCGCCCCAGAAGGCGAAGCCGACCGTGCTGTAGATGACCGCCCACGCGATCGAGCCCGGGACCTGGGCGAGCGTGTAGGTGAGCACCGGCATCCGGACCATCCCGGCCGCGGCCATCACCATCGACTGGAACCCCACCGTGAGGTACGCGAACGGCACCAGCGGCCAGCCCCAGCGGGCCAGGGACCGCCGACCCTGGGCGACGCCGTCGCTGTGCAGCCAGCGGTGGACCCGTCGGCGCCACCCGGGGCCGGGCTCCCCGGTCGCCATGACCCGGTCGGTGACCACCCGGGCCAGCCAGTAGATCGCCTGTCCACGGGCCATCGCCCCGACGAAGAGGAAGAGGAACAGGCCCAGGGCGATGTCTCCCGGGCCCCAGGACGGTGCGGCGCTCACGATCCGCCCAGTCTACGTCCGGCCCGACCGGGCCCCGCGTGCCCGCCCGCCGGGGAGGCACCGCATACCCTGGCCGCATGACCGACTCGTCCACGACCCTGCTCATCCTGGGTGCCTCCGGTGACCTCACCCGGCGGCTGCTGCTGCCCGGCCTCGGCACCCTGCTGCGCGAGGAGCCCGGGCGCCGGGTCCGCGTGGTCGGGGCGGACCGCAACGAGCTGGCCCCGGACGCCTGGCGGCAGCGCGTGTGCGACGCCCTCGGCGAGGCCGACCTGGACCGGGAGCGCGTCGAGCGGCTGGTGTCGGACACCAGCTACGTCCGGGCGGACGCGCTGGACCGGGAGCAGATGCGCGAGCTGCTCGGGACCTGCGGCGAGCGGCTGGTCATCTACTTCGCCCTCCCGCCGGCGGTGACGGTGCAGGTGTGCGCCCTGCTGGAGGACATCGGGGTGCCCCGCGGCACGCGGCTGGCGCTGGAGAAGCCCTTCGGCAGCGACCTGGCGACGGCCCAGGAGCTCAACGCCCAGCTGCTGCGGGTGGTGCCCGAGACCGACATCTTCCGGATCGACCACTTCCTGGGGGTCAACACGATCCTCAACATCGTCGGCATCCGCTTCGCCAACCGGGTCCTGCAGCCCATCTGGTCCCACGAGCACATCGAGCGCGTCGAGATCACCTACGACGAGACCCTGGCACTGGAGGGACGGGCGGGCTACTACGACAAGGCCGCGCTGCTGCTGGACATGATCCAGTCCCACCTGCTGGAGATCCTGGCGTTCTTCGCCATGGAGGCCCCGGCGACGATGGACGCGGAGGAGGTGCGCTCGCTCAAGGCCCAGGCGCTGCGGGCCACGCAGCCGTGGCAGCGGGACCCGGTCATCGCCTCCCGCCGCGCCCGCTACACCGGTGGCCGGATCGGGGAGCGCGACGTGCCCGACTACGTGGCGGAGGAAGGGGTGGACCCCGAGCGCGAGACCGAGACCCTGGCCCAGCTCACGGTGCAGCTGGAGAACGCCCGGTGGGCCGGTGTCCCCTTCGTCCTGCGGTCCGGCAAGGCGATCGGGAAGGACAACAAGCAGGTGGAGGTCTTCTTCCGGGAGCCGCCGCACATCCCGGACGGCTTCCGCCCGCCCTCCGGCCCGGACCGCCTCATCCTGCAGATCAAGCCAGGCGCCGTCGCGCTGGACCTGTCGATGAACGCCGAGGGGGACCCCTTCGAGCTGGAGCAGAAGGAGCTGGTCGCGACCCTCGGCCAGCCGCGGATGCTGCCCTACGGCGAGGTGCTGGGCGCCATCCTCGACGGTGACCCACTCATGACCATCCGCGGTGACGAGGCGGAGGAGCTGTGGCGCATCGTGGAGCCGGTGCTCGCGGCGTGGCGCCAGGGCAAGGTGCCGATGGACGAGTATGCCGCGGGCTCCGCAGGCCCCGCCGGCTGGTGACCCTCAGCCGGCGCGGCCCCGGCTCAGCCGGGCCGTGCCGCGCTCGACCAGCTCGTAGAGGACGGGGACGAGCAGCAGCGTCAGCAGGGTGGAGGACAGCAGCCCGCCGATGACGACGATCGCCAGCGGCTGGGAGATGAAGGCGCTGCCCCCCGTGAGCGCGACCGCCATCGGCAGCAGGGCCAGGATGGTGGCCGCCGCGGTCATGACGATCGGGCGGAGCCGGTGGCGGGCCCCCTCGTAGAGCGCCTCGGACCGGGGGAGCCCCCGGGCGCGGTACTGGTTCACCAGGTCGATGAGGACGATCGCGTTGGTGACGACGACCCCGATGAGCATGAGGAAACCGATGAGGGCGGTGACGTCCAGAGCCTTCCCGGTCAGCAGCAGCGCCGCGATGGACCCGGTGGCCGCGAACGGCACGGAGACCAGCAGGATGAGCGGCTGGACCAGCGAGTTGAAGGTCGCGACCATGACCAGGTAGACGACGGGCCACCGCGGCCAGCAGCGCCAGCCCCAGCGCGGAGAACGCCTCCTGCTGGTCGGCGCTCACCCCTCCGATGTCGACCTGCACCCCCTCGGGCAGCTCCAGCGCGTCGACCCGCTCGCGGAGGTCGTTCGTGACGGCGGTGAGGTCGTCACCGGTGGAGCGGCCGGTGACGGTGGCGGCCCGGAGCCCGTCGATACGGGTGGTGCTCACCGCCTCCTCGGTCCGCTCCAGCTGGGCCACGTCGCCGAGGCGCACCGGCTCCCCCTCGGCGTCCACCGCGACCTGGAGGTCCTCCAGCGCGGTGACGTCAGGGGCGTCCCGGTGGTGCACGACGACGTCGATCAGGCGGTTGTCGAACTCGACCCGCCCGACGGTGGCCCCGGTGGTCGCGGCCTGCACCACCTGACCCAGCTGGGCCTCCGCGAGCCCCACCTCGGCCGCAGCGGCCCGGTCCACGTCCACCCGCAGCGCCGGCACGGTGTCGCTGAGGGAGTCGGTGACGTCGGCCGCCCCGGCGTCGCGCATCAGCTGGTTGACCTGCTGGGTGGTGGCGCGCAGGTCCTCGGCGTCCTGCGCCTGCACCCGGATCTCCAGGCCGCTGCCGGTGGGCCCGCCCGCCTGCCCGGCGGTCGCGGTGAAGCTGCTCCCCTCGGGCAGCTCGGGCTCGATGGCGGCGGTCAGCTCGTCGCCGAACTCCCGGCCGCTGACGTCCGGCGCCAGGGTGAGGGCGAAGGTCGCCCGGCTCGCCGACGCACCCGTGAAGACGGCCTCGATCCCGCCGGAGCTGCCCACCGTCGCCTGGTAGGCCTCGACCTCGTCCCGTCCGGACAGCCAGTCCTCCACGACCCGGGCCTGCTCGTCGGTGTCCTGCAGGGTGGTGCCGGTGGGCAGGCTCAGGGTCGCCTGGAGCGTGTTCTCGCCGGAGTCGCCGATGAAGTCGGTGCGCATCTGGGTGGCGGCCCAGCCGGTGCCCGCCAGCAGGGCGCCGGCCAGCGCCAGCGTGACCCACGGGTGGGCCAGGCTCCAGCGCAGGGAGGGAAGGTAGGCGCGCTGCAGGCGGTCCGGGCGGGTGCGGATGTCGGCCAGGTCGCTGTCGGGCTCGGACGCCGCCAGCTGCTCGCCCTCCGGGGCGACGGGGGCGACCTCCTCCCGCAGGTGCTTCCCGCGCCGCGCCGAGGAGCCCAGGAACCAGTAGCCCAGGACGGGGATGATGGTCAGGGCCACCAGCAGCGAGGCCAGCATCGCCAGGCTGACCGTCACCGCGAAGGGCTTGAACAGCTCGCCGACGGGTCCGCTCACGAAGCCCAGGGGGAGGAAGACGGCCACCGTGCAGATGGTCGCGGAGGTGATGGCGCCGGCGACCTCGCCGGTGGCCGTGACCACGGCGGTGCGCCGGTCGTCACCCAGGGCGATGTGGCGCTTGATGTTCTCGATGACCACGATCGAGTCGTCGACGACGCGCCCGACGGCGATCGTCAGGGCGCCCAGGGTGAGGATGTTGAGCGAGTAGCCCGCGACCGACAGCCCCACCAGCGCGAGCAGCAGCGACAGCGGGATGGACAGGGCGGTGACCAGGGTGAGCCGGACCGAGAGCAGGAAGACCAGCACGACGAGCACGGCGAAGCCCAGGCCGAGCAGACCCTCGGTCGCCAGGTCCTCGATCGACTTCTCGATGAAGGGGGCGCCGTCGAAGATCGTCACCAGCGAGCCGCTGCTCAGCGACGACTCCAGCTCGGGGGTGGCGTCGGCGAGCGCCTGGGAGATGTCCACCGCGTTGCCGTCCGGCGTCTTGACGATCTGGATGCCGACGCTCGGCTCCCCGTTGGTGCGGGTGTAAGCCGTGGCCTCCCGCTCCTCCAGCGTCACCGTCGCCAGGTCGCCCAGGGTGGGGATGTCCGGGACCTCCACGGTCGGCACCTCGCCCCCGGGCGCGGCGGGCAGCTCGGCCCCCGGGGGCAGCTGGGCCGCCGCCTCCTCCGCGTCGGCCTGCGCCTGCGCCGTGGCCTGCTCGGCCTGCGCGTTGGCGGCCTGCGCCTGCTGGCGGGCCAGCACGGTGCCCTGGGTCAGCATCGGCAGCGCCTCGACCTGCTCCACCGAGGTGAGGCGGGAGCCGACCTGCACCGGCAGCTCGGCGGCCCCGTCGAGCCCCTCGACCACCCCGCCGGGCAGGATCACGCCGTTGGCCCGCAGGACCTGGCCGACCTCGGCGGCGCCCACCCCGGCCTCCTGGGCGGCGTTCTCGTCGAGGTCGACCGTCACCACCCGGTCGGCGACGCCGGTCAGGGTGGCGGACCGCACGCCGGGCAGGTCCTCGATCTCCGGCAGCACGAAGCGCTCCAGCCGGTCGACGAGGTCCGCACCGTCCGCACCGCCGCTGGCCGCGAGCTGGATGATGGGGAAGTCGTCGAGGTTGCCGGCGAAGATCTGGGGGTTGGCCGACTCCGGCAGGTCCGGCAGCGCGAGGACGGCCCGCTGCAGGTCGGTCTGGGCCGAGCCCAGGTCGGTGCCGTAGTCGAGCTCGACGAGGACGGAGGAGAAGCTGTCGGCGCTGGTCGACTGCACCTCGACGACGTTGTTCAGGCCCTGCGCCGCGGTCTCGACCGGACGGGTGACCTGCTCCTCCACGACCGAGGAGCTCGCGCCCGGTGAGGCCGTCGCGACCACGAGGACGGGGAACTGCAGGGAGGGGAAGAGCTCGCGCGGGAGTGACCCGGCGGCCCACAGCCCGGCCACCATGCTGAACAGCGTGGCGAGGGCGACGAGGGCGCGGTTGCGGACGCTGAACAGCGTGAGGCGGGACACGGGATCAGGGTATGTCGCAGCAGGTCCGACCCCCGCATCCGGCGGTGGGAGGCAGGCGTAGGTTGTGGGCATGAACCGCCACGCGTCCTCGTTCTCCGGCCCCTCGAGCCCCGGCCAGGTCCGCACCGTGGTCCTGGTCGGTCCGCAGGGGACGGGCAAGAGCGCCCTCGTCGAGCAGCTGGCGACCGGCCAGCTCGGCCACGTGAAGGAGGCCGAGGCGGCCTCCACCGAGCTCGGTGCCGTCACGACGGTGCACCAGCCCTCGGGCACCGTGGTGACCCTGGTCGACAGCCCCGGGCGCCCTGACTTCGTCGGTGACGTGCGGGCCGGTCTGCGGGCGGCCGACGCCGTGCTCTTCGTGGTGGCGGCGGGCAGCGGCATCGACGAGGCGACCCGCATGCTGTGGCGCGAGTGCGCGGCCGTGGGCATCCCCCGGGCCGTGGCGGTGACCCAGCTGGAGCTGGCCAGGGCCGACTGGGACGCCGTGGTCGCCGAGTGCCGCCGGGTCTTCGGCGACGCCGTGCCGCTGTCGCTGCCGGTCATCGAGGGCAGCCCCGCCGCGCTGACCGGGGTGGTCGACCTGCTCGGGCTCACCCGCGTGGACGCGGCCGGCCGCGCCAGCGACCTCGACGAGGCGCAGCGGGCGGAGGTCGAGGACGCCCGGGGTCAGCTCCTCGAGTCGATCATCGAGCAGTCCGAGGACGAGACCCTCCTGGACCGCTACCTCTCCGGGGAGGACCTCGACACCGGGGCGCTGCGCGCCGACCTGCAGAAGGCCACCGCCACCGGGCGCTTCTTCCCCATCGTGCCGGTCAACCCCCCGAGCGGCACCGGCGTGCCGGCCCTGCTCGACCTCATCGTCGACGCCTTCCCCTCGCCGGAGGGGGCGTGGATGCCCGCCGTCATGACCCCCGGCGGCGGGGACTTCGGGGAGATCACCGCCGATCCGGACGGTCCGCTGGTCGCCCAGGTGATCCGCACCTCGACCGATCCCTACGTCGGGCGGCTCTCGCTGGTGCGGATCTTCTCCGGCACCCTGCGCCCCGACAGCAGGCTGCACGTCAGCGGTCACCTGGAGTGGGTCGTCGGTCACGAGGTCGACGGTCGCCCCGGTCACGACGTCGACGACGAGCGTCCGGGCCAGATCAGCACCCCCGTGCCCGGCGGCACCGCGCCGCGGGAACGGGCGATCGCGGGCGAGATCGTGCTCGTGACCAAGCTGGCCAGCGCCGAGACCTCGGACACCCTCTCCGACACCGAGCGGCCCGCGCTCGTGGAGCCCTGGCTGCTCCCCGAGCCGCTGCTGCCGGTCGCCATCCACGCCGGGTCGCCCGGGGACGAGGACAAGCTGGCCGGGGCGCTGCAGCGGCTCACCTCCGAGGACCTCACCCTGCGTCTGGAGCGCAACGCCGAGACCCACCAGCTGGTCCTGTGGACCCTCGGGCCGGCGCACGTCGACGACGTCCTGGATCGGTTGGCGCAGCGGTTCAACGTCACGGTGAGCACCGAGCCGGTGCGCACCTCGCTGCGGGAGACCTTCGTGCGCCCGGTCCAGGTCCAGGGACGGCTGGTCAAGCAGTCCGGCGGCCACGGTCAGTATGCCGTCGTCCAGCTCGAGATCGAGCCGCTCCCGCGCGGGGCCGGCTTCGAGTTCGTGGACAAGGTGGTCGGCGGTGCGGTGCCCCGCAACTTCATCCCCTCGGTGGAGAAGGGGGCCCGCAACCAGCTCGCCGAGGGCGTGCTGGCCGGCTACCCGTGCGTCGACGTGCGGGTCACCCTCGTCGACGGCAAGGCCCACACGGTGGACTCCTCCGACATGGCCTTCCAGAACGCCGCCGGCCTGGCCCTGCGCGAGGCGGCCAACGAGTCGACCGTGGCCCTGCTGGAGCCGGTCGACACGATCGAGGTCACCGTCGGGGACGACTACGTCGGCGCGGTGCTGGCCGACCTGCGCGGCCGCCGGGCCCAGGTGCACGCCACCCAGCCGGCGGCGCTGGAGGGGCACACCGCGATCACCGCCGACGTCCCCCAGCACGAGCTGTCCCGCTACCCCATCGACCTGCGATCCGTCGCGCACGGCTCGGGCTCGTTCACCCGGGCCTTCAACCGCTACGACTACCTGCCGGCGGCGCTTGCCAGGGACATCACCGGCTGACGCCGATAGGGTGGGAGGACCCGACGAGGAGGCAGTCCATGCAAGGCAAGCGTCACCTGCGCAGCGTGCTCATCGCCTACGCCGTCGCCGCGGTCGCCCTCGTGGTGATCTTCGCGCTCACTCAGGAGATGGTCGTGCTCGTCGTCCTGGGCCTGGTGGCGCTGGCCTGCGCGGTCCAGGTCTTCTTCCTCTCGCGAGGGGGCAGCGCCAGCTCGATGGTCGACACCTACGCCCGCGCCGAGGCGGACGCCCGCAAGGGCAACATCCCGCCGGAGCGCCGCGGCAACTTCTGATCAGCCCAGGCCCAGGCGCGCCAGCAGGTGCGCGACGTCCGGGTCCGACCCGCGGAACCGACGGTAGGTCTCCATCGCCTCCACCGAGCCGCCCCGCCCGAGCAGCTCCCGGCGGAAGTGCTCACCGGCCTCGCGCGTCATACCCCCGGGTGCGTCCTCCCCGGCCCGCTCGCGGAACCACGCCACGGTGTCCGCGTCCATGACCTCGGACCAGAGGTAGGAGTAGTAGCCCGCCGAGTAGCCCCCGCCGAAGATGTGTGGAAGTAGGCCGACCGGTAGCGCGGGGGCACGAGCGGGAACGCCACGCCGGCGCGGTCCAGGGCCGCGGTCTCGAAGGCCTCCACGCCGGACCCGTCCTCGGGCAGCTGGTCCAGCGGAGTCTGGTGCCAGGCCTGGTCCAGGATCATCGCCTTGAGCAGCTCGAGGGTGGCGTAGCCGCTCTCCTGGCGGCTGGCCACCAGGGCGTCCACCCACTCCTGCGGCATGGGCTCCCCGGTCTCGTGGTGACGGGCGTAGCGCGCGAGCAGCGCGGGCTCCCAGGCCCAGATCTCGTTGACCTGGCTGGGGAACTCGACGAAGTCGCGCGGCACGGAGGTGCCCGCCCGGGACGGGTAGCGCACGTCCGAGAGCAGGCCGTGCAGGTCGTGGCCGAACTCGTGGAAGAGCGTGATGACGTTGTCCCACGTCATCAGGCTAGGGGAGCCGGCCGCCGGGCGGGGGAGGTTGCAGGTGTTGGTGACGACCGGGAGGTCGGAGAACAGGTGCGACTGGTCGACGATGCTCGTCATCCACGCCCCACCGTTCTTCGTCGGGCGGGTGAAGGGGTCGATGAGGACGGCGCCGAGCACGCCGCCGTCCTCCTCCCGGACCTCGTAGACGGTGGTGTCGGGCGTGTAGCCCACCAGCTCGGGGCGCTCGTGGAAGGTGATGCCGTAGAGCGCGGTGGCCGCGGCGAAGACGCCCTCGTGCAGGACCCGGGAGTACTCGAGGTAGGGCTTGAGCTGCTCCGGGTCGGGACCGCCGCCCTCACCCTCTCCCGAGGCGGCCAGGAACTGCCAGTCCCAGGCCTGCAGCTGGTCGTCGGCGGCGCCCAGCCGGGTCACCAGGTCCTCCGCCTCGGCCTCGGCGAGCTCGACCACCCCGGGGGCGAGCTGCTCGAGCAGACCGTTGACGGCGGCGGTCGTGCGGGCGCAGGCCACCTCGTGGACGTAGGCCGCGTGGTGCTCGTAGCCGAGCAGGCGGGCCCGCTCGGCGCGCAGGCGGGCGATGCGGACCAGCAGGTCGCGGGTGTCGAACTCGCCCGAGAGCCCCCGGTCGACCGAGGCGCGGAAGATCCGCTCGCGCAGGTCGCGGTCCTCCAGCACGTCCAGGATCGGCTGGCCCGTGGTGTTGGTGATGCTCACCAGCCACCCGTCGAGCCCGGCCGCCTCCGCCGCGGCGCGCAGCCCGGCCCGGTCGTCCTCGGAGAGCCCGGCCAGCGCGCTCTCCTGCGTCACGTGGACCGCGGCGGCGTTACGGCCCTCGACGAGCAGCCGGTCGAACTCGGTGGACAGGCCCGCCAGCTCGGTGTTGAGCTCCCGCAGCCGCGCCTGGGCGTCGGCGGGCAGGTCGACGCCGCCCCGCTCGTAGCCCCGCAGCCGCTCGGTGAGGGCGAAGTCGTCCTGCTCGTCCAGCTCGACCTCGCCGACCTCCGCCCGCTCCCGCAGGGCCCGTAGCCGGGCGTGCAGGGACGGGTCGAGCATGATGGCGTCCTTGTGCTGGGCCAGCCGCGGGGAGAACTCGGCCATGATGGCGTCCCGCTCCTCGTTGGTGTCGGCGGCCTTGGCGACCCAGAACGCCGACAGCGTGCGGTCCAGCGTGGCGCCGCTGCGCTCCCAGGCGTGCAGGACGTTCTCCACCGTCGGGGGCTCCTCGTCCGCGGCCAGGGCGCGCAGCGCCGCCAGCTGCTCGGCCATCCCGACCTCCAGCGCCTCCCGGACGTGCGCGTCGGTGAGGTTCGCGTAGTCGGGGAGGCCGAAGGGGAGCCGCGAGGGCTGCAGCAACGGGTTCGACATACCGCCATCACATCACGGCGGTCCGAGCGCCAGCCACGCCACCCACCAGCGGAACGACAGTCGGCTGTGGTCAAGGTCACAATCTGGTCACGATACGAGCAGCGGCTCGTGGTGCTCGGTGGCGAGGTCGCGGTGTCCGAGGACGTGGTGGAGGAGCTGCGAGGTCTGCGCGACTGACCAGCCCCACCCCGCACGCGGTGCCCCGTCGACCGACCGGTCGGCGGGGCACCGCCTCTGTCATAGGGTCGGGTCTCATGAGCGCCAACGACGACCGGGGCACCTCCGCCGCCGAGCAGCCGAAGCCCACCCCGGACCGTCCCGAGCCGCGTGACCTGCTCGTCGAGACGCGTCACACCCTGCAGACGGTGGACGGCGAGCTGGCCTACACGGCCCGGACCGGCCGCATCGTCATCCGCGAGGAGGAGGTCAAGGACGACGTCTTCGAGGGGTGGAAGCCCCGCGGCGAGCTGGCCGTCACCGCATACACGGTCGACGGCCCGGAGGGCCGACCCGACCCGGAGCGTCCGATCACCTTCGTCTTCAACGGTGGCCCCGGGTCCAGCTCGGTGTGGCTGCACCTGGGTGTGCTCGGGCCGAGGGTCGTGGACGCCGGCGAGCCGAACGCCCCGACCCCGCCGCCCTACCTGCTCCAGGACAACCCGGAGACGCCGCTGCGCGCCACCGACCTGGTCTTCATCGACCCCATGTCGACCGGCTGGTCGCGGGCGGTCGAGGGGGGCAAGGCCAAGGACTACCACGGCTGGAAGAAGGACGTCGAGCAGGTCGCCGAGCTCATCCGCCTCTGGTGCACCCGCGAGGACCGGTGGATGAGCCCGAAGTTCCTGGCCGGCGAGTCCTACGGCACCACGCGGGCCGTCTCGGTCGCCGAGCACCTCTTCAGCCGGTTCGGGATGCAGCTGAACGGGCTGGTGCTCATCTCCTCGGTCCTCGACTTCGCCACCCAGGACTTCCGCTACCTGCGGCACGACGAGGCCTGCCTGAGCTACCTGCCCACCTACGCCGCGATCGCGCACTACCACGGCCTGCACGAGGGTCGGTCGCTGCGTGAGGTGCTGGCCGAGGCGGAGGAGTACGCCGCGGGCGAGTACCGTTGGGCGCTCGGGCGCGGCAACCGCCTCACCGACGAGGAGAGGTATGCCGTGGTGCAGCGCCTCTCCGGTCTCACCGGGCTGTCGGAGGACTACGTCGACCGGTGCGAGCTGCGCCCCGAGCACTGGCGCTTCTGCACCGAGCTGCTGCGTGACCGGGGGCAGACGGTCGGGCGCATCGACGGCCGCATCCGCGGCGCCCTGCACTTCGGGAACGCCGAGGGCATGGACGCCGACCCCTCGATCGACGCCATCATGGGCCCCTACGCGGCGGCGGTCCACCACTACCTGCGCAGCGAGCTCCGGTCCGAGCTGGACCTGCCCTACGCCGTCTTCTCCGACGCGATCGAGCACTGGTCCTACAAGGAGTTCGAGGGCCGGCCGATCAGCGTCGTGGACAAGCTCGAGCGGGTGATGCGCGCCAACCCGCACCTGCGGGTGCGGATCGAGTACGGCTACTACGACCTGGCGACCCCCTACGGCGCGGCCGAGGACATGGTGGCCCACCTGCGGCTGCCGGACTCCGGCCTGGACCGGATCGAGCACGCGTGGTTCGAGACGGGCCACATGCCCTACGTGGGGGAGGCCACCCGCGTGGAGGAGGCCGAGGGGATCACCGACTTCGTGCGGCGGGCCGCCACGCCCTGAGGCCTCAGACCCGGTCGGGGACGGGCTCGACCTCCAGCGGCCCGGTCTCGGCGTGCACGTCCTCCGGGCGCTCGTCGATCTTCACCGCGACCACGCCGGCCAGGATGAGCAGACCGCCGAGCAGCTGGACCGGGGCGGGCATCTCTCCCAGGAGCAGCCAGGCCCACCCGACGGCGAAGAGGACCTCGGCCAGCCCGACGAAGGAGGCGATCTTCGGGCCGAGGGCCCGGGCGGCCACGATGCCCGTGACGTAGGCGAGGGCGGCCGCGACCAGGCCCAGCCAGAGCACGGGCGCCCACCAGGGCGCCGCGGAGCCTGCGAGGACGACGTCCTGGGTCGACCACGTCATCGGCACCACGCCGAGGAGGCCGGAGAGGAGGAGACCGACGGCCCCGATCGACATACCGAGGCAGGCGAAGGCGATCGGCGGCAGCCCGCTGGCGTCGTCCGCCCCGATGACGAAGAAGACGGCCAGGCCGACCGCCGCGGCGAGCCCCCACAGGACGCCGACCGTGCTGACCTGCACGTCGCCGAGGACGTCGAGCACGAGCAGCAGCCCCAGCAGCGCCAGCCCGATGCCCCCGACCACGAGCCGCGTCGGGCGCTGGCCGCGGGCCAGCCAGAGCCAGCCGACGACGAGGATCGGCCCGAGGTACTCGAGCATGAGCGCCACGGCCACCGACAACCGCTCCACCGCGAGGAAGTAGAAGAGCTGGCAGCCGGCGACCGCCACGAGGCCGAAGAGCCCCGTGTGGATCCACGTCACCGGCCGGCGCAGCAGGTGCCAGCGGCCGCGCATGGCCATGGCGGCCGGCACGGCGAGCAGCAGCGCGCCGAGGGTCACGCGCAGGGTGACGGCGGCGCCGGGGGACCAGCCCTCGACGAGCAGGCTCTTGGCGACCGCGCCGGAGGTGCCGAACATCGCGGCGGACAGGACGGCGACCGCGAGGCCGAGGAGGAAGACGCGCATCCCGAGCGCCCCTTTCGTGACATCATGAGTCAGAAGCAGTAACGGTCATGACGATAAGCGAAGGAAGTGTCAGGAGTCAACATGCTTTTCACCCATGACACCGAGGTTGCGCTCCAGGGGGCGGCCGCACTGGTCAACACCAGGGGGGAGGAATCGGGGGGCACCGGGGAGGAGGCACTCGACCGGGTGGCCGACCTGGACGCCTTCGTGGAGGAGTACCGCTGGTCCGGGCGGCGGACCCGCGACCGGGCCGAGCTGGACGAGGTGCGGGCGCTGCGCCCCCGGCTCGCCCAGCTGTGGGAGCTGGAGGAGGCCGGGGTCGTCGAGCTCGTCAACGGGCTGCTCGCCGAGGCGCACGCCGTGCCCCGGCTGGTGGACCACGACGACTGGGGCTGGCACCTGCACGCGACACCCGACGACGCGCCCCTGGCGACCCGGATGGCGGTCGAGGCCGCGATGGCCGTGGTCGACGTCGTCCGTGCCGGGGAGCTGCAGCGGCTGCGCCGCTGCGAGGCCGATGACTGCGCAGACGTGCACGTCGACCTGTCGCGGAACCGCTCCAAGCGGTTCTGCTCCACCACCTGCGGCAACCGGATGGCGGCCGCGGCCTACCGGAGAGGCAGTCACGATGACCCAGGAGCCACAGACCCACCAGGCCGGGCGGCACGCCGACCTGCACATCACGACCCGGGCGGTGGCCCTGGGTCGACCGGCGCGCGAGCCGGGGGCGCCGGTCAACGAGCCGGTGACCTTCACCTCGACCTACGTCGCCGACGGCCCGGTCAGCTACGCGCGGGTCTCGAACCCGACCTGGGAGGCCCTGGAGGAGGTGCTCGGGTAGCTCGAGGGCGGGGCGGCGCTGAGCTTCGCCTCCGGGCTGGCGGCGGTGTCCGCCGTCATCTCGCTGGTCCCGGTCGGTGGGGTCGTGGTGACGCCCCGGCACGCCTACAACGGCACGACGGGGATCCTGGCCGACCGGGAGGGGGCCGGTGCCCTCACCGTGCGCACCGTCGAGGCGGAGGACGTCGAGGGGATCGTCGCGGCGTGCGAGGGTGCCGACCTGCTGCTCCTGGAGTCGCCGACCAACCCCATGATGGAGCTGACCGACGTGCCCGCGGTCCTGCGCGGGCTCCGGGAGAGGTATGGCGACTCCCGTCCGGTGGTGGCGTGCGACAACACCTTCGCCACGCCGCTGGCCCAGCGGCCCCTCGGGTGGGGCGTCGACGTGGTGGTGCACTCGGCGACGAAGTACCTGGCCGGGCACTCGGACACGCTCCTCGGGGCCGCGGTGGTCTCACCCGGGCGGACCGACCTGCGGGAGCGGCTGCATACCCACCGGTCTCTGCACGGGGCGATCCCCGGGCCGATGGAGGCCTGGCTGGTGCTCCGCGGGGTGCGGACCTGCACGTGCGGCTGGAGCGGGCGAGCGCCAGCGCCCAGGTGCTCGTCGGCCGGCTCGCGGAGCACCCGGCCGTCGACCGCGTGCGCTACCCCGGCTTCGGGGCGATGCTCTCGGTCGAGGTGGCCGGCGGGGCGGCGGCGGCGAGGCCGTGTGCGCGGCGACCGCGTGTGGACCACTCGACGTCGCTCGGCGGCGTCGAGTCGCAGATCGAGCGGCGCCGACGTCACCCGCTGGAGGTCGCGACCGTGCCGGAGAGCCTGCTGCGCCTGTCCGTCGGGCTCGAGGACGTCGAGGACCTCTGGGCCGACCTGGAGCAGGCGCTGCGCCCGGCTCAGGCGCCGGACGCGTCCGTGTAGCCGTAGAGGTCGGTCTGCTGCTCGTTGATCCAGATGCGCGGGCCGCCGTCGGGGTCGGCCACCTGCACCGTGCGGCCGTAGGTCTCGTCGATGAGCAGGCCGTCGATGCCCGCCGCCGTCAGCAGCCGCAGGACCTCCTCGACGTCCCCGCCCCACTCGAAGGCGAGCTCGGTGCCACCGGTCTCCGCCAGGTGGGCCGCGGCCAGACCTCCCCCGTCGTAGGAGAAGTCCGTCCATCGGCCGTCGTCGCCCACGATGCGCGGCCGGGCCCCCAGGCCCTCCAGGACGTCCCGGAGGAGACCGGTGTCGGGGCCGTACCAGATCTGCAGCGTGCTCAGCTCCGGCCGCGTGGCCTTCCCGTCGCCCGGGGTGGGCGCGTCGAGCCAGACAAGGGCCCCGTCCACGCGGACGTGACCGGCGGGGCCGTGGTCGGAGTCCTCCAGGGTGACGGGGACACCCTGGGCGGACGCCGTGCGGACGGCGTCCGCGAGATCGACCGGGGTCTCGACGGCGAGCGTCGTCGTGCCCGCCGGCTGCTCCGGGGAGGCCGCGTGCAGGGCGACCCGCCCGCCACCCAGCTGGTAGACGAGCCAACCCGGGTGCTCGCTGAGCAGGGTGGCGCCGAGGGTCTCCAGGATGCGCTGCCAGCCGGGGATGTCGGCCGTGAACCGGATGGGCCGGGGGGTGGGTCCGGTCAGGGTGGTCATGTCACTGCTCCTTCGGGAGGGCACGGTCGGGCGTCTGCTCGAGGGTCGGCTCGGGTCCCTGGCCGGGTGGCACCCGGTCCGTCCGCTCGTCGGGCTGCTCGAGGAAGGCCCGGAGGGCGCGCTCCACGAGCGCGGACAGGCTCACCCCCTCGTCCACCCCTCGGTGCTTGATGGCCGTGATCAGGTCGCGGGGTAGGTAGACGTTGAACTGGGCTTTTTTCTTTGTCCGACATATCTAGGATGCTAGCAACCTAGAACGGGCAGGGCAAGGGGTGGCCTCGTTACCATCCGGGCATGAGCCTCTTCGCCGTCCACTACTCCTACTCCGACGACACCGCCGCCCGCGACGAGCACCGCCCGGCGCACCGTGAGTTCCTCACCGCGCTGGCCGCCGACGGGGTCGTGCTGCTCTCCGGCCCCTACGCCGCCGTCGAGGAGGCGCCGGACGCCGCGCTCATCCTCGTGCGCGGGGAGAGCGCCGCCGAGATCGTCGAGCTCCTGCGCGAGGACCCCTTCCAGCAGCAGGGCCTCGTCGAGCAGGTGGCGGTGCGGGCGTGGAGCCCGGTCATCGGCGCGTGGCACGACGGGCCGCTGGCCGGGCACCTCTGAGGGTCGCGCCGCCCCGTCAGCCCTCGGCGGCGTCAGCCGTCGGCGGTGACGTAGGTGCCGGCCGAGCCGTCCACCAGGGCGACCGCCTCGTCGGGGTGCCGATCGCGGCGGCCACGCCCCTGCCACCCACCTCGACGAAACGGCAGACCGCCTCCACCTTCGGCCCCATCGAACCGGCGGGGAGGTCGAGCGCCCGCAGCTGCGCCGGCGTGGTGAGCCGGACGGGCCGGGCGGCGTCGGTGCCGAAGCCCTCCATCACGGCCTCGACGTCGGTCAGCACGATGAGCCGGTCGGCCCTGAGCCGGTGGGCCAGGACCGCGGCCGACAGGTCCTTGTCGATGACGGCCTCGACGCCGCGCAGGTCCCCGGTCGCGGTGCGCACGACCGGGACGCCCCCGCCGCCGGCGCAGACGACGATGATCGACTCGTCGAGCAGGTGGTCGATGAGCTTGGTCTCGATGATCTCGCGGGGGCGGGGCGAGGGGACCACCCGGCGCCAGTGCTCGCCGTCCCTGCGGACCTGCCACCCGTTCCTGTCGGCGAGCTCGCGGGCGCGCTGCTCGTCATACACCTCACCCACGAACTTCGTCGGGTCCTCGAACGCGGGGTCGTCGGCGTCCACCAGGGTCTGGTTGAGCACGGCCGCGAACTGCCGGTAGGGGCGCTCGTTGCCGATCGCCTGGAGGATCCAGTAGCCGATCAGCCCCTGCGTCATCGCCCCCAGCGCGTCGAACGGGTAGGGCTGGGTCAGCCGGGCGTCGTTCGCGCTCTCCATCGCCAGCACGCCGACCTGCGGCCCGTTGCCGTGGGTGATGACCACCTGGTGGTCGTCCGTCAGCGGGGCCAGGGCGCGCATGGCCCGGCGGATGTTGTCGACCTGGGCGGTGGCGTCGGGCACCTGCCCGCGCTGCAGCAGGGCGTTGCCTCCGAGCGCGACGACGATCCTCATGGGGGAGAGGGTATGCGGCGCAACCTCGACGCGTGGCGGGAGCCGGTCAGCCGGCGTCGACCTTGGCCGCCTCGGCCTCGACGACCTGCTCGAAGTAGGCGAGCGGGTAGGCACCCTGCACGACCTGGGTGTTGATGAGGAAGGTCGGGGTGGAGGTCACGCCGATGGCGCGCGCCTCGTCGGTGTCGGCGTCCACGGCGGCCTGGAGGTCCGGGTCGTCGAGGGCCGCCCCGAAGGCGTCGAGGTCCTCCACGCCGACCTCGCCGGCCAGGTCGATCAGGTCGTCCCGGTCGTACTCGCCGTGACCCTCGCGGGAGAGCTCGAAGACCTCCTTCTGGAAGGCCTCCAGGTGCCCCTGCTCGGCGGCGGCGCGACCGGCGAGCGCGGCCAGCCGGGAGGTCTCGTCGAAGATGACCAGGTCGCGGAACTCGATGCGCAGCGTGCCGTCCTCGACGAGCGGGGCCAGGGCGGGGCGGGTGTCGAGGTGGAAGCTGGCGCAGTAGGGGCAGCGGTAGTCGGCGTACTCGATCATCACGACCGGGGCGTCGACGTCACCGATCGCCATGAGGTCCTCCGCGTCCCGGCGCTGAAGGCTGAGCATGAACTCCTCGACGTCCGGCGGCGGGGTCTGCGCCGCGGCGTCCGGGGCCGGCTGAGCGGGCTGGGCGGGCTGAGCCGGCTGGGCGGGTGCCGCAGGAGCCGAGGGAGCGGAGGTGCTGGGAACCTCGCCCGACGTGGCCTCACCGTCGCGGTCCCCCATCGCCAACCAGGCGATGAAGGCCACCGCCAGAGCCACGACGATCGCTGCGACCGCCCAGGCGACGGACGCGACCTTGCTGTCGCTCTGGGGGGAGGGTGCGGGGGGCGTGCTCACCGTCTCAGGTTGTCACACCGCGGGGACGGCTCGGCATCCGGCTGGGACGATGGTGGCATGCGCGCCTTCCTCGCCGTGATCCCTCCGGAGGAGGTGGTCGACGAGCTCGTGTCCTTCCTCGGACCCCGGCGCGACGCGCTGGCTCCGCAGGGCCGCTGGCGTTGGACGCGGCCCGAGCACCTGCACCTGACGCTGGCCTTCCTCCCCGAGCTGGAGGAGTGGCGCGAGGAGGTGCTCATCGAGGCCGCGAGCGCCTGGGCCGAACGCGCCGCTCCCCTCGCGCTGAGCCTGGCCGGTGCGGGCGCGTTCCCGGACCCCGGGTCCGCACGTGTGCTGTGGGCCGCGGTGGCAGGCAGCGGGGGAGCGAGCCTCGCATCGTGGGCGAAGTCTCTGCGGGCCGTCGCGAGCCACGCCGGCGCACGGGTCGACGGGACCAGGTTCAGCCCCCATCTGACGCTGGCCAGATCCGTCGGTCGGCCCGGCCCGGCGGGGCACCTGCTCCAGGCGCTCGACACCCTCGCGACGTCCGCATGGTGCGCACAGGAGGTGCATCTCGTCCGGTCCTTCCTGGGACAGGGGCCGGGCGGGACCCCGCGTTACGAGGTGCGCCATACCTGGGAGCTGACCGGTCCCCCGGGGAGCTGATGGCCTGGGGAGGTGCTCGACCTGGCTCAGAAGGGTGGGATGTCTTCGTCGGTCATGAGGCGCCAGGCGGCTCGGGAGGCCTTGTCGTCGCCGAGGCGGATCATGGACTGCATGCCCCACCGGCGGGGTACGTCGGTGTTATTGGTGCCGTCCGTGCCGTCGTCCTTGGTGCGGTTCGTGCTCTTGCTGCGTCCCGTGGTCTTGCCCGTGCGGTCGTCCTGGTCCTGCCCTCCGGACCCGCGGACCGGCCCGACCGGCCCGGTCGTGCCGGTCGTGCCGGTGGTGCTGCCGGGAGGGGGTGGGTTGGTGGTGGCGCGCTGGGCGAGGGCGTGGGCGGTGGTGGCGGGTGAGGGGCCGGGGACGCGGTGCCCGGTGGTGGGGTCGCGGTGGGTGAGGCCGATGAGGGCCCATCCGCCGTACCGGATGAGGTCGGGTTCGGGGTCGTCGTCGCCGGGGTTGAGCGGTTCGGTGAGGTCGTGGTGGGTCAGGGCGAGGTAGATCTGGTGGTTGATCTGGTCGGCGCGGTCCTGGGGGGCGGTGTCGTGGACGGTGTCGAGGGCGTCGACGAGCAGGGTGAGGTAGCGGCGGTAGTCCCAGGCGCGGGTGCGGTAGATCCGGCCCAGCAGGCTGGTCCAGGTCAGGTCACGGTTGGCGGCGAGGTGGGCGTCCCAGTCCTTGGCGGTCTTGGGTTCGTGGTGGCCGGTGTGCAGCAGTTGGGCGTTGGTCTCGGTGGTGGTCCCGCCGGGGGTGCCGTACTCGGTGACGTGGTCGACCTGGCAGTGGCTGCCGGTGCGGGTGCAGGCGGGGGCGCGGCAGGTGACGTCGGCGGCCAGCAGCTGGGCCCGCATCGCCGCGTCCATCCGGTAGGTGGTCAGGGAGCGTTCCACGCACCGCCCGTCGGCGGGGTCGACCAGCAGCCGGGCCATCGTGGTCCCTGGTTCCAGGGCCAGGGCCCGGACCTGCTCGGGGGAGACGAACGTGCCGAACGAGCCGAGCAGCTCTCCCACCCACAACCGGCGGCCCGCGGCCGTGGCGGTGCGGTCCTGGCCCGGTGGGTCGGCACCGGGCCCGCTGTCGCCTCCCCCGCAGACACAGTCGCCCTCCTGGACACGATCGTCCTGCTGGGCAGAGTCCTCCCCGTGGGCAGGGCTCTCCTCGTGGTCGGGGTTCCGGGTGCGGTCACGGGTGGTGTGGTCGCGGCGGGTGCTGGGCAGGCAGCCGGGGCATCCCGGCCGGCCCGTGTGCCCGCCGGCCCCGGCACCCGGGCCCTGCCCGCCGGCCTGGCCCTGCCCGAGGGCAGAGTCGTCCCCGGGCCCGTCGGACCCGTCGGGGTCAATCGGGTCAATGGGGCGGGTGCTGGTGCGGCCCAGGGTGGGCAGGGTGTGCGCGGTGGCGGGGTCGTGCAGCCCGATCAGGGGCACGATGACCTGCAGGGTGGCCGCCGGCAGCCCGGACAGGGCCTGGATCAGCTGCGGGCTCCACCCCGCCCGCGCCAGGTCCTGCGCAGCAGGACCCGCCTCGCCTGGAGCAGCGCGGTCGGCGGGAGCATCACCACCGGCGCGGTCGCTCTGGCCGGGTGGGGCATCACCGCCGGCAGGGGCAGAGTCGTCCTGGTCGGGTGGGGTGGTCGGGGTGGGTAGGGGTTGGTCGGCGAAGCCGACGGTGGCGTGGGCGAGCAGGGTGCGGGCGATGTCGGACTCCAGCTGGGCCAGGGTGCGCCCGTCGCCCGCGGCGCGGGCGGTGCGGGCGGCCCCGGACAGGCGGTCCTTGATCCCGGCGACCCACAACGCGGAGGTGATCACGGTCAGGGTGCCGGTGCCGTCCTGGTCGACCCGGGCGATCACGCCCCGCCCGGCCCAGGCCGCGTCCCGCACCGCCCGCGCCGCGGCCTGGTCCTGCGGGTCGGTGTCGTCGGCGTGGGTGAGCTTGGCGACCTCCCGCTCCAGCGCGGCGTAGAACGCCCGGTGCTCCCACGGCCCGGTCGCCACGGTGCCCTCGGGGGTCAACCGTTCCGGCACGCATGTGTCGGGGTCGTCGCCGCACATCACCGTGGCCACGTGCACCGCCTCGGCCACGGGCAGCCCCTGGCAGGCCCGCCACAACGACCGCGCCAACCGCCACGGCAGCACCCCCCGGGTCATCTGGTCCACCACCGGGGCCCGGAAGGCGGCCGGGGCGCACGCCAACGCGACCAGGTGGACCGTCTCCCCCGGGGTCCACCCGATCGCCGGGGCGATCTCGCCCCGGGTGCGGGCCTTGGCCCGGGCCCGCCACCGCTCCCGCGCGGTCACCGACAGCTCCCCCGGGTCGGCCACGTCCCGCTGCGCCAGCAACGCCGCCCCGATTGCGGTCGACTGCTGCGCCGCCGTGAGCACCAGGGCCGCGTCCAGCCGCATCGAGGCCTGCGCGAGCGCCTCCATCGCCGCCAACGCCACGTCCGCCTCCCCCAGGCACGCCCCCACCGACCCCGTCACCCGGCCCCACCCTGCCCCGGCACCCCGGAGGCATCCGGCCCCGGCCCCTGCGCCGTCCTGGCCTCGGCGGAGCTGAGGTCGCCGGGATCGACCCGCCGGCCACGGCCCACCGCACCCAGCACCACCGCCGCATCCCCGATCGCCGCCGCCGCGGCCTCGTCCAGCCCCACCCCCACCAGGGCCGCCCGCAGCACCTCCCGGGCAGCCGGAGCGGGCACGGGCCCAGGCCCGGTACCGGAGTCCCCACCGGAGGACGACGCCCTCCCCGGTTCCTTCCTCAAACCCCGCACCCCCCTCAGATCCCCCGCGCCCCCGGTCCCCACCAAGAGCTGCTCGATCACCCCATACTAGGACACCTGTTCGAACTGCGCAAGGGAAACGCCGTATCACGATCGCCTCACCGCGGTGCCGTCGTCACCGCCTCGTCGTCGATGATGACCGGCGGCCGGGGCGGCAGGGTCGTGACGACCGCGTCGTCCGGCGGGGTGACCTCGACGACCGTGGGCTCCGGCAGGGGACCGACCTCCTCCTCGTCCACCCCCATGAGGCGGGCGAGGGCGTCGATCGGCTCCACGGTGACCCCCAGGTCCGCCGAGCACGTGCGACCCTCGGGGCACTCCGGCTGCAGGCTCCGGCCGTTGACCAGCGACACGTCGTCGAACTGCGGGCGCCCGGACACGAGGTTGCGGTAGCTGTAGCGCGCCAGCGTGGAGATCGCGCAGTCCTCGCTGAAGGTGAGGATGTCGAAGCTGTAGGGATGCCCGGTGAGCTCACCCGCGGTCGCAGGGTCCTCCTCGGCCGCCTCCTGGGCCTCCTGCGTCAACGGTGGCAGACGGAACTGGTTGACCAGGCCGCCCCCGGTGAACGACCCGACCTGCAGGTGGCCCCGCTGCAGGTCCGCGGCGTGCATGTGCCCGTTGATCGTCGTGGCGGCGGCGGTGACCCGGTTCGCGGAGTACGGCTGGTGCGTGAGGACCACGTCGCTGGCCGGCAGGTCCTGCGTCCGCTCCCGGTAGGCCTGGGCGAGGTCGTCCTGGCTGTCCCCGAAGTCGTCGCTGCGCTGGTTGAAGTAGCGGGTGTCGTTGAAGCCCGTGATCGTGACGCCGTGCACGGAGGCCACCTGCAGCTCGCCCGCGGTGGGCTCGAGCAGCACCACGTTGGGCACCTGCGCGAGCCGGCGCAGGAGCCCCTCGTCGGTGGGGGAGACCGCGTCGTGGTTACCCCGCACGAAGAGGTACGGGACGCCGAGGCTCTCGATGCCGTCGTAGATGCCGGTGAGGTCGCCCTCGCTCGGCTGGCCGAAGTTCACCAGGTCCCCCGTGTCGATGACCGCGTCGATCTGCTCGGTCCGGACGATCTCCCGCATGAGGGGATAGTGGTTCATGCCGTGGATGTCGCTGACCAGCAGGAAGCGGGCGGCCACTGCGCCCCCGGCCTCGGCGGGCGCGAACTCCTCACGGATCGCCGTGGACAGCGCCAGCAGGTTGGTCACGTAGACCGCTCCCTGGTCAGCCTTGCGGTCCAGCCCGGACAGGATGTCCGTATTGCCCTCGATCAGCGACAGCAGGCTGGTCGTGCGGAACTCCTGCACCCGGTCGGTCCGGTAGGTGAGGTAGGCGGCGAGCCCCGGTATGGCGAGCGCCAGGGCGCTGGCGGTCACCGACGCCACCACCGCGCGTGCCAGGCGCAACGGGTGGGAGGCCGCATACACGAGCAGCACGGCCGCGGTCGTGACCAGCGCACCGGCGGCGAACTTCCACCCGACCTCGCGCACCCCGTCGTCGATGGCGGCCCGGAGCTCGGGCTGGGTCGGTTGGAGGTCGGCCGTGCGCAGCCGACCCTGCCGCAGCAGGTCGGTGAGGCTGTCCCGCACCTGGACCTGGGCCGTCAGGCCGGGGGCGGGTATGCGGTCCGCGAAGGTCATCTCCATGTCGCCCACGACGGTGGGCAGGGTGATGGTCGAGCTGAGACGTGGCTCGAGGGAGATCGTCGCCGAGAAGTACTCCGTATGCGTCTGGACCGGCCACAGGTGGGTCGTCGCCACCCCGCCGAGGAAGGCGACCACCGTGAGCAGGGCGACCACCAGGGCGCGCCAGGACCAGGCGCGGACCGTCCGGATGCGCTCACGGGTGCTCATCGGGGATGAGCCTAACGCGCCTACGGGCGGCCCGACGGGTGCTGTGGGTCCCTGCCGCTACCCTCCCGTCATGGATGCGGACGTCATCGTCGTGGGGGCCGGCCTGGCCGGGCTGGTGGCCACCCGGGAGCTGGTCGGGGCGGGCCGTCGGGTGCTGCTCGTGGACCAGGAGTCGACAGAGCACCTGGGGGGCCAGGCGTGGTGGAGCTTCGGGGGGCTCTTCCTCGTCGACAGCCCGGAGCAGCGCCGGATGCGGATTCACGACTCGGTCGAGCTCGCGTGGCAGGACTGGCAGGGTAGCGCCGGTCTCGACCGGGTCGAGGAGCCGTCCGGTGAGGACGTGTGGGCGGGCCGGTGGGCGCGGGCCTACGTGGAGTGGGCGGCGGGGGAGAAGAGGGCCCGGCTGTACGAGCTGGGGGTGAGGTTCTTCCCCGTCGTGGGGTGGGCCGAGCGTGGTGACGGCACCGCGACCGGCCACGGCAACTCCGTGCCGCGCTTCCACATCACCTGGGGCACCGGGCCCGGGCCGTCGTCGTCACCAGCGGCGGGATCGGCGCCAACCACGAGCTGGTCCGGGAGTTCTGGCCCGAACGGCTGGGGACGCCGCCGCGCGACATGGTGACCGGGGTGCCGGCCTACGTCGACGGATCGATGTTCGACCCGATGGGGGCCGCCGGGGCGCGACTGGTCAACCGTGACCGGATGTGGCACTACACCGAGGGTCTGCCGAACCACTCACCGGTCTGGCCCGGCCACGGCATCCGCATCCTGCCCGGCCCCTCCAGTCTCTGGCTGGACGCGCGGGGTCGGCGGCTGCCTGCGCCATACCTGCCCGGTTTCGACACCCTCGGCACCCTGGCCCATCTGCGCACGGCGACCCCGGAGCACGACCACAGCTGGTTCCTCGCCTCGCACACCGTCCTGGGCAAGGAGTACGCCCTGTCCGGGTCGGAGCAGAACCCCGACCTCACGGGGCGGTCGGTGCGTCAGGTGCTGGGTCGGGTGCGGACGGACGTGCCCGCCGGTGCAGGCCTTCGTCGACCACGGGGCGGACGTCGTGAAGGCGACGACGGTGGAGGAGCTCGTGGCCGGGATGAACTCCCTGGTCGGTGCGGACCTGGTCGACCCCGTGGCGGTGCGCCGGATCGTCGAGGGACCGTGAGCTCGACAACCCCTACGGCAAGGACGTGCAGATGGCCCTCGTGCGGGCGGCCCGGCGCTCCCTGGGGGACAAGCTGATCCGCACGGCCGCCCCGCACCGCTTCCTCGACCTCAGGCACGGGCCGCTCGTCGCGATCCGGCTGCGGATCCTGACCCGCAAGACCCTCGGCGGGGTCCAGACCGACCTGGACAGCCGGGCCCTGGACGCCGCAGGCTCCGCGGTGCCGGGTCTGTATGCCGCGGGTGAGGTCGCCGGTTTCGGCGGCGGTGGGGTTCATGGGTACCGCTCGCTCGAGGGGACCTTCCTGGGCGGCTGCCTCTTCTCGGGGCGAGCCGCCGGGAGGGCCGCCGCCGCCGCGACGGGCTGACAGGTCGTCCGTGTGGTTGGGTGACGGCATGGACCTGCTCACCCTGCGCCGCAAGGTCGGCACCGTGGCGCTGTCGGCCTTCCGGGTGACGCCGGGGCCCCTCAAGCGTGCGGTCGTGCGGACGGTGGCTCCGTCCTACACCGTGGGGGCCGTGTGCGTCATCGAGCACGACGGCGAGTTCCTGGTGCTCTGGCAGCCGCACCGGCGCGGGTGGAGCCTGCCCGGCGGACTGCTGGGCAGGGGGGAGGACCCCGCGGATGCCGTGCGCCGGGAGGTCCGGGAGGAGGTGGGCCTCGACATCGACCCCGGCGACCCGGTGACGATCCGGGTCGACCCGGTCGAGCAGGGCGTCGACGTCGTCTTCCGGGTCCGTCTCGAGCGCCGCCCCGAGCTGGCCCTGGCCACCGAGGCGCGGAAGGCGCGGTGGACGAGCCGCAAGGGTCTGGGCAAGGCCGACCGGGACACCCGCGGCATCCTGGACCTGCTGGCCGGATCCGGGCGACCGGCGCGGGAGGGGCGGCTGGTCCAGGATGCGCGGACCAACGACGCGGCAGACGAGGCCTACGGCACGGGGACGGGCGACGTCGACGTGAACGCCGACGCGGGCGCGGGCGCGGGCGCGGGCGCGGAGGACGCGGATCCCCGACCGGACGCGCGTTCCTGACAGTTATCCACAGGGGCGGCCGATCCCGCCGACGCAGCGGACGGGTATGCACCCCGGCTGAGTGACGGCATACCTGTGGACAACCGTCAGGAACGCGCGTCCGGTCCGGGGGAGGGGGCGCCGCGCCTGTGGAAAAACGTCAGGAACGCGCGTCCGGTCGGGGGGAGGTCGGGGCGGGGGCCGGGGGGCCGGGGGGAGGGGAGGAGGGGAGGAGTAGAGGTCAGGGGACGTCGAGCAGGATCTTGCCGATGTGCTGGGAGGCCTCCATCTCGCGGTGCGCGGCGGCGGCCTCGGCCAGGGGATGACGGGACTGGATGAGCGGACGCACCCGCCCGGCCTCGATCCAGGGCCAGAGGTGCTCGCGGACCTCAGCGACGATCCGCGCCTTGTCCTGGGGCGAGCGTGAGCGCAGCGACGTCGCGATGACCCGACCGCGCCTGGCGAGCAGGGCCCCGAGGTCGAGCTCGCCGGTGCGGCCCCCGAGCAGGCCGATGACGACGAGCCGTCCGTCGGGGGCGAGCGCCTTGACGTTGGGCCCGAGGTACTTCGCGCCGACGACGTCGAGGATGACGTCGGCGCCGCGGCCGTCGGTCGCGGCCTTCAGCTCCTCGACGAAGTCCTGCTCGCGGTAGTTGACGAGGATGTCCGCTCCGAGCTCCCGGCACGCCTCCAGCTTCTCCGCGGAGCCGGCCGTCACCGCGACCCGCGCCCCCAGCGCCTTGGCGACCTGGATCGCCATCGTCCCGATCCCGCTCGACCCACCGTGAAGCAGCACGGTCTCCCCTGCGGCCAGGCCTGCCTCCAGGACGAGGTTGGACCAGACGGTGCAGGCCACCTCCGGCAGCGCGGCGGCGTCGGCGAGGGGCACGCCCGACGGCACGGGCAGGAGCTGCCCGACCGGGACGGCGACGAGCTCGGCATACCCTCCGCCGGTCAGCAGGGCGCACACCTCGTCCCCCACGGACCAGCCGGCGCCGTCCGCACCCGGGCCGAGCCGGGCGACGCGGCCGCTCACCTCCAGGCCGGGGAGCTCGGAGGCACCGGGCGGCGGGGGGTAGAACCCCTTGCGCTGCATGACGTCCGCCCGGTTGACCCCGGCGGCCACGACCTCGACCAGCACCTCGCCCTCACCGGGCTCCGGGCTGTCCACCCGGGCGGCGACCAGGACGTCGGCCTCGCCCGGGGCGGTGATGGTGACGGCGTTCATCTGCGGCATGCCCGGCAGACTACCGACCGCCTACCGGATGAGGACGCCCGCGATGGCCGCGCTCATGAGGTTGGCCAGGGTGGCGGCGGCGATCGCCCGCAGGCCGAGGGTGGCGATCTCGCGCCGCCGGTCCTTCACCAGGCTGCCGAGCCCGCCCAGCAGGATGCCGAGCGAGCCCAGGTTGGCGAAGCCGGTGAGGGCGAAGGTGATGATCGCGGCCGTCTTGGGGCTGAACTCCTCGATGGTCGGCGCGAAGTTCGCGAAGGCCACGAACTCGTTGACGATGACCTTCTGCCCCACGAAGCTGCCGGCGCTGGTGGCCTCCGACCAGGGGACGCCGATGACCGTCATGATCGGGGCGAAGAGGTAGCCCAGCGCCTGCTCGAAGGTCAGCTCGGGGTTGCCGAACCACCCGCCCACGGTGCCCAGCAGCAGGTTGACCAGGGCGATGAGCGAGATGAAGGCCAGCAGCATCGCGCCGATGTTGAGGGCCAGCTTGAGCCCGTCGGCCGCGCCCGAGGCGGCGGCGTCGATGACGTTGCGGTACTCCATCGCGTCGTCGAGGTCGTCGTCGTCCTCGTCGCGCCGCGCCGCCCCGTCCCCCGCGTCCGGCTGCCCCTCGACGTCCCGGTCCACCAGGTCCTCCCGGGCCACGGGGGTCGCGCCGCGGGTCCCCACCACCTCGCCGTCCCGCACCCTGATGCGACCCCGGCGTCCCGGTGCGCCCCCGCCCTGCGCGCCACGACCAGGCGCGTCACCACCATCCTCCGGGGGCGCGTCCGGGTCCTCCGGCTCGAGCAGCTTGGCCATCATGAGGGCCCCGGGCGCGGCCATGAAGGAGGCGGCGATGAGGTACTCCAGCGGGGCCCCGAGGAGGGAGTAGCCCACGAGCACCGAGCCGGCGACCGTGGACAGGCCACCCACCATGACCGCGAAGAGGCCCGAGCGGGTCAGACCCTTGAGGTAGGGGCGGATCACCAGCGGCGCCTCGGTCTGCCCCACGAAGATGTTGGCCGCGGCGTTGACCGACTCCGCCTTGCGGGTGCCGAGCGCCCGCCCCAGGGCCGCGCCCAGCTTCTCGACCACGAACTGCAGGATCTTGAAGTGGTAGAGCACCGCGGTCAGCGAGGCGAAGAAGATGATGACCGGGAGCACCTGGAAGGCGAAGACCACCCCGGCGTCCTCACCCTCCGGCAGCACCGGCCCGAAGAGGAAGCCGATGCCAGCGTTCGCCGAGCTGATGACCGCCTGAACGGCCTCGGTGACCGCCTGCAGCACGGCACGCCCCGCCGACCAGTAGAGGACGAGGACCCCGAAGAGCACCTGCAGGCCCAGCGCCGCCAGCACGGTGCGCCACCGCACCGCCCGGCGGTTGGAGGACAGCAGCAGCCCGATCGCGACGAGGGCGGTCATGCCGCCGATTCCCCAGAGGACGTTCATGGCCGGACGCTACCGTCTGGACGGGCTCGCCTGCTGGAGGACGTCGCCCGCCGCCGGGATCACCGGGGCCGGTGACCGAGCCGCTGCGACAGCTCCTCCGCGCAGTCTCTGACCCGCCGCACGATGGGCTCCACGTCGGTCCGCCCGACCGGGTAGGTGACCGCGACGGCCGCCACCGGATGGCCCGAGTGGTCCAGCACCGCCGCGCCGACCGACGCCAGACCGGGGGTGACCAGGCCGTCCTCCACGGCATACCCCCGCTGCCGGGTGGCGCCGAGCACCTGCCGCAGACCGCTGAGCGAGACGGGCCCCAGGGAGTCGGTATGCCGTTGCACGAACGCGTCCGGGGAGGGGAAGAGGGCGCGGACCTGCGCGGCGGGCAGGGCGGCCAGCAGCGCCAGCCCGGTGGCGGTCAGCGTGGCCGGGAGCCGGACCCCCACGTCGGAGACGAGCGAGGGCCGGCCCACGACCCGCTCCTCGACGACGTAGAGGACGTCCCGGCCGTGCAGGACGGCGAGGTGCGCGCTGTGCCCGACCGCATCCGCCAGCCGCGTCAGCCGCGGCCGGGCGATCCGCTCCAGCGGGGCCTGGCGGGTGTAGGCCGAGCCCAGCTCGAAGGCGGCCACCCCCAGCCCGTAGCGGCGCTCCTCGGGCAGGTGGACGGCATACCCCTGCTCGACCAGGACCGTGAGCAGGTGGTAGGTCGAGGACCGGGGCAGCCCCAGCTCGCGGGCGATGGTCGCCGCCGGCACCGGGGTGGCGGACCGGGCGAGGAGGGTGAGGATCGCCAGCGCGTGCCCCGCGGCGGGGGCGTTGGGCGACGACATCCCGGACCCGCTGCGGCTCAGGGCATCCAGATCCGGTCGAGGTAGTCCCGCATCGACCGGTCGGAGGAGAAGAAGCCGCTGCGGGCGACGTTGAGGATCGCCATCCTGCTCCACAGGTCCTGGTCGGCGTAGGCCGCCTCGACCCGGCCCTGGGCCTCGAGGTAGGACGAGAAGTCGGCCAGCGCCATGAACGGGTCCTGGTAGAGCAGGTTGTCGACCACGACGGTGGCCGCCTCGCGGTCGCCGTTGGTGAAGTGGCCGCTGCCGATGAGGTCCATCGCGGCCCGCAGGACCTCGTCCCGCTCGTAGTAGCTGCGCGGGGAGTAGCCGCTCTGGCGCAGCTGCTCCGCCTCGGGCTCGCTGAGCCCGAAGAGGAAGAAGTTGTCGTCGCCGACGAGCTGGCGGATCTCGACGTTCGCGCCGTCGTCGGTGCCGATGGTCAGCGCGCCGTTGAGGGCGAACTTCATGTTGCCCGTGCCGGAGGCCTCCTTGCCGGCGAGCGAGATCTGCTCGGACAGGTCGGCCGCCGGGATGATCTTCTCGGCGAGGTTGACGTTGTAGTTGGCCGGGAAGAGGACCTGGAGCCGCCCCTGCATGACCGGGTCGGTGTTGACGACCCCGGCGACGTGGTTGATGAGGGCGATGATCTGCTTGGCCATGTGGTAGCCCGGTGCCGCCTTGGCCCCGAAGATCACCGTGCGCGGGGTGACCTGCTCCAGCGGGATGCGGCCGGAGCGCACGCCCTCGTAGGTCGAGACCACGTGGAGGAGCTTGAGGGTCTGCCGCTTGTACTCGTGCAGGCGCTTGACCATGACGTCGACCAGGTGGTCCTGCGGCAGCTCGAGGCCGTCGCGCCCCTGCAGCACCGCGGCGAGGCGGGCCTTGTTGGCGGTCTTGACCTCCCGGAAGCGGGCCCGGAAGTCGGCGTCGTCGGCATACGGCTCCAGGCCCCGGAGCAGGTCGAGGTCGGTGACCCACTCCTCGGTGCCGAGCGTCTCGGTGATGAGCCCGGAGAGCTTGCGGTTGGCCAGCCGGACGAACCGGCGCGGGGTGATGCCGTTGGTGACGTTGGTGAACTTCTCCGGCCACAGCTCGGCGAAGTCGGGCAGCACGTCGTCGCGCAGCAGCTGCGAGTGCAGCTCGGCGACCCCGTTGACCTTGCTGCCCGCGACGGTGGCGAGGTAGGCCATCCGGACCGAGCGCTGCGGGTGCTCGGCGATGATCGACATTCGGCGGATCCGCCACTCGTCACCCGGGAAGGCCGCGCGGACCTCCTCCAGGAAGACCTCGTTGATCCGGTAGATGATCTCCAGGTGGCGCGGCAGGAGCCGGCCCAGTAGCTCCACCGGCCAGATCTCCAGCGCCTCCGGCAGGAGCGTGTGGCAGGTGTAGGCGAAGCACTTCTGGGTGATCCCCCAGGCCTCGTCCCAGTCGAAGCCCTTCTCGTCCACCAGGATCCGCATCAGCTCGGGCACCGCGATGACGGGGTGGGTGTCGTTGAGCTGGAAGATGACCCGCTTGGGCAGGTTCTGCAGGTCGAAGTCACCGGGCAGGGTGTTGTTGATGAAGTCGTGCAGCGAGCAGGCGACGAAGAAGTACTGCTGCTGCAGCCGCAGCTCCTTGCCCTGGGGGGTGGAATCGTCGGGGTAGAGCACCTTGGAGATGTTCTCGGCGACCGTCTGCTCCTGCACGGCGCGGGCGTAGTCGCCGGTGTTGAAGCTGGTCAGGTCGAAGGCCTGGGTCGCCTCCGAGCTCCACAGCCGCAGGGTGTTGACGACGCCGTTGCGGAAGCCGGGGACCATGTAGTGGTAGGGCACGCCCCGCACCTGCCAGCCCGGCACCCACCGGACGTGCTCGCGACCCTGCTCGTCCTCATACCTCTCGGTCCGCCCGCCGAAGCCGATGGTGACCGCCCGCTCCGGGTGCGGGAACTCCCAGGGGGAGCCCAGCCGCAGCCACGGGTCCGGGCGCTCGACCTGGCGGCCGTCGTCGAACCCCTGCCGGAAGATGCCGTACTCGTAGCGGATGCCGTAGCCGATCGAGGGCACGTCCATCGTCGCCAGCGAGTCGACGAAGCAGGCCGCGAGACGACCCAGGCCGCCGTTGCCCAGCCCGGGCTCGATCTCCTGGGCGCGCAGGTCGGCGATGTCGATGCCGCACTGCTGCATGGCCTCGTCGGCCACCGCCATGAGGTTGGTGGCCAGCAGCGAGTTGCCCAGCTGGCGGCCGAGGAGGTACTCCGCGGAGAGGTAGGCCACCAGCTTGGTGGGGTTCTTGCGGCGCCGGTGCCCGGTCTCCAGCCAGGCGGCCATGAGGTAGGACCGCACGGTGCGGGCCAGCGCGAGGTACTGGTCGTTGATCGTGGACTGCGACAGCTTCACGCCCTGCCCGAAGTTGAGCTCCTTGAGGAACTCCTGGACGAAACCGTCCACCGTCGGCGGCGGCGACTGGACCGGGCCGACAGCCAGGTCGTGGCTGGCCGGAAAGCTGGGACCGCGGCGGTTGGCGTCGCAGGACGGGTTCTCGTCGGAGACGTAGGGCTTGAACGTGTCGAAGGTGTCGGTCACAGAAAGGCCTCGCTGGGACGGTCGACGCGGTGTCGATCGATGGGTCGTGGTGCAGCCCCGGCGCAGTCGGCAGGGGGCCGCGTCGGGCAGGCTCCGTTGCCCGACCTCCTACCTTACGCCCTGGCCGGGTCGGGAGCCGTCAGCCGATCCCGTGGCGTCGGGCGGCGCGGCGGGCCTCGGCGGGCACCAGTACCTCGAAGCGCTCCAGCACCACCATCGTGTCGTCGTCGACCGGCTCCTCCAGCCGCTCGCTGCGCTCGAAGAACTCCCGGTGCACCTGCCGCCAGTGCTCGAGCGAGCCGTCGCCCTCGCCCTCGCGCCGGGCGTGCTCCGCGGGCACGTCCCCCAGCCGCACGACGCTGACGTCGGTGGTGCGGACGAGGGCGCGGGGCCGTCCGGCGCCGTCGAGCAGGATGCTGAGCAGGCCCGGCTGCGGCAGGGCGAGGTCGAGGTCGGTGTCGACGAGCACGTCGCCCTCGGCGTCGCCCGGCCCCTCCGCCCGGCCGCGCTCCCGCGCCTCGAGCTCGTAGTCGCGCAGCGCGCTCGCGGTCGCCGTCTTGCGCCCGGTGAGGACCAGCTCGAGCAGCTCGTCGGCGGTGCGCGGGTCGTCGCCGAAGGACCACACCGGGGGCGGGACCGTGTCGCTGACGCCGGGCCCGGCATACACCTCGATGCGGTTGAGCTTGGCGCGGATGCGGGCGTCGGCCCAGAAGGCCTCGAGGCGACGGTCGCTGTCGGAGGTCACGGGGGGAGTATGTCGTGCCCCGCTGGGTGCGGGCCGGCCCGGGTGTCTGGCATGCGAGACGGATGCCGTCCTCCCGGGGGTGACGTCGGGGTGAGGACAGGGTGGGATCGTCCCCATGAGCCGCCTCCCCGCCACCGGTCTGCCTCCCGAGGTCGTCGTCGACGTCGGTCCGCTCAGCCCCGCCGAGGTCGTCGCCGTCGCCCGCCACGGGGCCCCGGTCCGGCTGTCGGACGCCGCGACGGAGGGGATCTCCGCGACGCGCCGCATCATCGAGGAGCTGGCGGGCGACAGTCGTCCCCACTACGGGATCTCCACCGGGTTCGGGGCGCTGGCCACGACGAGCATCCCCCCGGAGAAGCGGGCGCAGCTGCAGCGCAGCCTGGTGCGCAGCCACGCCGCCGGCTCGGGACCGGAGGTCGAGCGCGAGGTCGTGCGCGGCCTCATGCTCCTGCGGCTGTCGACGCTCGCGACCGGTCGCACCGGGGTGCGGCTGGAGACGGCCCGGGCGTATGCGGCCCTGCTCAACGCGGGCATCACCCCGGTCGTGCGGGAGCACGGGTCGCTCGGGTGCTCCGGGGACCTGGCGCCGCTGGCGCACTGCGCGCTGGCCGTCATGGGCGAGGGGACGGTGCGGGTCGGAGCAGCGGCGGGCGCGTCGGACTGGGCGACGTGCGCCGAGGAGCTGCTGCCCGCGGGGGAGGCGCTGGCCCGGGCCGGGATCGCCCCGGTGGAGCTGGCCGAGAAGGAGGGCCTGGCCCTCATCAACGGCACCGACGGCATGCTCGCCATGCTCGTGCTGGCCCTCCACGACCTCACGACCCTGCTGACCACCGCCGACGTCGCCGCCGCGATGAGCGTCGAGGGGCAGCTCGGGACCGACGACGTCTTCGCGGCCGACCTGCAGGAGCTGCGGCCGCACCCCGGGCAGGCCGCGTCGGCGCGCAACCTGCGGGCGGTCCTGGCCGGCAGCCCCATCCGCGAGTCGCACCGCACGGACGACTGCACCCGCGTCCAGGACGCCTACTCGCTGCGCTGCTCCCCGCAGGTGCACGGCTCGGCGCGGGACACCTGCGACCACGCCGCGCTGGTCGCGGGCCGCGAGCTGGCCGCCGCCGTCGACAACCCGGTCGTCACCCTCGACGGCCGGGTCGAGTCCAACGGCAACTTCCACGGCGCCCCCGTCGCCCACGTCCTGGACTTCCTCGCCGTCGTGGTCGCGGACGTCGCGAGCATATCGGAGCGGCGCACCGACCGTTTTCTCGACGTGGCGCGCAGCCACGGGCTCCCGCCCTTCCTCGCCGACGACCCCGGCACCGACAGCGGCCACATGATCGCGCAGTACACCCAGGCCGCGATCGTCTCCGAGCTCAAGCGGCTGGCCACACCGGCGAGCGTGGACTCCATACCCTCCTCGGCCATGCAGGAGGACCACGTGAGCATGGGGTGGGGCGCCGCCCGAAAGCTGCGCCGCGCGGTCGACGGTCTGGCGCGGGTGCTGGCCGTGGAGGTGCTGACGGCGGCCCGGGCGCTCGACCTGCGCGCACCGCTGACCCCAGCCCCGGCCACGGGCGCCGTCGTCGCGCTGCTGCGCGGGGCCGGCGTCGAGGGCCCCGGGCCCGACCGCTACCTCTCGCCCGAGATCGAGACCACGGTCGACCTCGTCCTCGACGGCCGCGTGCGCACCGCCGCGGAGAGTGCTGCCGGCCCGCTGCTGTAGGGGTGGCGGGCGCGGGGGCCGGGACACGCAGGGCGCCGGGTGCCCGAGCGGCGTTCCGGGTGCCCCTCCCGGCGAGTCCGGTAGATCGTGACGAGTTGTGGTCGTGATCACGACACAAAGCGGTCACTATCCGCACGTGTCCGCACGTGTCCGCACGTGCCCGCACGTGCCCGCACGATCCGCACGATCCGCACGATCCGCGCACCTTCCCCCCGCCGACCTTCTGCCCATCCCGATGGTCGCCCAGGCACCGAGCCTGTGGACAAGCGCGGTGCCAGCAAGCCTCGGCGCGGCAGCATCAAACCCATGGAGCTGGAACGTCTCGCCCGGCGTCAGCAGGGGGTCGTGAGCCGGCAACAGGCGCTGGCTGCCGGCCTGACGCCTGCGGAGGTGCGCTGGCGGCTGAGCGCGGGGAGGTGGCAGTCGATCCACCGGGGGGTGTACCTCACGAGCAGCGGGCGGGTCGACTGGCCCGCGCGGGCCTGGGCCGCCCTGCTCCGGTGCGGGCCCGGGAGCGTGCTGGTCCTCGGCGCGGCCTGCCCACCTGTGGCGGCTGGGGCCCGCCCCGGCCGTCATCACCGTCGGCGTGCCGAGGCAGCGCCACCCGCGACCGGCCGACGGCGTGCTGGTCGTCCGCCGCGGACTGTCCGACCGTGCGGTGGTCGACGGCCTGCCCGTGTCACGCCTGGCGACTACCGTGCTCGACATGGCTGACCGGCCAGGGTGCTCGGTGGCCGACGCCGTCGCCCTCATGGCGCGGGCCTGCCAGGAGCGGGCGCTGGACGCCGGGGTGCTCCGTCGGGAGCTCGAAGGTCGGGCCAGGCACCAGCACCGTCGCGCGTTGGGCCTCGCGTTGGACGAGGTGGGGGCGGGCGCGGAGAGCCTGCCCGAGGTCACCTTCGAGACGCGCGTGAGGGCCCCGCACCGCCTGCCGGCCTTCGAGCGGCAGGTGGAGGAGCAGGACGGGTCGCGTACCGACCTCAAGAACCGTCGCCACGGCGTCAACGTCGAGATCGACGGCCGCCTCTGGCACGCCGGTGAGCGCTTCCACCTCGACCGGCAGCGCGACCGTCGGGCCGCGGCGCGAGGCGAGGTGACCCTCCGGGTGACACCGCTGGAGATCGACACCTCCCCCTGTGCCGTGGCCCACGAGCTGTCGCTGGTGCTGCGGAGCCGGGGCTGGACCGGCAGCCTGCGGACCTGTCGAGTCGGGTGTCGAGCAGCTGCGTGATGGTGACGCCTTGTGGTCGTGATCGCGACCACAACGCGTCACGATGAGGGCGAGGGCGAGGGCGAGGGCGGGGCGAGGGCGAGGGCGGGGCGAGGGTGAGGGCGAGAGCGGGGCGGGGCGAGGGTGAGGGCGGCGGACCGCATACCGAGGCGTCTGGCATCCGAGACATCTCCCGCGCTGCAGGTCTTGGCGGGGGTGGTGGAAAGGCGGTCAGATGACGGGGGACTGTCACGAACCCACGTCCGGTCTGTCAGGAACGCACGTCCGGTCTGTCAGGAACGCACGTCCGGACTGTCACGAACCCACGTCCGGTCTGTCAGGAACGCACGTCCGGTCGACCTCGAAGGAGACGCCATGGAAGGCGCACGACCCGTCCGCGCACCGCGCGGCAGCACGCTGACCGCGCGCAGCTGGGCCACGGAGGCCCCCCTGCGGATGCTCATGAACAACCTCGACCCCGAGGTGGCCGAGCGTCCCGACGACCTGGTCGTCTACGGCGGCACCGGCCGGGCCGCGCGCGACTGGCGCAGCTTCGACGCCATGGTCCGCACCCTCACCGACCTGCGCGAGGACGAGACGATGCTCGTCCAGTCCGGGCGGCCCGTCGGCGTCTTCCAGACCCACGAGTGGGCGCCGCGGGTGCTCATCGCCAACTCCAACCTCGTGCCCGACTGGGCGAACTGGCCTGAGTTCCGACGGCTGGAACACCTCGGCCTGACGATGTACGGCCAGATGACCGCCGGGTCCTGGATCTACATCGGCACCCAGGGCATCCTGCAGGGCACCTACGAGACCTTCGCCGCCGTCGCGGCCAAGCGCTTCGGCGGCACCCTGGCGGGCACCCTCACCCTCACCGGGGGCTGCGGCGGCATGGGCGGGGCCCAGCCGCTGGCGGTCACCCTCAACGGCGGGACCTGCCTCATCGTGGACGTCGACGAGGCCCGGATGCGACGGCGGGTCAGGAGCCGCTACCTCGACGAGATCGCCGACGACCTCGACGCCGCCGTCGAGCGCGTGCTCGCGGCCAAGGCCTCGCAGGAGGCCGTCTCGGTCGGTGTGGTCGGCAACGCCGCCGAGGTCTTCCCCGAGCTGTTGCGCCGCGGGGTGGAGATCGACGTCGTCACCGACCAGACCTCCGCCCACGACCCGCTCTCCTACCTACCCGAGGGGATCGACCTGGCCGACTGGCAGGAGTATGCGGAGAAGAAGCCGGAGGAGTTCACCGACCGCGCGGAGGCCTCGATGGCCCGCCACGTCGAGGCGATGGTGGGCTTCCTCGACGCCGGGGCCGAGGTCTTCGACTACGGCAACAGCATCCGCGACGAGGCCCGCAAGGGCGGCTTCGACCGGGCCTTCGACTTCCCCGGCTTCGTCCCGGCCTACATCCGGCCCCTCTTCTGCGAGGGCAAGGGCCCCTTCCGCTGGGCGGCGCTCTCCGGCGACGAGAAGGACATCCACGCCACCGACCGGGCCGTGATGGACCTCTTCCCCGAGAATGACCATCTGCAGAAGTGGATCCGCGGGGCGCGCGAGCGGGTCGCCTTCGAGGGCCTCCCGGCGCGGATCTGCTGGCTCGGCTACGGCGAGCGCGACAAGGCCGGGCTCCGTTTCAACGAGATGGTGGCTTCCGGCGAGGTGTCCGCCCCGCTGGTCATCGGCCGCGACCACCTCGACGCCGGGTCGGTCGCGAGCCCCTACCGCGAGACCGAGGGCATGATCGACGGGTCGGACGCGATCGCCGACTGGCCCTTGCTCAACGCCCTGCTCAACACCGCCTCCGGCGCGTCCTGGGTCTCCCTGCACCACGGCGGCGGCGTGGGCATCGGCCGTTCGATGCACGCCGGTCAGGTGTCGGTCGCCGACGGCACCGACCTGGCCCGCCGCAAGCTGGAGCGCGTGCTCACCAACGACCCGGGCATGGGGGTCATCCGCCACGTCGACGCCGGGTATGCCGAGGCCGAGCAGGTCGCGCAGGAGCGCGGGGTGCGGGTGCCGATGCGCGAGGGCGACGACCCGGGCGGACCCGACGCCACGGGCGGACCCGACGCCCGGGCCTGACCCGACGGCCCGGGAGGACCGTCGCGCGCGCTCCTGCCCGCACCGCACCGCATACCCTCCGCGTATGCCCGCCGTCGCCCTGCTCGTCGTCGCGACGCTGCTCTGGGCCGGCAACTACCTGGTGGGGGAGCTGGTGGTCGCGGCGGTCGACCCGCTGTCCCTGACCTGGTGGCGGTGGGTGCTCGCGGCCGTGCCGCTCGTGGTGCTGGCGCAGGTGCTGGAGCGGCCGGACTGGCGCGCGGTGGCCCGGCACTGGCGGCCGCTGCTGCTCTACGGCGCCATCGGGGTGGTGGGCTACCCGCTGCTGCTCTACGCGGCGCTGGAGCACACGAGCGCCGCCAGCGCGTCGATCATCAACGCCGCCAACCCGGCGCTCATCGTGGTCGCCGCGGTCCTGCTCGGTCAGGCGGCTGCGCACTGGCGCACGTGGACCGGCCTGGGTCTGGGGCTGGTCGGTGTCCTGCTGGTGCTGACGGGCGGGAGCGTCGAGCGGCTGCTGACGCTGAGCTTCAACCTGGGCGACCTGCTCATGCTGGGAGCCGTCGTGGCCTGGACGGCCTACACGCTGCTCGGCCGCCGGCTGGGCGTGCCGCCGCTGGCCTCGACCGCGGTGCAGGTCCTGCTGACCACGCTCGTCCTCACCCCGGTGACCCTGGCCGCGGGTCTCACCGCCCCGCCGGACGCCGCCAGCTGGTGGTCGGTGCTCTACATCGCGCTCGGACCCTCCATCGGGTCCTACGTGTGCTGGAACCTCGCCGTGGCCAGGGTGAGCCCGACGGTCGCCGGCGTGTCGATGAACCTCGTGACCGTCTTCACGCTGGCCATCGCCGCCCTCCTGGGCCGCCCGCCGACCCTGGTCCAGCTGCTCGGGGGAGCGCTGGTCATCGGGGGTGTGCTGCTGGCGTCGGGGGTCCGTGCCCGGGCCGGAGGTAGGGGTGCCTGACCTGCGTGGCGCCCCGCCGCTGCGGCACGATGACGGGGTGACCCCCGCAGCCCGGCTCTACCAGTCGCTCGTGCGTGCCGACCGCTCCGACCAGGACGTCGACCAGCAGGCGAGGACGGGGCGCAACGGGCTGCTGCAGATCGCCGCCAACACCCTGCAGGCCACCGGGGACCAGGTCGTCAACGCCAAGACCGTGCTGCCGTGGGCGCTCACCGCGGTGGGCGCCCCCGCGGCGGTGCTCGGGCTGCTCGTGCCGGTGCGCGAGTCCGGCTCGATGCTCCCGCAGGCGGCGATGTCACCGGTGCTGCAGCGCTCGGCCCACCGGCGCTCCTTCTGGCTGGTCGGTGCTGCCGGTCAGGCGCTTGCCACGGCGGGTATGGCGCTCGCCGTCGCCACGCTCACCGGCTGGGCCGCGGGGGTCGCGGTCGTCGCCCTGCTGGCGGTCTTCTCGCTGTCCCGGTCGCTGAACTCGCTGGCCGGCAAGGACGTCCTGGGACGCACCGTGCCCAAGGGCGAGCGCGGTCAGATCAACGGGCTGTCCACGGTGCTGTCCGGAGCGGTGGCGATCACCCTCGGGCTCGCGCTGCGCCTCGTGGGCGGGGACGAGGTGGGGGTCGGGGTGCTCGCCGCCCTGCTGGGCGCCGCGGCCCTGGCCTGGGTGCTGGCGCTGCTCGTCTTCGCCGCGGTGCGCGAGCCCGCCGGCGAACCGGTCGCGGCCGCCGACCAGGAGGGGTGGGTCTCCGCGTCGTGGCGGCTGCTCCGGGAGGACGCGCCCTTCCGCCGGTTCGTCTGGGCCCGTGGGCTGCTGCTGGTCTCCGCCCTGTCGCCACCCTTCGTGGTCTCGCTGGCCGCGCAGGAGGGTGGGGGTGGTCTGGCGGGGCTGGGCCCGTTCGTCATCGCCCAGGGGGTGGCGGGTCTCGTGGGTGGTCGGTGGTTCGGCCGGCTCGCGGACCGGTCCTCGCAGGCCCTGATGACCCGTTCGGCGCTCGCGGCGAGCCTGCTGGTCGCGGTGTTCCTGGCGCTGCACCTGCTGCCGGCCACCCGGGGCGCCTGGTGGCTCTACCCCGTGACCTACCTGCTCCTGGCCCTGGCCCACACCGGGGTGCGGGTCGCGCGCAAGACCTACGTGGTCGACATGGCGGGGGAGGACAGGCGCACGACCTACGTGGCGGTCTCCAACACCGCCATCGGCGTGCTCCTGCTGGTGGTGGGAGCGGTCTCCAGCGCGCTGGCCCTCCTGGGGGCCGGGGTGGCGCTGGGCTTCCTCGCCGTGCTGGGGCTGGTCGGTGCCTGGGTGGCGGCGATCCTCCCGGACGTCAGCCGCCCCGCCGCGTGACGCCAGCGCAGCAGGGTACCGAGCCAGCGGGAACGGGCGGCCGCAGGCCCTGACGCGTGGGGGCGGGTGCGGGCGCGGAGCTCGAGCTCGCGTGCGCGCTCGCGTTCCTGGGCGATGCTGCGTCCGAGCAGCTGGTCCATGAGGGAATTCATGATGTCTCCTTCGGAGGTGGTCGGTCGGGGTGGATGACGGCATGACGGCATGACGGGATGGCTGGATGACGGGGTGACGGGTGACGGCCTGGCGGGAGGTCGGGCCCGGGTGGGGCGGGTCGGTCAGTGAGTGATGAGGATGTCGCCGGTGCCGCTGCGCACGCTGACCGACAGGTGCTCCTGACCCTGGGCCGGCGGCCCGACCGGTTCGATCCGTCGGGTCACGTCACCCAGGCCGGTGTTGAGGTCCAGCCAGACGGGGACCTCCCGCGGCACCCTCACGACGACGTCACCGGTGCCCGTCCGCAGGGTGGCCCGGCCGGTCCGCAGGTCGAGCTCGATGTCCCCCGAGCCGGTGGCGGCCGTGGTCTCCTCCGAGCGGGTGCGCACCTCGAGGTCCCCGCTGCCGCTGCGCAGCTGGAGGGCCCCGGGGCCGGTGCACTCCTCGATCCGGACGTCCCCGCTGCCCGTGGTGACCGAGCCGGTGGTCAGGACGCCGATGGTCGCGTCACCGGCGCCGCTGCTGGCGCGCAGCTCGGTGCACTCCTGCAGCCGGAGGTCCCCGTTGCCCGTGGTGAGGCGGGTGACCCCGGTGACGCCGGTGACGGTGATGTCGCCCGAGCGGGTGCGCACCTCGACGGCGGCGTCCCGCGGCACGTGGACCACGACGTCGACGCTGGCGGTCTCGCCCGTCGAGACCTTGAGCGGGCCGAGGCTGATCGAGAAGCCGGAGGAGCGCGCGGGGTCCGCGAGGGAGGGGATGTCGACGGTGACCTGCCCGTCGCGGCACCCCATTCTCACCTCCTCCAGGTCCACCTCCCGGTCGGCGCGCAGCTCGACGGTGGCGGTGCCGGGGTCGGCGTCGGCGTGGACCGTGACGTCGCCACGGGCGTTGTCGAGCACCAGGGAGATGGGGGCGTCGTCGGCGAAGGAACGGGTCAGGCTGGTGGCGGTGCGGTTCATGGTCGTGGTCCTTCGGGGTCAGGCCCAGCCGGTGACGCGGCGGGAGCTGCGGGAGGTGGTGGACCCGCCCCCGGCGGGGGCGGTGCTGGTCGCCCGGCGCAGGGCCTGCACGATCCAGGTGTTGAGCGAGGAGCCGCTCTCGGTGGCGAGGGCGTCGAGCTGGTGCTTGAGCGACTGGGGCAGCCGGACGGTGACCCGGGCGGTCTCGTCGTCGTCCGGGTCGAGCGGGGGCTCGGCGTCCGGAGGGGGCGGCGCCACGGGGACGGCCGGCGGGGCGATCTCGGTGCGGTGGACGGACAGGACGGGGTCGCGCCCCTCCATCCGGACGACGACGGCGGCGTCACCGAGCTCGCTGGTGATGAGGGCGGCCGCGTCGGAGAGGGCGTGGACCAGGGCCAGCCGCAGCGCGGGCTCCACCGCGGTGGTCACGCGGGCGGCGACCTGACGGGTCGCCTCGTCCGCGAGCGCGGTGGCCCGGTCGAGGTCGGCCCCGACGGAGGCGAGGTAGGGATCGAGGTTCATGACGCCATCCTGACGCCATTCTGACGTCACTGTCAACACCTATGACGTCAGAATGACGTCGGGTATGGCGTCAGGGCGTGCTCGGCTCCGTGACGTGCGCGATCCGGGCCCCCAGATGGGCGAGCACCGCCTCGGCGCGCAGCGTCACCGCGACCCCGTGGGCGCCGGCCCCGAGCGAGACGAGCCGGTCCGGATCGCCGGCCAGCGAGGCGTCGGCGACGACCGGCCAGGTGGTCGTCGAGCCGAACGGCGTGATCGTCCCCCGCTCGTACCCCGTCGCCTCCTGCGCGGTCGCCGCGTCCGGCATCGACAGCCGGTTGACGCCGAGCAGCTCGCGCAGCTTGGGCCAGGCGATCTCCCGGTCGCCCGGCACCAGGACGAAGAGGTGGTCGTCCTCGCCGCGGCGCACCACCAGCGTCTTGACGATGTCGCGCGGCTCCACCCCGCGGGCCCGGGCGGCCTCCTCGAGGCTGCCGACCCGGCCGTGCCGGGTGACCGTGTGCTCCAGCCCGCTGGCCACCACCGCGTCCAGGGCGCGCTCCTCGCTCATGGGAGGCACGCTACGCCGGGTGGGCGGCGCACGTCGGGCATTTCATAAGCATGAGTTTGATGATGCATCATGTGGCGATGCGCTCGCGTCCTCCCGCCGTCGTCGACGAGGTGACCGTCCGGCTCGTCGCCGGGGTGGTCCTCCTCGCCGTCCTGCTCATGATCGCGTCCCAGCAGTGGTGGGTCTTCCTGCTGCTGGCGGTCGACCTCACCCTGCGTGCCGCCCTGGGCCCGCAGGCCAGCCCGGTCGCCCGCGCGGTGAACCGCTGGGTCCGGCCGCGGGTGCCCGCGCTGCCGCACCCGACCGCCGGCACACCCAAGCGGTTCGCCGCCGCCATCGGCGCGGTCCTGACGAGCGCGGCGTCCGTGCTCTGGCTGGTGGACCTCGCGGTCGGGGCGGCGTGGCCCGGCACCGTGGTCGTCGTCATCGCGGTGGTGATGGCCGTCTTCCCGGCGCAGGAGGCCCTCCTCGGGGTGTGCGTGGGGTGCGTCCTGTTCGGCTGGCTCATGCGCGCCGGGCTCGTGCCCGAGGACGTCTGCCTCGAGTGCGCGGACATCACCTCCCGGCTGCGGGCCTCCAGCGCCGCCGGCTGACGCGACCGGAGGCATCTCGGATGCCGGACACACCCGTCCGGGGCGGCGGGGCGGGACCCCGGGCTGCCTCCTAGAGTCGGACCTGTGAGCGGAAGCACCACGGGCGCCCTGGCCGCCTTCGACGCCATGTGGGCCGACCTGCAGCCGGTCGGCCGCGTCCGGAGCGGCGGCTACCGACGCTTCGCCTGGACGGCCGAGGACGCCACGCTGCGCCAGTGGTTCGCGGCGGAGGCGCGCCGGCGGGGTCTCGACCTCGTCGAGGACCGGGTCGGCAACCAGTGGGCGTGGTGGTGGGACGGCCCCGGCAGCGTCGACGACGCCGCCCGCGCCGGGCGCAAGGGCGTCGTGATCGGGTCGCATCTGGACTCGGTGCCCGACGGCGGGGCCTTCGACGGACCGTTGGGGGTGGTGTCGTCCTTCGCCGCCCTGGACGCGCTGCGCGGCGACGGCTACGAGCCGACGGTGCCCCTCGCGGTGGCCAACTTCGCAGACGAGGAGGGCGCCCGGTTCGGCATCGCCTGCGCGGGCTCGCGCGTGCTCACCGGCCAGCTCGCCGTGGACCGGGCGCTCGCTCTCACCGACGCCGACGGGGTGAGCATGGCGCAGGCCCTGCGATCGGCGGGCCGCGACCCGGGGGCCTTCGGGCCCGACCCGGAGACGCTGGCCCGGGTGGGCTGCTTCGTCGAGCTGCACGTGGAGCAGGGGAGGGCGCTGGTCGACCTCGGCACCCCGGTGGCCGTCGCCTCCGACATCTGGCCGCACGGCCGCTGGCGCTTCGACTTCCCCGGCGAGGCCAACCACGCCGGGACCACCCGGCTGGAGGACCGCCGCGACGCGATGCTCGGGTATGCCGATCTCGTGCTGGGCGCCCGCCACCTCGCCACGCAGCGGGGCTGCGTGGCGACGGTGGGGAAGGTGCACGTCACCCCCGGCGGGGTGAACGCCATACCCAGCCACGTCACCGGCTGGCTCGACGCCCGGGGCGCCGACGAGGACCAGGTGCTCGCCCTCGTCGAGGACCTGGACGCCCGGGCCGGCGAGCTGGGAGGGTCCGTGACCCGGGAGAGCTGGACGCCGACCACCCGCTTCGACGCCGACCTGGCCGCCCGCCTGCGCGGCGTGCTGGAGCGGGCCGGCGACGCCGGGCACCCGGTGAGCGTGCCCGTGCTCGGGACCGGGGCCGGCCATGACGCCGGCATCCTCGCGACCGCGGGCCTGCCCACCGCGATGCTCTTCGTCCGCAACCCGACCGGGGTGTCCCACAGCCCCGCGGAGCACGCCGAGGCCGCGGACTGCCACGCGGGGGTGGCGGCCCTCGCCGCCTGCGTCGCCGACCTGGCGGGCGGGGAGGCCCGGTGACCGGGCAGACCTGGCACGCCGCCGCCGCCCACCTCCCGACCGGCCTCGCGCGCGACGTCCGGCTCACCGTCGACGGCGGGAGGTTCACCGCGGTCGAGACCGACGCGCCGGCCCGGCCCGGCGACCACCGGCTCCCCGGCGTCGTGCTCCCCGGCCTCGCCGACGCGCACAGCCACGCCTTCCACCGCGCCCTGCGCGGACGCACCCACGACGGGGGCGGCACCTTCTGGACCTGGCGGGAGCGGATGTATGCCGTCGCCGACCGGCTGGACCCGCGCCGCTACCTCGAGCTGGCCCGGGCGACCTACGCCGAGATGGCGCTCGCCGGGGTGACGGCCGTGGGGGAGTTCCACTACCTGCACCACGGGCCGGGCGGGGCGCGCTACATGGACCCCAATCGGATGGGGCACGCCCTGGTCCGGGCCGCGGCCGAGGCCGGGATCCGGCTCACCCTGCTCGACTCCTGCTACCTCGCCGGGGGGCTCACCCGGGACGGGTACGCCCCGCTGGAGGGGACCCAGCTGCGCTTCGGCGACGGGGACGCGTCGGCCTGGGCGCTGCGGGTGGACGACCTGCGCGACGCCACCGACGGCGGCCCCGCCCACCTGCGGGTCGGCGCGGCCATCCACTCGGTGCGGGCCGTGCCGCGCGACCAGCTGGGCGTCGTGGCCCGTTGGGCGCAGGAGCACGGTCGCCCGCTGCACGTCCATCTGTCGGAGCAGCCCGCCGAGAACGACGCCTGCCTGCAGGCCCACGGGCTCACGCCCACGGCGCTCCTGGCCGCGGAGGGGGTGCTCGGCCCGGACCTGACCGCGGTCCACGCCACCCACCTGACCGGCGGTGACATCGCCGCGCTGGGCGCCGCCGGGTCGTGGGCGTGCTTCTGCCCCACGACCGAGCGGGACCTCGCCGACGGCATCGGCCCGGCGACCGCCCTGCGCGAGGCCGGGGTCCGGCTCTCGCTCGGGTCCGACCAGCACGCGGTCGTCGACCTGCTCGAGGAGGCCCGGGCGCTGGAGATGCACGAGCGACTGGCGAGCCTGGAGCGGGGCCGGTTCGACCCGGCCGCGCTCCTGGCCGCCGCCACGGCGCACGCGTCGATCGGCTGGCCGGACGCCGGCCGGCTCGAGGTCGGCGCGCGGGCCGACCTCGTCGCCGTGCTGGACGACACCGTGCGCACCGCCGGGTCGGACCCGGCCCAGATCCTCCTGTGTGCGACCGCCGCGGACGTGCACACCGTCGTGGTCGACGGGTCGGTCGTCGTCTCCGACGGCCGGCACCGGCTCGGCGACGTGGGACAGCTGCTGGCGGAGGCGATCGCCCCGCTGTGGGAGGACCCGGGCACCGGAAGGAAGGACCGCACGTGAGCATGCTCATCACCGGCATCGGGGAGCTCGTCACCGGCGACCCGGCCGTCGACGGCGCCGTCGAGGAGCCGCTGCACGAGGGGCTGGGGGTGCTGCGCGACGCCGCGCTCGTCCTCGGCGGCGGCGGGGAGGACAGCGCCCCCGTCGTCGAGTGGGTCGGTCCGGCCGACCGCGCCCCGGCCGCCGACTGGTCGATCGACCTCGAGGGCCGGGCCGTGGTGCCGGGCTTCGTCGACAGCCACAGCCACCTCGTCTTCGACGGGGACCGGTCCGCGGAGTTCGCCGCCCGGATGACGGGGCAGGCCTACGACGGCGGCGGCATCGCGGTCACCGTCGCGGCGACCCGGGAGGCCTCCGACCTCCGGCTGCGCGAGCTCGTGCAGCGGCGCGTGGGGGAGATGCGGGCCCAGGGGACGACGACCGTGGAGATCAAGTCCGGCTACGGGCTGTCGGTGGAGGAGGAGGCGCGCGCCCTGCGCCTCGCCCGCGAGGTGACCTCCGAGACCACCTTCCTCGGGGCCCACGTCGTCCCGCCGGACCGTCGCGACGAGGGTGGGCGGGCCGCATACCTCGACCTGGTGTGCGGGGAGATGCTCGCCGCCTGCGCGCCCCACGCGCGGTGGGTGGACGTCTTCTGCGAGCCGGCCAGCCCCCACGCCTTCGACGGCGAGGAGTCCCGCCGTGTCCTGGAGGCCGGGCGGGACGCCGGGCTCGGGCTGCGCGTCCACGGCAACCAGCTCGGGCACGGGCCGGGCGTCCAGCTGGCCGTGGAGCTGGGGGCGGCGAGCGTGGACCACTGCACCTTCCTCACCGACGCCGACGTCGAGGCGCTCGCCGGCAGCGGGACGGTGGCGACGCTGCTGCCGGGCGTGGAGTTCTCCACCCGGCAGCCCTATCCCGACGCCCGCCAGCTGCTCGACGCCGGGGTGTCGGTGGCGATCGCGACCGACTGCAACCCGGGGACCTGCTACTCCTCCTCGATGCCGCTCATGATCGCGCTGGCCGTGCGCGAGATGGGGATGACGCCGGCCGAGGCGTTGCGGGCGGCCACGGCGGGGGGTGCCCGGGCGCTGCGGCGCACCGACGTCGGTCGGGTGGCCGTCGGGCTGCGGGCCGACCTGGCCGTCGTCGACGCCCCCAGCTGGCTGCACATCCCCTACCGGGTGGGGGTCCCGCTGGTCCGCGCGCTGGAGGTCTGAGAGGGCCCTCGGGTATGCCGCCGTCGGGCCCTGGCGGGGGTCGGCCGGTTCTGGCAGGGTCGGGTCATGAGCGGACGCGCCGTGACCCTGACCTTCCTCGGTGCGAGCGGCACCGTGACCGGGTCGAAGTTCCTCCTCACCGTCGGGGGTGCCCGCAGGGTCCTGATCGACGCCGGCATGTTCCAGGGCGAGAAGCGGTGGCGGCTGAAGAACTGGGAGCCGTTCCCGGTGGAGCCCTCCTCGCTGTCCGACGTCGTCATCACCCACGCGCATGCCGACCACGTCGGCTACGTCCCCGCGCTGGTGCGGGAGGGGTACGCCGGGCCGATCTGGATGACGGAGGGCACCCGGCAGCTCGCCGAGATCGTGCTGCGCGACGCGGGGAAGCTGCAGGAGGAGCAGGCCGAGCAGGCCAGGCGCCACGGCTGGTCCAAGCACGAGGAGCCCAGGCCGCTGTTCACCGTGGCCGACGTCGAGCGGGCGCTGCCCCTCTTCCGCACCGTGGAGTTCGAGCAGGACGTGGACCTGGGCGACGGTCTGGTCGGCCGCTGGACCCGGGCGGGGCACATCCTGGGCTCGGCCAGCGTGCGGCTGCAGTTGCCGGAGACCTCGGTGCTCGTCTCCGGCGACCTGGGCCGGCACGACCACCCCCTGCTCAAGGGGAGGGGGACGCCTCAGGGCGCCGACTACGTCCTGTGCGAGTCCACCTACGGCGACCGGGAGCACCCGGAGATCGACCCGCCCCATCAGGTCCTCGCCGAGGCGATCACCCGCACCGTCGCGCGGGGTGGCCTGGTGGTGATCCCGGCCTTCGCCATCGACCGCACGCAGGGGGTGCTGCGGGTGCTGGTGCAGCTGCTGCGGGAGGGCCGCATCCCCCGGGTGCCGGTCGTGGTCGATTCCCCGATGGCGCTGCGGGCGCTCGACGTCTACCGCGACTCCTCCCTCGGCGAGCTGCGCGAGGACGTCGCCGTCGAGGACTTCACCGACCTCCCCGAGCTCATCGAGGCGCGGACGAGCAAGGAGTCCCGGGCGCTCAACCGCCGCTTCGACCCGATGGTCATCGTCGCGTCCTCCGGGATGGCCGAGGGGGGTCGCGTCCTGCACCACCTGGCCCGGCTGCTGCCCGACCGGCGCAACACCGTCGTGCTCACCGGGTTCCAGGCCGCGGGCACCCGCGGCCGGTCCCTCCAGGACGGGGCCGGGCACGTGAAGATCAACGGGCACCACGTGCGGGTGCGCGCCGAGATCGTGCGCAGCGGGGAGTTCTCGGTCCACGGGGACGCCTCGGACCTGCTGGACTGGCTGCGCGCCCTGGAGCCCGCGCCCGAGACCGTCTACGTCGTGCACGGCGAGCCGACCGCCGCCGAGCACTTCGCGACCCGGGTGGAGGACGAGCTGGACTGGACGGCCGTGGTGCCGCGCTACGGCGAGGTGGTCTCCCTCGTGCCCGGTCACGCCGACCCGCCCGACCTCGAGGGAGCGGGGGAGGAGACCGCCGACGGGCAGGAGGGCGCGGGTAGGCGGGGGTAGGCGCGGGTAGGCGGGGGTAGGCGCGGGAGGGGGTAGCGGGGGGTAGAGCGAGGAGTGAGGAGGAGCGCCTCAGAGCGCCCCGGGGCCGACCAGGGCGGCCCGGGCGCGCTGCGGACCCGGCTCGCGCCGCAGGTCGTCCGCGAGCCCGGCCAGCAGGGCCACCGGCCCGGACGGCAAGGCGAGCAGCTGCCGGGCGGCGGCGCGCAACTCCTCGGGGGAGGCGTCGTTGGGGTCGAGCGCCGCCCCGACGCCGGTCGTCTCCAGGGCGGCGGCCCCGGCGAACTGGTCGGTGGACAACGGCAGCACCAGGAGCGGGACGCCCGCGGTGAGAGCCTCGGTCACGCTGTTGTTGCCGCCGTGGGTCACGGTCAGGGCCGCGTGCCGCAGCAGCGTCACCTGCGGCAGCACGGGGCGGAGCAGCCAGCTGGACGGCACCGGGCCGAGCTGGTCGGCCGGGGTGCTGCCCGTGGCCATCGCCACCCGCACGTCGAGCCCCCGCAGGGCCTCGGCGACCCGGGCGAGCACGTCCGAGCGCACGGACAGGAAGCTGCCCAGGCTGACGTAGACCACCGGCAGGTCGTCGGCGGACAACCACGCCTGCACCTCCGCGTCGACCGCCTCCTCCCGCACCGCCGACCCGAGGAAGGCGTGCGCGCCCAGCAGCCGGGTGCGCGCCGGGGGGTGGAGCGCCGCGGGGTAGTTGAGCAGCAGCACGTCACCGGTCTCGGCGAAGGCGTCCGCGCTCGGGACAGCACCCGGGTCGAGGGTCGCCAGCGCGGTGTTCCAGTCGCTGGTGAAGCGGTCGCGGACCTGCTCGCACAGGGCGCGCAGGGAGTCCAGCCGCTCCTGGGGCGGTCGCAGCCGCTGCGGCCAGGCGGGCGGCAGGCCGTAGACCTCGTCCCCCACCACCAGGGCCGAGGGGTGGCCCAGCACGACGTCGGCGTGCGGCACGCCCGCCGCGGTGAGAGCCAGCCGGGCGCTGAAGGCCAGGTGGTCGACGATCACCTGGTCGGGGCGCACCCGGTCGACGACCTCCTGCACCCGCCGGGCGGTCGTCAGCGGGTCCCAGAGCAGGTCGTCCAGCCGCGCTCGCGCCTGGAACTCGAGGGTCTGCACGGCCCCCTGGCGGGTGGCCGCGAAGAAGCCGCGCAGGGCGTCGTCCTCGCCGCGCGGCTGGTCCTCGGGACGGATCACACCGGGGTTGGAGCCTCGCCCGAGACGCAGGTCCACGCGCTCCATCCCGAACCCGCGCACGAGCGCGTCGGTGGCCGGTCCGGTGGCCACGACCACCCGCTCCCCGGCGTCGCGCCACGCCGTCGCCAGCGTCGCCAGGGGATAGAGGTGGGAGGCGTAGTCGGGGGAGACCACGAGGAGGGTCACCCGGCCACCCCCCGGTAGACGTCCGCCAGGGCGGCGGCCATGGTGCGGATGCTGAACCGGTCGAGGACGACCTGCCGTGCGTGCGCGGCACGCTCGTCGGCGTCGTCGGACGCCGCGAGCCTCAGGGCCTCTGCGACCGCCTCCCCCAGCAGACCGGGGTCCGAAGTGTCCACCAGGACCCCGGTGCGGCCGTCCTCCACGTAGGTGGGCGGGCCACCGTGCCCCGGCGCGACGACGACCAGCCCGGACCCCAGGGCCTCGCACAGCGCGATGCCGAACTCCTCCTTGAGGCTCGCGCACGCGTAGACGCCACCGGCGGCGCTGAGCCCGGGCCGGCCCCGCCGGACGGCCGAGAGCCACGCAGCGACCGTCGAGTTGGGCCGGTTGCCGGCCAGGAGCACACCCTGCCCGGGACCCTGCGCCCGGTCCACGGCCTCACCGATCCGGGCGAGTTGCTCGGCCTCCTCGTGGGAGGGGTCCTCGAGGTCGCCGCCGACGATCACCAGGTTGCACCGCTGGGCCAGGTCGGGGTGCTCGGCCCAGGCTTGCGCCAGGGTCGCCATGCCCTTGACCGCGTGCAGCCGCCCGACGCTCAGCACCACGGGCAGCCCCCGCCGCTCCTCGGGCAGCCCGGCCAGCAGCGCGTCCAGCTCACCGAGCGCCGCGGCCACGCCGGGCTCGGCCTCGCCACCCTCCAGGGCCAGGGCCACCTGCCGGTCGGCGTGGTCCAGGGCCTTCAGGTCGACCCCCTCGGGGACGACGTGCATGGGCTCGTCCGGCCCCACGTGCAGCAGCGTGGACAGGTCCCGCTGCAGGTCCGGGCGGGGGAAGACGACCAGGGCCTCGGCCTGCTCCCGGAGGGCCCGCAGCAGGCGGATGCGGAAGACGAGATGCTCCTGCAGGTCGGCCTCGGCGAAGGTGGCCCGGGTGAGCCGCCCGGTCCGCTCCCGCACGGCCAGCAGGGCGTGCGGGTCCGGGGCGAGCGTGAGGACCAGAGGGATGCCGAGCTCCCGAGCCACCTGGGCGACCGCCCAGGTGCCGACGTCCGCCATACGGACGTGGACCACGTCGACCGGGCCGGCCAGGGCGAGCTGCTGGCGCAGGCTCTCGCGGACGAGCGGGAGGAGCGGCCAGCTGCGGCTCAGGGGAGGCGCCGGACGGGGGACGGGGATGCCGAGGTAGTGGTGCCCGGGCGAGGCCGCGACCTCCTCGAGCCGGTCCGGCGGGACCTGGCCGGAGTCGCCCGCCCGTGAGGCCCGCGAGAGGGTGAGGACGCGGCCCACGCCCGGCTCCTGCAGCAGCGCGTCGCCGAGCCGCACCAACAGGGTGGCGATGCCGCCGGTGTCGCCCCGGCCTGCGTGCCGCAGCTCGGCGTCGATCTCGCCGTGGAGGTAGAGCTGGGCGACGGTGAGCCCGGACGTCGTTCGCGGGCGCGGGGACGGCCTGGGTGCGGGAGGAGCGTCCGGGGTCGTGGCGCGCCAGGTCCCCAGCGTGACGCCGGCGAGCACCCCGGCGAAGTCGCCCTCCCGGGCCATCGCGCGCAACGGGTCGAGCGCGGCCTCCAGGAGCGGGCCGGCCGACAGCGCCCAGGCGGCGTGCTCCCGCAGCAGGGGTGGTCCGGAGCGCAGGAGGTCGACGAGGAGGTCCTCGGCCACGGTGCCCCCGACGGCGCCGGCTGCGTGCACCGCGGCCAGGGCCACCAGGGGGTCGCCCGGGTCGGCGATCCCATCACGCAGGAGCGCCTGGGAGGCCGCCCCGTCCTGGCGGGCGGCCCGGGCGACGCTGTCGAACCGGTCCACCGCGTCCAGGATGGTCGGCGCCGTCGCCACCTGGTCGAGCGCGTCACGGGTCCCTACGGCGGTGGCGATCATGCCCGGACGCTACCCTTTTCGCCAATCTTTGTCCAACTTGTGTCAAAGGTTGCGGGCGGCCGTGTCATACCCCGGTATGACGCAGGCCCGCCGCGCGCTCCCGCAGGTGGATGCGACCGCTGGCGCCGCCGCCTATCGTCGACCGGTGTGACGCCCGACCGCAGACCCGCCCCCGACCCGTCCTCCATCCGGAGCGCGGGGGCGACCCGCGAGGCGGTGCGGGAGGCCTGGCAGGAGCTGTCGGTGCGGACCGGGCGGTCCGGCCCGTGGTGGCTGGAGGTCCTGGTCATCGGGCTGGCGGTGCTCGTCGGCGTGGTGGGCGGCGCGGCGCTGGGGCCCTTCGGGGTGCTGATCGGGATGGTCCAGGTCCTGCCGCTGCCCTGGCGCCGGGCCCGTCCCCTCCTGGTGGCGGGCATCGTCGCGGCCGGGTGCCTGCTGCAGGTCCTCCTCACCGACGAGCCGCACCCGGCCAACATCGCGGTGCTGGTCGTCGTCTACAGCGCGGCGGCGTTCGGCGACCGCCGGACCTCACGGCTGGTGCTCGGGCTCGCGCTGGGCGGGGCGCTGCTCGCGAGCCTGGACTGGCGGCTGCGGTACGACGGGCGCTGGGACCTCGCGGGCATCCTCATCAACGCGATCTTCCTCGGGCTCTTCGTCGGGGTGGCGTGGGTGCTGGGGGACGTGGTCCGACGGCGTCACGCCGTGATCGAGCGGCTCCGGGAGCAGAACCGGGCGCTGGCCCGCGACCACGCGCAGCGCACCCGGCTGGCGGCCCAGGACGAGCGCGCCTCCATCGCCCGGGAGATGCACGACGTGGTGGCGCACAGCCTCGCGGTGGTGGTGGTCCAGGCCGACGGTGCGCTCTACGCCGCCCGGGCGGCCCTGGACCGGCCCCCGGCGATCGGGCCGGACCGGGCGGCCCTGGAGCACGCGGCCTCCACGCTCGAGACCCTGGCCCAGACGGCCCGGTCCTCGCTCGCCGAGACCCGCAAGCTGGTGGGGGTGCTGCGCGAGGAGGGGGCCGGGGCCGAGTACGCGCCCCTGCGCGGCCTGGCCCACCTGGAGGAGCTCGTCGACGGCGTCCGCGAGTCGGGCCTGCCGGTCCACCTGGCCGTGCGGGGCCGCACCGACGACCTGCCCTCCGAGGTCGACCTCGCCGCCTACCGGGTCGTGCAGGAGGCGCTCACCAACGCGCTCAAGCACGCGGGCCCGAAGGCGCAGGTCGACGTCGACGTCCTGCGCACCCCGGCCGTGCTCCTGGTCCGGGTCACCGACGACGGGCAGGGGCTGTCCCCGGACTCCGACGGGGAGGGCAACGGCATCCTCGGGATGGCCGAGCGGGTCGAGGTGCTCGGCGGGCACGTGCAGGCCGGCCCCCGGCCCCGGGAGGGCTGGGAGGTCGTGGCGACGATCCCGGTGCTGGGTCCGGACACCGTGCCGGGGGACCGCCCTCCCCCGGCCGGGGACGGCATACCCTCGACCGACCGGACGCAAGGAGCCCAGCCGTGACCACCCACCCCGACGACCGGCCCGTCCGCCTCTTCCTCGTCGACGACCAGGAGCTCGTGCGGGCCGGCTTCCGGATGGTGCTGGACGCCCAGCCGGACATGACCGTCCTGGGGGAGGCGGGGGACGGGCTCGCCGCCCTCGCCGCGATCGAGGCCACCCGGCCCGACGTGGTGCTCATGGACATCCGCATGCCGCGGCTGGACGGGGTCGAGACCACCCGTCGCCTGCAGGCCGCAGGGTCGCCCGCGAAGGTGCTGGTGCTGACGACCTTCGACCTGGACGAGTACGTCTTCGCCGCCCTCAAGGCCGGCGCCTCGGGATTCCTGCTCAAGGACGCCGGCCCCGCCGAGCTGCTCTCGGCGATCCGCGCCGTGCACGCGGGCGACGCGGCGATGGCGCCCTCCACGACCCGGCGGATGCTCGAGCGCTTCGTGCCCGAGCTGCCCGAGGCCGGGGCGGAGAGCGCGGCCGTCGCCCGGCGTCGGCTGGCCGCGGCGCGGCTGGGTCCGCTCACCGAGCGCGAGCGCGAGGTCCTGGAGGCGGTCGGCCGGGGGCTGACCAACGGCGAGATCGCCGCCGAGCTCTTCCTCGCCGAGGCCACGGTCAAGACCCACATCGGGCGCGTCCTGAGCAAGCTCGGCCTGCGCGACCGCGTCCACATGGTCATCACCGCCTACGAGACGGGCCTCGCCGGCCGCCCCGAAGGAGGACCGGACGCGGGTTCCTGACAGACCGGACGCGCGTTCGTGACAGACCGGACGCGAGTTCCTGACAGACCGGACGCGAGTTCCTGACAGACCGGACGCGAGTTCGTGACAGACCGGACGCGAGTTCCTGACAGACCGGACGCGCGTTCCTGCCGCGTTGCTACCCTGGGGACCGGCGCCCCGACGCCCCGGACGACGGTTCAGTACCCGGTGAGGACAAGACTGGCCACCCCTGCCGACCACCTCGTCAAGGAGCCATCCCCATGGACTGGGCCATCCTGCTCGCCTCGGGCGTCCTGGAGGCCGTGTGGGCCACCGCGCTCGGCGCCTCCCGCGGACTGCGCCGCCCGCTGCCCACCCTCGTCTTCGTCGTCGCCTCCGTGCTCAGCATGTGGGGCCTGGCCGTCGCCATGCAGACGATCCCGACCGGCACGGCGTATGCCGTGTGGACCGCTACCGGCGCATCGCTCACCGTCGCCTGGGCGATGGCGCGCGGCACCGAGCCGGCCACCCTCGTGCGCGTGCTGCTCCTCCTCGGGATCGTCGGCTGCGTGGTCGGCCTCAAGGTGGTGTCCTGAGGTGGCGTGGGCGATCCTGCTCGGCAGCGCGGTGCTCGAGGCGGTCTGGGCGACCGCGCTGGGGTTCTCCGACGGCCTCACCCGCCCCGTCCCCACCGTCGTCTTCCTCGTGTTCTGCGTCCTCAGCCTGGTCGGGCTGGCGCAGGCGATGCGCTCGATCCCCATCGGCACGGCGTATGCCGTCTGGACCGGGCTGGGCGCCGTCCTCACCGTGCTCTGGGCGGTGGTCACCGGCACCGAGGTGCTGACCCCGCTCAAGGCGCTCTTCCTGCTCGGGATCATCGCGTGCGCGGCCGGGCTCAAGCTCACGACGCGCACCCCCGCCGCCGACTGACCCCCGTCGACCGACCCGCCCCGTCGACCGACCCACCCCCGGCGACGGAGCCTGCCGACGGCGGACGTCATACCCGGGTCTGACCGGGAGCCCGCAGCTCCCGCCCGTCGGCTGATGCCCCCGGCGGCCGACCCCGCCTACCGTCGCCGGCATGACAACAACGACCTCAGGGCGCGACACCGCCCGAGCCACCGCCTCGCTCGCCGCGAGCGCCCTCGACCTGACCAAGACCTACGGCCGGGGGGAGACGGCCGTCCACGCCCTGCGGGAGATCTCGGTGGGGATCGAGACCGGCCGCTTCACGGCCATCATGGGCCCGAGCGGGTCCGGCAAGTCCACCCTCATGCACCTGCTCGCCGGGCTGGACACTCCCACCTCCGGACGCGTCTTCCTCGGCGACACCGAGCTCACCTCGCTGTCGGACCGCCAGCTGACCCGGGTGCGCCGCCGCTCGGTCGGCTTCGTCTTCCAGGCGTTCAACCTGCTGCCCACCCTGACCGCCCGCCAGAACATCCGGCTGCCGCTGGACCTCGCCGGTCGCGCCGCGGACCCTGACTGGGAGCAGCTGGTCGTCGAGGGGCTGGGCCTGGCCGACCGGCTGGGCCACCGCCCCGGTGAGCTGTCCGGGGGGCAGCAGCAGCGCGTCGCCCTGGCCCGCGCCCTCGTCACCCGGCCCGAGGTGATCTTCGCCGACGAGCCGACGGGTGCGCTGGACTCCACGACCGGGGTGGAGGTGCTGACCCTGCTGCGCCGCTCGGTGGACGAGTGGGGCCAGACCGTCGTCATGGTCACCCACGACGCCAACGCCGCGGCGATCGCGGACCGCGTCATCCTCCTCGCCGACGGGCAGGTCGCCGGGGAGATCCTCGACCCTGAGGTCGACGCCGTGCTCGCCGCCGTGCGCGACCTCGGGAGGGCCTGATGGGCACCTGGCGGACCGCCGGCCTGGCCTCGCGCGGGCGCCGGCTGCTCTCGGCCGCGGTCGCCATCGTCCTGGGCGTCGCCTTCCTCGCCGCCAGCCTGGCCCTGCTCACCACCGCCCAACGGGGTATGGAGGACGCGGTCGCCGCCGGCGTGCGGGACGCCGACCTCGTCCTCACCGTCGACGGCGAGGGCATCTCGACGCAGGGCTACGACGCCGCCCTCGCCGTGGCGGACGTCGCCTCCCTGCGGGGCGAGACCGCCGTCAGCGCCGAGCTCACCGCGCAGACCTGGCTCATCGGGGCACCGGTCCCGGTCTCGGGCACCACCCTGCTGGAGGGCCGGATGCCCGCCGCGCCCGGGGAGATCGCCGTCAACCCGGCCCTCGCCGAGGAGGTGGCGGTCGGCGAGCAGGTCGACCTGGGCGGGGTGTCCCTCGACGTCGTCGGGGTGGCCGACTTCGGCGACATCAGCCCGGCGCTGTCCTACGGACCGGCCTTCGCGGCCGACGACGCCACGCTGCGGCAGGTGGACCCGCAGCTGTCCTACGGTTCGGTGATGGTGGACCTGGTCGACGGCGCGGACGAGACCGCGGCACGGGAGGCGCTGCTGGCCGCGGTGCCCGGCGCCGAGCTCCGCACCGGCACCGAGGCGGCGGCCGAGCGGGTGGCGATGATGACCGGCGGGACCGACGTCATCGGGGCCGTCCTGCTGGGCTTCGGTGCGGTCGCGCTGCTCACGGCGGCGATCGTCATCGCCAACACCTTCACCATCACCCTGGCCCAGCGCACCTCCGAGCTGGCGCTGCTGCGTGCCGTCGGCGCGACGACCCACCAGGTGCGGTCCCTGGTCATCCTGGAGGCCGTGGTCCTCGGGCTGGTCGCCTCCGTCGTGGGGCTCGGTGCGGGCCTGCTCACGGCTCTCGGCCTGCTGGCCCTGGGCCGGCGCCTGGACCTGGGGCTGCCGCTGCCGGAGGGGCTCGCCGTGACGCCCGTGGTGCTCGGTGCGCCCCTGCTCGTCGGGCTGCTCGTGACCGTTCTGGCCAGCCTGTGGCCGGCGGTGCGGGCCACCCGGGTGTCCCCGCTGGCGGCCCTGCGCCCGGTCGGGCCCTCCGGAGAGCGGGTGCGGGTGAGCCGGGTCCGGATGGCCCTGGCCGTGCTGCTCGTCGGCGCCGGCGTGGCCGCCATGGTCCACGCCGCCACCTCCCGGGACATCCTCAGCGGGGTGCTCGGCGGCGTCGTCTCCTTCCTCGGCGTCCTCGTCGCCGCGGTCGTGGTCGTGCCGCTCGCCGTGCGGGCCCTCGGTCTGGGCGCCCGCCCGGCCGGGGTCCCGGGGCGCCTGGCCGTCGACAACGCCGTCCGCAACCCCGGCCGGGCGGCCGCGACCAGCGCCGCCCTGGTCGTGGGCGTCACCCTCATCACCATGACCTCCGTCGGGGCGGCGACCGGCCAGCGCACCGCCATGGGCGAGATCGACGAGTCCTACTCCGTCGACCTCGTGCTCTCCGCCGGCGGCGAGTACCTCGAGGACGGCACCGACCGCGTGGACGCGCTCCCCCTGCCCGCCGACTTCGCCGGTCGGGTCGGCGGGGTCGACGGGGTGAGCGCGGTGCGGGTGGCGGACACGGCCTACCTGACCCTCGGTGAGGACATGGGTGGCGGCACCGCCACCGTCGGCCTCGACCCGGCCCGGGACGCGGACGTGGTGCGCGGCGCCGAGCAGCTGGCCTCTCTGGTGCCGGGGACGCTCGGGATGGCGGGCGGGATGATGTCCATCTACGAGCTGGAGCCCGGAGACCGGGTGGCGGTCTCGGGGCCGGGTGGCAGCGCCGAGCTGGAGGTGGTGCCGTTCGCGCTCGGCTACGACCTGGCCGTGCACGTCGAGGACCTGAGGGCGCTCGGTGGCGACGCGGTCACCCCCGGGACCGCCCTCGTCCGGCTGGCCGACGACGCGGACGTGGCCGACACCATGGGTGCGGTCTCTGACGTGGCGGACGACAACGCGCTCCAGGTGACCGGATCGGCCGCCGAGCGGGCGGTCATCACCCAGGTCCTCGACGTGATGGTGCTGGTCACCACGGCCCTGCTGGGCGTGGCGGTGCTCATCGCGGTCGTCGGCATCGCCAACACCCTGTCGCTGTCGGTGCTGGAGCGGCACCGCGAGCACGCCCTCCTGCGCGGCCTGGGCCTGACCCGGGGCCAGATGCGCTCGATGCTGCTGGTCGAGGGGGTCCTGCTGGCGCTGGTCAGCGCCGTGATCGGTCTGGGCCTGGGGCTCGGGTATGCCGCGCTCGGCGTCCAGACCCTCCTGCCCGCCGACGTCGGCGTGCAGCTCGCCGTGCCGTGGGGCCGGGTGGCGGTCATCGTCGGGGTGGCTCTGCTCGCCGGGGTCCTGGCCAGCGTGCTGCCGGCCAGGCGGGCGGTGCGGGTCAGCCCGGCGGAGGGATTGGCGACGGCCTAGACCACCGGCCCGGTCCACCGACGCGGTGGCCGGGCCGGATCGGGCACGGCGGGAAGGGACACCCGCTCGGCCCGGCGCCCCGCGCGGGACACGTGGGGACGCCCCACCGCCCGGTCACCTCCTCGAGGTGGCCGGGCGGTCGGCGTCGGGGTCCGCGGGGCGGGACTCCCAGCCGGAAGGTCAACCTCGAGCCGGTTCGAGCCGGCTCGGAGATGGCGAACCGGCTCGGAGTCGGGCAGGCGGCGCGGTGCAGGGGGCGCCGCTGCTGCCCTACGCTGCGGAGATGGGACGCAGGGTGGCACTCGTGGGGTCCGGGCTGGCCGTGGCAGGCATCGTCGTCATGGTGGTGACGGCACGCTCCGACGGGGGCTTCGGTGGCGGGGGGACTCCGCTGCAGGAGCTGGGGGCGGCGCTCCTGGGGCTGTTGACCACGCTGGGACTGCTCGTCGCGACGGTCGGCGCCGTCATGCTGGCGCTGGCGGTGACCATCCGGTATGCCGGCCACCCGCCCGTCCGGGGATACCCGGTGGCGCTCCTGATGACGGGGTTGGGCGCGATCGTGCTCGCGGAGGTGCTCCGGGCCGCGCTGAGCCTGATGCTGGGGGAGTCGGTCGGGTCCGGCGTCACGGTGTGGCTCGCGATGGGGCTGGCGCACCTGGGCGGGGTCCTGCAGATGGCGGGCGCCGCGCTGCTGGCGCTCTGGCTGACAGGCCGGCTCACCGCGGTGCCGTCGGCCGCGGGCCGTGAGACCCGCCGTCCGGGGTCGAGGACGGCGGCGTCGGCGGACCGTCCCCGCTGAGCCGCGAGCGCAGGCCGCTGGCCCGCACCACCCGGCGGGCGACCGCTGCCCGCACGACCTCCTCGGACCCGACCACCCGCACCGCCCGCTGGGCGCGGGTCACGGCGGTGTAGAACAGCTCCCGGGTCAGCAGCGGGCTGTCGACGTCCGGGAGCAGCACGGTCACCTCCTCGGCCTGGCTGCCCTGGGACTTGTGGATCGTCATGGCGTGCATCGTGTCGACGTCGCCCAGCCGGCTGGGCGCGAAGCGCTGCTCGCCGGCCGGGCCCTCGACGACGGCCATCCGCACGGGCGTGCCGTCCGGGGTCTGGGAGGCGACGACGACGCCCGTGTCACCGTTGAGCACCCCGGTGGCGTAGTCGTTGGCGGTGACGAGGAGCGGCCGCCCGACGTACATCGGGTCGTAGAAGGTCAGACCCGTCTCCTCCCCGAGCCAGGTCTCGACGAGGTGGTTCCAGGTGCGCACGCCGTGCGGCCCCTCCCGGTGCGCGCACAGCAGGCGGTGCCGGCCGAGCGCCTCCATCGCGGCGGCCGAGTCGCCGCGCCGGGCGGCGGTCAGCACCGCGCGGGCGTGGCGGGTCAGCACCGGCCGGAGCACGGCGGCGGTGTCTTCCTCCTGCACCCACTGCACCTGCTCGTCGCCGGCGGCCAGGGCGGTGACGACGGCGTCCGCGTCGCCGTCGCGCAGGGCCTGCGCGAGCGCCCCGATGGTCTGGCCGAAGCGGTGGACGGTGCGCAGCCGGGACACCGCCACGGGCGGGGTGGCGACGGGGGAAGCGTCGACCGGCGGGGTGGCGACGGCGGAAGCATCGACCGGTGGGGTGGCGGCGGCAGCGTCGACCGACGAGGCGCCGGTCGACGTCCCGACCGAGGCGACCAGGTCCGCGAGCACGGCGCCCGCGTCGACGGAGACCAGCTGGTCGGCGTCGCCGACGAGGATGAGCCGGGCCGTGGGGCGCAGCGCCTCCAGCAGCCGGGCCATGTGGGTCAGCGAGACCATCGACGCCTCGTCGACGAGGACGACGTCGTGGGGGAGCCGGTTGGCGCGGTGGTGGCGGAAGCGGCTGCGGCTGCCGGGCTGCCAGCCCAGCAGCCGGTGCAGCGTCATCGCCTCGACCTGGCGCAGCGGCTCGACGGCCGCGCGCGCCCCGGGGTCGGTGGTGCGCCCCAGGATCTCCTCCAGCGCGCCCTCCATCGCCGACCGGACCCGGGCCGCCGCCTTGCCGGTCGGGGCGGCCAGGCCCACCCGCAGGGGACGGTCCCCGGCCGCCCTGGCCTGCTCGGCCAGCAGGGCGAGGACGCCGGCCACCGTCGTCGTCTTGCCGGTGCCCGGCCCGCCGGTGATGACGCTGGTGCGGGAGCGGACGACCGTCCCGGCGGCGGCACGCTGCTCGGCATACCCGTCGCCGGGGAAGACCCGCACCAGGCCGGTCGCGAGCACCTCCTCGTCGACGGCGGGCGCACCCAGGGCCGCGCGGTCGCGCAGGTCCTGGACCACCTGGACCTCCTGGTGGTGGTAGCGCTGGAGGTAGACCAGCCCCTGGTCGACGACCAGCGCGCCCTGCCGGGCCAGCTTGCTCGCGGCCACGGCGTCCGTCCATGTGCCCGGGTCCGGCCAGGGGAGGTCGGGCAGGTCGACGAGCTCGGACACGGTGGTGAGGTCGACCGCCACCGACCCGGTGCGCACGGCGCGGCTGGCGAGCGCGGCGGCCAGGACGGCGTCGACGTCCTGCTCCCGGGTCACGCGGGCCAGGGTGCGGGCGATGTGGACGTCGGCCGCGGTGAGCACGCCGGCCTGGTTGAGGTCGCGCAGCACCCCGGTGGCGCCGAGGGCCAGCCGGCGGTCGTGCGCGTCGCGGGCCTCGAAGGTCTCGAGCAGGGTCATGCCGCACCTGCCTCGGCGTGCCCGTCGAGCAGGTCCGACAGCTCGGTGACCAGCGCCACCGGAGGCTTCCAGGAGAAGACGCCGCAGGGGTGGCCGTCGACGACGGGGGTGTCGGGGCCGCACATGCCGCGGACGTAGAGGTAGAGCACCCCGCCGAGGTGGCGCGCCGGGTCGTAGCCCCACAGCCGCCAGCGCAGGTAGCGGTGGGCGACCACCGCGTAGAGCAGCGCCTGCAGGGGGTAGGACGAGTGACCCATCGCCTCGGCCAGCATCTCCGGCCGGTAGTCGGCCGCGGTGAGGTCCTCGCCGGGGCGCCCCAGCCAGTTGGTCTTGTAGTCGACGACGAGGTAGCGCCCGCCGGTGCGCAGCACGACGTCGACCGAGCCGGTCAGGTAGCCGCGCAGCTCCTGCTCGGCCAGATCCGGGCTGGACTCGAGGACGTCGGCCCAGGCCCGCACCGGGTCGCCGGGCCGCAGGTGCCGGCGCAGGAGCGGGACCAGGTCGCCCAGGACGGACCCGTCGGCGCGCCGCAGGTCACCACCGCCCAGGGGGAGCTCGAAGTCCATCTCGCACAGCCGGTCCTCCCGCCCGATCCCGCGCAGCGTGGCCCCGCCCGCCAGGGGCCCGAGCGAGGTGTCGTGGACCGCGACCAGCGCGTCGGCGAGCGCCTCCTCGCCACCCTCGCCGAGCTCGACCGGCCAGAACACCTTGTGCTCGGCGATCTGCGCCAGCAGCTCGGCACGCAGATCCCCCGCCCGCGGGTCGGCCTCCTCCAGCACGGCGTGCACGAGCGAGCCGAAGGTGGCGCCCACCGGCAGGGCGGCCATGGGGGAGGGGACGTCGGCGCCGGGGACGGTCACCTCCAGCCCGGGCAGCGCGGGCGACTCCGGCACGACGGGGTCGGGGGTGTCCGGCTCGTCCTCGCGCGGGGTGACCTCGGGCTCGCTGCCCACCCCGCCGGTCAGCTCCAGCGCCTGCGGGTCACGGGGGGTCGACAGGGAGGTGTATGACGTCCGCCGCCACCCGTGGTCGATCTCGCGCGTCCAGGTGCCGATGCGCAGCTCGGCGGAGCCGGCGCCGGCAGCGACGAGGGTGGGCTCGGCGTGGTCGGCGCGCTCGAGCGCGAACGCCCCGAGGTCGGCCCAGGCCTGGAGCCGGGTGCGGGCCTGGCCGTCGTCCTTGGGGACCCGGACGCTCGCCGGCACCGGGCCGGACCCGGGCTCGCGCCCGAAGAGGACGCGGTGCAGCGGGGAGGGGGCACCGTTGCGGGGGGTGGGTGACCACCAGGTCACCACCTGGGACTGGGCCCGGGTCAGCGCGACGTAGAACAGTCGCAGGGACTCCCCGGCGTCCTCCTCCTTGTGCCGCCGCACCGAGTCGCCCCACCCGGGGTTGCCGGGGCTCCTCCCACCGACGTCGAGGTAGCGCACGCGCTCCGGGGGGTCGTCGTGGCACAGGGGGATCTTCGGGGTGTCAGGGACGTTGCGGTCGGTGAGCGTGGGCAGGTAGACGACGGGGAACTGCAGCCCCTTGCTGCCGTGGATCGTCAGCAGCTGGACGGCGGCGGCGTCGCTGTCGAGCCGGCGGGTGCGGGCGCCCGTCGTGCTCGGGCCGTCCTCCGCCATCTGCGCACGCAACCACTCCAGGAGGGCCACGAGCCCGAGCTGGCCCTCCCGTCCGGCCTCGTGCAGCAGCTCGGCGACGTGCTTGATGTCGGTGAGGGTGCGCTCACCCCCGACCTGGCCCAGGACCCGCTCGGGCAGGCCGTCGGCGACCAGCCGCTCGAGGACGGCGGCCAGGCCCTGCCGGGCGTAGACGCCGGCCAGGTCACGGGCCTGCTGCGCGAGCCGGTCGTCGAGGTCCTCGGCGCCGGCGTCCAGGTCGGGCACGGCATACCCGAGCAGGTCGGTCAGGGCCGCGGCGCGGGTGAGCACGGCCCGGTGCGGGGCCGCCATCGCCTCGAGCAGGGCGAGCCAGTCACGGGCCGCGCCGCTGTCCAGGACGCTGGAGCCGCCGGCGCTGACGGCGTGGATGCCGACCTCCCGCAGCGCGCGCTGCGCGGCGAGGAGGTCCTTGCCGCGGTGGGCCAGGACGGCGACGTCGTGGGCCTGGAGGGGCCGGCCGGCGAAATGGGCGTCGGAGGCGAGCAGGCGCGCCACGTCGAGGGCGAGGTCGCGGGCGATGTGGACGCGGGTGGCGGCGATGCCGTCGTGGTCGGAGAGGTGCTCACCGAGCAGGACCTGCCAGCCGGACCGGACCGGTGCGTCGGAGGGTGCCCCGGACAGCCGGGAGGACCGGCGGGCGGCGCTGACCGGGCGGACCGCGATCTCGGGGTGGCCGAGCTCGGCGCCCCGGAGCATCACGCTGAGGGAGTCGACGACGGCCGGGTCGGAGCGGAAGTTGCGGGGGAGCGTGCGCCGGTCGGTGGCGCTCGCGGCCGCGGCGAGGTAGGTGACGATGTCGCCGCCGCGGAAGGCGTAGATCGCCTGCTTCGGGTCGCCGATGAGGACCATCGCGTGGGCGTGGCCGGAGAAGGCGCGGTCCAGCACCTCCCACTGGACCGGGTCGGTGTCCTGGAACTCGTCGACCAGCACGACCTTCCACCGGGCGCGCATGCGCTGCCGGGCCGGGGAGTCCTCCGGCTCGAGGGCGTCGGAGAGCTGGGTGAGCAGGTCGTTGTAGTGCAGGACCTGGAGGCGGCGCTTGCGCAGGTCCAGCTCGTGGCGCACGGCCCGGGCGAAGCCGACGCGGCGGGCGACGGGCGACCCCCGCTCGGCCGTGGTCGGGTGCAGCTCGGCGTGGACGTCGTCGACGGCGGCCCGCGCCAGCTCGAGCGCCTCGGACCGGCTGAAGATCGGTGCGGTGTCGGTCCGGAAGCCGCGCAGGTAGATGTCGTCGACGACCTCCACGAGCAGGTCGTCGAGGTCCTCCACCAGCTGGGCCGAGGCGTCCGAGGCGCCGGCCACCCCCAGGCTGCGCAGCACCTCGTGGCAGAACTGGTGGACCGTGGCGATCGTCGCGGCGTCGAAGCTGGTCAGAGCGGTCCGCACCCGGGCGTGCCGGAGGGCCCGCTCCTGCGGGTCGACGGCCAGCAGGAGGGTGAGCAGCTCGTTGTGCTCGTCCGGCTCCCGGCGGCCGGCGAGGACCGCCTCGGCCTCGGCGAGCTGCTCGCGCACCCGGGCCCTCAGCTCCTGGCTGGCCGCCCGGCTGAAGGTCACGACGAGCATCTCCTCCAGAGGCACGACCCCCTCGGCGACGTAGCGCGTCACCAGCGCCGCGATCGTCCAGGTCTTGCCCGTGCCGGCGCTCGCCTCGAGCAGCATCGTGCCCGTGGGCAGCGGGTCGCCGATGGCGAACTCCGCGACGGGCGTCGCGTCCTCGGTGCTCGACTCGGTGCTCATCCCCACGCCCGTCTCCGCGCTCATCACGGCCTCCCGATCGTCTGCGTGCCGTCGTGCAGGACCGGCCACCACACCCGCAGGGCGAGCTGCCCCAGGCGGGAGGTGACGCCGTCGTGCCACAGCTCGTCGGGGTGCGGCGAGCCCGCCAGCGCGGCATAGGGGGCCGACGGGCCCATGACCCGGCGCCACGACGGGTCGTCCTGCTCCCCGGTGCCGAACCTGCTGTCCTCGGTCACCCACTCCTTGCTGGCCAGGTTGTCGGCGAGCGTCTGCTTGCCGCGCCGGGCGTAGGTCTCCGCCCAGGTGGCGGCCGTCGCGACGGGCAGCGGGACGACGGCGCACAGGCCGCTGTCCCGCACGGCGACGAGCTGGGCGAGCAGCTCGCTCGCGCGTCGCGGGTCGTGCGGTCCGGAGGTCACGAGGACGGGGCTCTTGTCCCCCTTGCCCCAGGAGTACTTCCCGACGAGTCGGGTGCTGCCGCCGTGGCCGGCGGCGGAGAGGGCGAGCGAGACGATCCAGGCCCGCAGCCGCTGCTTGGCCCGCACGGTGGAGTAGGTCGCGGTGAGGGCGTGCCCGTCGACCAGCCCGGGGACCGTGCCGACGAGGTGGCGTCCGCCGGGCAGGGCGACGTCGACGTCGAGGGTGTCGCGAGGCACCGCCTGCCCCCACCCGCCGGTGCCGACGGCCCGCCAGACCGCCGTCCCGAGCGCCTGGACGTCCTGGCACACCTGCTCCATCGTGGCGCGGCCCAGCTCGTCGGGCGGGAGGGCGCCGCGCCAGCGCTCGGCGTCGACCGTGCGCTGCGGGTCCTGCCCGGCCAGGACCGCCTGCAGCATCCGCTCACCGATGTCCCACTTCTGGAGCCCGTCGAGCTCGATCGGGATGCCCTCGCCCCGCAGCTCCGGCACCTCGGGCAGCACCAGCCCGAGACGGGCACGGAGGAAGGCGCGGGCCGGGTTGTCGAAGAAGCGGACGAGGTCCTCCAGCGCCACGTCCTCCGCGGGCAGCGGGGGCAGGGCGTGGGCGGCCACCGGCACCGGCTCCCGCCGCTCCCGGGCCTGGGCGCGGGCACCGGCGAGGGCGGCCGGGTCGTAGCTGAACGGCTCCCCGGCGGCCGCGAGCAGCGCGTCGGCGGGGGTGCCGGGCGCCCCGAGGTTGCGCCGGTCGTAGGGCTGCAGCGGGTGCCGGGTGAGCACCCGGTCCACGCCGGCGCCGCTGGCCGTGGCGCGCACGGCGTCGAGCAGCTCACCCAGCGGGACGGCCGGCGGACGCTCCTGCCCGGAGTGCTCGTCCGCGCCGGTGTAGGTGATGACGAGGGTGTCCGCGGCGGACATCACGGCGTCGAGCAGCAGCTGGCGGTCCTCGCTGCGCAGGTCGCGCTCGCCGGTGACCGGGCGGCGGGCGAGCGCGTCGTCACCGTCGGCGGTGCTGGAGCGGGGGAACACGCCGTCGTCCATCCCCACCAGGCAGACCACGCGGTGCGGGACGGAGCGCATCGGGACCATCGTGCAGACGGTCAGCGTCCCGGTGCGGAAGTTGGAGCGCGTGGCCCGCCCGGCGGACTGCTCCCGCAGCAGGGCGTGCACGTCGGCCAACGACAGCGAGAGCGAGGACCCGCCGTCGGAGCTCGCGGCGGCGCCGACCCGGGCCAGCTCCCGCCGCAGCTGGGTCAGCTGCCACGCGTCCCGGTGCGGCACGTCGGCGAGGGAGAGCACGCCCTCCTCGAGGACCGTCATCCACTCGTCGACGGTGTCGGCGGCGCGCAGCGCGCGCAGGGTCGCGCCGAGCCGGTCGACGAGCTCGGCCAGCGACCCGGCCAGGTCGAGGTCGCCGCTGTCGAGGTCGTCCAGGGCGAGGGTCTGCCCGAGGTGGTCGGTGTCCCGACCGTCGACCGCGGCCCCGACGAGCACCCGGTCCAGGCCGGAGCGCCAGGTGTTCTGGTGGAGGTTGCTCAGCTGGTATGCCGCGCGGTGCTCCGCGTCGAGCCCCCACCGGACCACGACCGCCTCGACCCAGTCACCGACCCGCTCCAGGGAGTCGTCGTCCAGGCCGAACCGGTGCCGCACCGGGGCGCTGCGCGCGACGTCTAGCACCTCGCTGGCGGTGAGGCGGCCCCCCGCGAGCTCGACCAGCCGGGCGGCGAGGGCCAGGAGGGGGTTGGTCTGCACGGGGGCCCGGTCGGCCAGCCGGACGCGCAGCCCGTGGGCGGGGTGGGCGCCGGCGTCCCGCACCACCTCGCCCAGCCCGAACCCGGCGTGGAAGAGCGGGGCGTAGGTGTCGATGTCCGGGCACATGACGAGGATGTCGCGTGGCTCGAGGGTCGGGTCGTGCTGCAGCAGGTCGGCGAGGACGTCGCGCAGCACCTCGACCTGGCGCGTCCGGCCGTGGCAGGCATGCACCTGGACGCTGCGGTCGGCGCCGTCGACGACCCGGCCGACGCGGTCGTCCTCGCCCGGGGCGTGGTCGGCGGCTAGGTCCTGCTGGAGCAGGTGCAGCAGGGTGGGGGGACCGGCCACCACCCCGCCATCGGAGGACGCACCGCCCCCGCGGGCCGGCCGCGCGCCCTCCACCACGCTCCCGGACCCTCCGGCCAGGGCCAAGGACCGCTGCAGCTCACGCGCGTCGCGCCCCAGGCTGGCCAGCAGCGGGTGGTGCACCAGCGCCGCCGAGGTGTCCTGGGCACGGGGCACGGGGCCCTCCGCCGCCACCTCGGCGAGACGGTCCCAGGCCACCGGTGAGGCCTGCGGCAGCCACAGGTGGACGTCGCGGTGCTCGGCCAGGGCCGCCAGCACCTCGATCTCGCTGCGCGCGACCCGGGTGTGGCCGAAGAGCGAGAGGCGGCCGGGCAGGGTGAGGTCGCGCAGGCGCAGCGGCTGCCCGTCGCCAGCCTCCCGCAGGGACCGCACCACGCGCTGCTGCCGCTCGTCGGGCGCCTCCTCGCCCACCACGTCGAGCACCCGACGCCACAGCTCGGGCTGCCAGGCCAGATCGTCGGCCACCTGCCCGCCCAGTCCGTCGCCGCGCCCGCCCTCCCGCCAGTCGGTCAGCATCGCGGGACGCTGCGCCGCGTAGTCGGCGAAGAGACCTGCGAGACGGCGGGCCACGGCATACCTCCGGCCGCGGCGCAGCTCGGCCTCCTCGCCGGTCTGTCCCCAGCCCAGGTGCTGGGAGAGGGTGGCCGCCCACGGCTGCCCGAGGCTGCGGTCGACCGCGCGCAGGACCGACCAGGCGAGGTGGTCCGGCCGCCACGGGTCGTCGCGCTCGACCCCGAGCAGCATGGAGACCAGGGAGTGGGGGTTGAGGAAGCGCACGCCCGCACACACCCCGTCGTCGCCGGCGTCCGCGCCCAGCCGGTGGGACAACCGCTGCGCCAGCCACCGCTCCACCCCCCGCGTGGGCACCGCCACGACCTCCTCGGCGAAGGGATCCTCCAGGGGGTCCGCCAGGAGCTCGGCCAAGCAGGCGGCGAGCACGTCGGTGCTCCTCCCGCGATGCACGAACAAGGTCACGGCAGCGACCCTACCCAGCGGGTCCGACAGGCCCCGCGCCTCACCGCACCCTGGTGACCGTCCCGCCGGTCAGCCGGACGAGCTCGTCGAAGGTGAGGGCCATGACGGTGTCCGGCGTGCCGCCCGCCGCCCACACCTCGTCGAAGGCCTCCAGGTCGACGTCCACGAGCGCGCGCAGGGGGCTGGGGTGACCGGTCGGCGCGACGCCGCCGATCGCCATCCCGGTCGCCGCCCGCACCATCTCGGCGCTCGCGCGCTCGACGCGGTCGGCGCCCAGGGTCCGCGCGAGCAGGTCGGTGTCGACCCGGGCGGCGCCGCTGGCCATGACCAGCAGCGGCTCGTCGTCGCAGGCGAAGACCAGGCTGTTGGCGATCGCGGCCACCTCGCAGCCGATCTGGGCCGCGGCGAGCGGGGCCGTCCGCGCGTGCTCGTCCAGCCACACCATGCGGGGTGAGATGCCGGCGGCCTCCACGGCCTCGAGGACGATCCGGTTCGTGGGGTGCATCCGCGTAGTGTGCCGCAGGTCTCACCCGTTCAGGTGTGTGCGGGGCGGGGGTCGTCTCCTACGATATGTAGGACCGTTTCCGTTAAACCTGGAGCTCCCCATGAAGCGCACCGCCGCCGCCCTGTCCACGCTCGCCCTGATCGCCGGGCTGAGCGCCTGCTCGGGCGAGTCCGAGACCGCAGCCCCGGAGTCCCCCGCGACCTCGGCCGACGGCACGGCCTCCGGGGAGGAGCTGCCGGACGAGGTCGCCTCGGCGCTGAGCGACCTGGGCGTGGAGGGCGACGACGTCCGCGACGTCATCACCTCCTTGGACCGGCTCGACCAGGAGCGACCCCTCCCCGTGCAGGGCTCCGTGCGCACCGACGAGGTCATCTTCAGCACCGCGGACACCGGCGAGGTCGCCGTCCCGATCCCCGGCGACGAGGTCTACATCTCCGTCGCGCCCTACGTCGACTCCACGCATGACTGCTTCTACCACGCGCTGGGTGGCTGCCAGGGCGAGCTGGTCGGCGAGGAGGTCAGCGTCACCATCACCGACGACGCCGGCGAGACGCTCGTCCAGGAGGACGCCACGACCTACACCAACGGCTTCGTCGGCTTCTGGCTCCCGAAGGACGTGACGGGGACGGTCAGCATCACCCACGACGGGATGAGCGGCGAGGTGCCCTTCGACACCTCCGACGAGGGCGCGACCTGCATCACGACCCTGCAGCTGTCCTGACCCCCGGGGTGCCCTGGCGCTCGCCGACCGGCCCACCGCGCGCACACCCGAACCGCCTGCTTGCCGTTGAAGGTCACCCAGGCCGGCCGGTGCCGGCCGATCTTCGCGGCGAAACTCGGCACGTCGAAGCCCAGCACCTGGCCGTCGGAGTGCAGCGCGACGACGTCGGTCAGCCCGACGCCGAGCTCGGGCAGGAGCCCGTCGGCCCGCGGGTCCAGGACGTTCGGCGTGAGCCCCGCCCCGGCCAGCAGCGGGTAGAACGACTGCCCGGGCCCGGCGTAGTAGTGACCCCGTCGCGCCGAGCACTCCCCGACGACGGTGGCCGCGATGACGAGCCGCAGGTCGTCGCCAGCAGGTCGGGCAGCACGTCCACGGGGGTGACCCTCGCCGCGGTCAGGCCCGTCCGCCCTCGCGGTCCGAGGCCGCCCTCTCGCGCTCGCGTTCGGCTCTGCGCGCCGCGATGTCCTTCCACACGGGGGCGTTGGTGATGCCGACGTCCTCGGGGGCGAAGACCGGGTCCAGCCCCGCCTTGCGCTGGCGGTCGTAGTCGCGGACGACGGCGTTGGCCTGCCTGCTCAGCAGGACGAGCGCGACGAGGTTGATCCAGGTGTAGAGGCCCAGGCCCACGTCGGCGAGGTTCCACGCGAACTCCGCGGAGCGCAGCGAGCCGAGGAAGATCGAGCCGGCGAGGACCACCCAGGCGATCCGCACCGCGATCCGCTCGCGGGCGTTGCTGCGCAGCAGGTAGGCCAGGTTGGTGTCGGCGTAGAAGGCGAAGGACAGCAGGGTGGTGAAGGCGAAGAAGAACATCGCCACGGCGATGAAGGCCGAGCCCAGGCCGGGGAAGGAGGCGTCGATGGCGGCCTGCGTGTACTCCGGCCCCTGGACCAGGCCGGGGACGTTCTCCGCGACCATCTCGCCGTCGGGGCCCTCGACGTTGTAGGACCCGGTGACCAGGATCATCAGCCCGGTGACGGTGCAGATGAGCAGGGTGTCGATGTAGGCGGAGAAGCCCTGGGCCAGCCCCTGCTTGACGGGGTGGGACACCTCGGCCGCGGCGGCGGCCTGGGCGCCGGAGCCGGTGCCGACCTCGGAGGAGTAGATCGCGCGCTTGACGCCCCACATGATGGCCGCGCCGACGATGCCGCCGAAGGCCGCGTCGGCCCCGAACGCGCTGGCGAGGATGAGCCGGAACATCTCCGGGACCGCCTCGGCGTTGACGACCAGCAGCACGATCCCGAGCAGGATGTAGGCGGCCGCCATGACCGGCACGACCAGCCCGACGACCCGCCCGATCCGGTGCATCCCGCCGAAGACGACCAGGCAGAACAGCGCGGTGACCACGACGCCGGTCACCCACGGCGGGACGGAGAAGGCCGAGTCCATCGACACCGCGATGTTGTAGGACTGGATGGAGGGGCCGGTGATGGTGAGCGCGAAGACGGCGGCCACGGCATACAGGACCGCCAGCCACTTCCAGCCCAGGCCCTTCTCGATGTAGAAGGCGGGGCCGCCGCGGTACTCCCCGCCCACCTCCTCCTTGTAGACCTGCGCCAGCGAGCTCTCCGCGATGGCCACCGCCGCGCCCACGAAGGCCGTCACCCACATCCAGAAGAGCGCCCCCGGCCCGCCGAAGTGGATCGCCGTGGCGACGCCGGCGATGTTGCCGACCCCCACGCGACCCCCGAGCGCCATCGCGAACGACTGGAAGGACGACAGGCCCTGGGTGGAGTCGTCACCACCGACGAGGTAGCGCACCATGTCCGGCAGCCGTCGCACCTGGGGGACGACCATACGGACGGTGAACCACGCGCCCGCCGCGAGGACGAGCACCACCATCGGCGTGCTCCACAGGAGCTCGTTGAGGCGGGAGATGGTGGACTCGAGCATGGCGCAGGCCTTCCGGGCGGGTCTGGGCAGACTAGAGGCCGGGCGGTGGCCGGGGCCACCCGAACGACCCCGGTGGCCGGGTGGCCGCCGGAGGGGGATCGGTGGGCGTGGCTACAGGTCGGCCAAGAGGGTGCTCGGCCGTTCGACGCAGTCGGCCACGTACCGCAGGAAGCCGCCGGCCGTGCCGCCGTCGCAGACGCGGTGGTCGAAGGTGAAGCTGAGCTGGGTCACCTTGCGCACCGCGAGCCGGCCGCGGTAGACCCACGGCTTGTCGGCGATGCGGCCCACGCCGAGCATGGCCGCCTCGGGGTGGTTGATGATCGGGGTGGACCCGTCCACGCCGAAGACGCCGTAGTTGTTGAGCGTGAAGGTGCCGCCGGTCAGCTCGGCAGGCGTCAGCCGGCCCTCCCGCGCCTTCTCGGTCAGCTCGCGCAGCGCCGCGGCCAGTTCGGTGGTGCTCATCGAGGAGGCGTCGCGCACCACCGGCACCACCAGACCGCGCGGGCTCTGGGCCGCGAAGCCGAGGTGGACGGCCTCGTGCTCGACGATCTCCCCGGCCTCGAGGTCGACCGAGGAGTTCAGGGCGGGGTATGCGGCCAGCCCGGCCACGGTGATCCGGGCCAGGAGGGCGAGGGTGCCGATGCCTGCCTCGGGGCGGGTCTGCCGCAGGGCGTCGCGGGCCTTGAGGAGCCGGGTGGCGTCGACGTCCACCCAGGTCGTGGCGTCCGGGATCTCGCGGCGGGAGGTGGAGAGGCGGTCGACCATGAGGCGGTGCACGCCCTGGATCGGTATGCGGCGCCCGCCACCGGCCACCTGCTGTGGTGGCGTTTCGACCCCACCGGCCACCTGGTGTGGTGCTGCGCTGCGGGCGGCCTCGAGGTCCGCGCGCCGGATGACCCCGGTCGGCCCGGGCCGGACAGCCGTGAGGTCGATCCCCCATTCCTGCGCCAGCCTGCGGACCAGGGGCGAGATGACGCGGACAGCCCGCCGCTCACCACTGGAGGTGGCCGGTGGGGTGCTGGAGCCACCACTGGAGGTGTCCGGTGGGGTGCTGGAGCCACCACTGGAGGTGGTCGGTGGCGTAGGGCGGCGACGGCGGCCGCCGGAGCGACGGGCCGGGCCGTCGCCTGCGCCGTAGCCGATGAGCGGACGCTCGGGCTGGTCGGGGTCGGCGCCTGCGCGCTCCTCCTGCCGGTACTGCTCACCCCCGGCGGGGCGGGAGCCGTCAGCACCTCCGACGGTGATGAGCGGCTCACCGACCGGCAGCACGGTGCCGGGCTCGGCGTGGAGCGCGGTGACGCGACCGGCATACGGGCAGGGGACGTCGACCGAGGCCTTGGCGGTCTCGACGGTGACGACCTCCTGGTCGATCCCCACCTCGTCCCCGACGGTGACGTGCCAGGAGACGATCTCGGCCTCGGTGAGGCCCTCGCCGAGGTCGGGCAGGCGGAAGACGTGGACGCCCGCGCTCACGCGGACACCGCCCGGGTGTCGCTGCCGGCGTGGGTGAGGTCGGGCTCGTCGTCCCACTGCAGACGCGCGATGGTGTCGAGGATCCGGTCGACCCCGGGGAGGTAGGTGTGCTCGAGGATCGGCGGTGGGTAGGGCATGTCCAGCCCGCTGACCCGCAGCACCGGTGCCGCGAGCGAGTGGAAGCACCGCTCCGTCACGCGGGCGGCGATCTCGGCACCCATCCCGGCGAAGCCCTGGGCCTCGGCGAGCACGACCGCCCGGCCGGTCCTGCGCACCGAGGCGGCGACCGTCTCGTCGTCGAAGGGGACCAGCGTGCGAAGGTCGACGACCTCGACGCTCCAGTCCTCCTCGGCGGCCGCGATCTCGGCGGCCTTGAGCGCGTTGGGGACCTGCGGGCCGTAGGTGATGATCGTGACGTCGCTGCCCTCGCGGCGCACCGCGGCCTTGCCGAACGGCTCGGTGGTCACCGGCAGGTCGAGCTCGGCCTTGGACCAGTAGAGCGACTTGGGCTCCATGAAGACGACCGGGTCGTCGGAGGCGATCGCCTCCCGCAGCAGGCTGTAGGCGTCGGCGGGGGTGGAGGGGCTGACGACGTGCAGCCCGGGGGTGTGGACGTAGTAGCCCTCCGAGCTGTCGCAGTGGTGCTCGACCCCGCCGATGCCGCCGGCGTAGGGGTAGCGGATGACCATCGGCATCGGCATCCGGCCCTGCGTGCGGTTGCGCATCTTGGCCACGTGTGAGACGACCTGCTCGAAGGCGGGGTAGCCGAAGGCGTCGAACTGCATCTCGATGACCGGCCGGAAGCCCTGGGTGCACAACCCCACGGCGAACCCGGCGATCCCGGCCTCCGCCAGGGGGGTGTCGAAGCAGCGGTCCTCCCCGAAGTCGCGGGTGAGGCCGTCGGTGATCCGGAAGACGCCGCCCAGCGCCCCGACGTCCTCGCCGAAGACGAGGACCGACTCGTCCTGCGTGAGGGCGTCCCGCAGGGCGGTGTTGAGGGCCTGGGCGTAGGTGGTGGGCTTGCTCATCGCGTGGCCTCCTGCTTCGGGTCCTGCGCGGGCACGGGGTGGGCGGCACCGGCCGCACCGGCGATCTCGGCGCGTACCATCTCGCGCTGCTCGCGCAGCTGCGGGGTGGGCTCGGCATACACGTGCTCGAAGAGCGACATGGGGTCGACCTGGGGCTCGGCGTTCATCCGCTCGCGCAGGGCGGCGGCGAAGTCCTCCGCCTCCTGCCGCACCTCCTCCATCCGGGCGTCGTCGAGGACTCCCTGGCCGACGAGGTAGGCCTGGAGCCGCACGAGCGGGTCCTGGCCGGTCCACTCGTCCACCTCGGCGGGGGTGCGGTAGCGGGTCGCGTCGTCGGCGTTGGTGTGCGCCTCCATCCGGTAGGTGTGGGCCTCCACGAGGACGGGCCCACCTCCGGACCGGGCGTGCTGATATGCGGCGCGCATCACCGCGAGGACCGCGGCCGGGTCGTTGCCGTCCACCTGCTCGCTGCGCACGCCATAGCCGATGCCCTTGTAGGCCAGGGCGGGTGCCTTGGTCTGCTTGGCCAGCGGGACGGAGATCGCGTACTTGTTGTTCTGCACGAGGTAGACGACGGGGGAGTGGAAGACGGCCGCGAAGTTGAGCCCCTCGTGGAAGTCGCCCTCGGAGGTCGCCCCGTCGCCGATGAGGCACAGGACGATGCCGTCGCTGCCCTTGCGGCGCAGGCCGTCCCCGGCACCGGCGGCGTGGACCGCCTGGGTGGCCAGCGGGGTGCACTGGGCGGCGGTGCGCGTCGCGACCGGGTCGTAGCCGCAGTGCCAGTCGCCCCGCAGCAGCGTGAGCACCTCGACGGGGTCGATCCCGCGGGAGACCAGGGCCATCGAGTCCCGGTAGGTGGGGAAGACCCAGTCCTGCTCGGCCAGGGCGAGCATCGGGGCGACCTGGCACGCGTCCTGACCGCGGGAGCTGGGGTAGACGGCCAGGCGTCCCTGCTTGGTCAGGGCGGTCGCCTGGGCGTCGAACCGGCGGCCGATCACCATGCCGCGCCAGACGGCGAGCAGGTCCTCGTCCGAGGGCATGGTGTAGCCGCGTGCCTCCAGGGCGGCGGCCGTCTCGGTGCTCATTTCGGCGCGGGTGCCGTCAGGCGCCAGGAAGCGCACGGGCTCCGGGCAGGGGAGCAGGGTGGAGATGTCGCTCATCATCGAGTCCTCACAGACGTTCGTTGCCCATATCGTCGCGCAGGCCGGACCGAAGGACGAACTCCCGCGGGAAGGTCAAGACGTCTGGCACGATCAGGGGGTGAACGACGGCAATCCGACCAGTGTGACCCGCCCCACACCCCCGCCGGGGAGACAGGTGGCTGCCACCGACGAGACCGACCGGGCGATCATCGAGGCCCTCCGGTCCGACGGCCGGCTCTCGGTGCGGGCGCTCGCCGAGGCGACCCACATCTCCCGGGCCAACGCCTACGCCCGGCTGGACCGTCTGCAACGGGAGGGGGTCATCACCGGGTTCACCGTGACGGTGGACCCGGACCGGATGGGCCTGGCGACGGCGGCCTTCGTGTCGGTGAGCATCGAGCAGGACACCTGGCGACGGGTGGCGACGGACCTGTCGGCGATCCCCGGGGTGGAGCGGGTGGCGCTCGTGGGTGCGGAGTTCGACATCCTCGTGCAGGTGCGGGCCCACGACAACCACGAGCTGCGGGACGTCGTCCTGGGGCAGATCCAGGCGGTGCCCGGGGTCCGGGCGACGCGCACCTGGCTGATCTTCGACGAGTGGGCGACCGGCTGACCGGGCGGGCGACCCCCGTCGCCGCCTGACCGCATACCGGTCGCCGGCCACACCCGCGTCAGGGCTGCGGCGAGGGAGGTGACACTGGCCGACTGCACGACCCAGCCGACCTTCTGGTTCACCCCATGACCCAGCCGACCCGTTGGGTCGGGACACGGACCAATGTCACGTGCGCAGGCGACAAGGGAGGGAGGACCCCTCGGTGTCCTACACGACGTCGGAGTAAGGTGGGAGGTGCCGCGAGGCACGAGCAGAGGAGACGGGTATGCAGGTCGCCGACAAGGTCTTCGTCGTCACCGGAGGCGGGAACGGGATCGGGCGGGAGGTCGTGCTGGGGCTGCTGCAGCGCGGGGCCACAGTGGCCGCCGTCGACCTGCGGACAGAGTCGCTGGAGCAGACGGCGACCCTCGCCTCGGCGGGGGACCGGCTCACGCTGCACACCTGCGACATCAGCGACCGCGCTGCTGTGGAGGCGCTGGCGGACGAGGTGCTCGCGCGGCACGGTCACGTCGACGGTCTGCTCAACGTCGCCGGGATCATCCAGAGGTTCGTGCCGTTCTCCGAGCTGTCCTACGCGGAGATGGAGCGGGTCCTGTCGGTCAACCTGTGGGGCACGATCCACACGACCAAGACCTTCCTCCCCGCGCTGCTCACCCGGCCCGAGGCCAGCATCGTCAACGTCTCCAGCATGGGCGGCTTCTTGCCCGTCCCCGGGCAGACGCTCTACGGCGCGAGCAAGGCGGCCGTCAAGCTGCTCACCGAGGGCCTCTACTCCGAGCTGCGGGAGACGGCGGTGCGGGTGACCATCGTCTTCCCCGGGGCGATCGGCACCGACATCACCACCAACTCCGGCGTCGACGTGCCGGGTGCGGGCAAGCGGGAGATCTCCGCGGAGGAGGCGGCCCGCCGGACCACGCCGGCGCCCGAGGCTGCGGCCACGATCATCGAGCAGGCCGTCGAGAAGGGTGAGTTCCGGGTGACCCTGGGCAAGGACGCTGCGATGCTGGACCGGATGGTCCGCCTGGCGCCGCAGCGGGCGACCGACTTCATCGCCAAGAAGATGGCGGACCTGCTCGGCTGAGCAGGGAGGCCGTCGCCGCAGGTCGGGTGGGGGCCCGGGTAGGGTTGCACGTGCTCGCCGTGCGGCCCCGCCGCTGAGGGAGGTGGCGGGCCAGGCCGCTCTCCCTCCCCGACATCTCTGCCGAGGAGACCCGATGGATCTCGCCCGCCCCGTCATCATCACCGCCGCGATCGTCCTGGGCCTGCTGGTCCTGGCCATCGTCGCCTTCATCTACGCCAAGGTCCGGTTCAAGATCGCCTCACCCGACGAGGCGCTCATCATCACCGGGCGCAAGAGCGGGAAGCCGGTCATCAACCCGGAGACCGGCGAGGAGAGCACCGACCTTTCCGGCCAGCGCGTCGTCATCGGGGGCGGCACCTTCGTCAAGCCGATCTTCGAGCAGGTCGCGCGCCTGTCGCTGGCCTCCCAGAGCTTTCCGGTGACGGCCGAGGACGCGACCACCAAGAGCGGTGTCGGGGTCACGCTGCGCAGCATCGCCGTGGTCAAGGTCGGCGGCACCGAGCGCATGGTGCGGGCCGCGGCCCAGCGCTTCGCCGGCCGCAGCCAGGAGCAGGTCATCGAGCAGCAGACCAGCGAGGTCCTCGTCGGTGTGCTGCGGACGATCGCCGGCACGCTGACCGTCGAGTCGATCCTCTACGAACGCCAGGACTTCTCCAAGGAGGTCAAGGACATCGCGGTCCCGATGCTCGCCGAGCGGGGTCTGATCCTGGAGAACTTCGAGATCCAGACCGTCGAGGACAGCGGCAACTACATCCGCAACCTCGGCCGGCCGCGCGCCGCGGCCGTGGCGCGCGACGCCGAGATCGCCGAGGCCCAGGCGAGCCGAGAGAGCACGGAGCGCTCCAACGAGGCCGCCGTGCAGATCGCCGAGTCCAACAAGGCGCTGGCGCTGCGCAACGCCCAGATCGCCAAGGAGACGGCCACCGCCGAGGCCGAGGCGCAGGCCTCCCGGGAGCGCGCCGAGGCCGAGGCCCAGCAGGCGGTCCTCGAGCAGCAGGAGCTGGTGGCCCAGCGCCGGGCCGCGCTGCGCGAGCAGGAGCTGCAGACCGAGGTGCGCAAGCCCGCCGAGGCCCGCAAGTACGAGGCCGCCCAGGAGGCCGAGGCCCGCAAGTACGCCGCCGAGCAGGAGGCCGAGGCGGCCAAGACCTCGGCGATCCGCAAGGCCGAGGCCGAGGCGCAGCGCACGACTGCGCAGGCCAAGGCGGAGGCCACGGCCCTGCGCGAGCGCGCCGAGGCGGACCTCGTGCAGCGTCAGCGCCAGGCCGAGGGTGCCCTCGCCCAGGCCCGCGCCGAGGCCGACGGTGTCCGGGCACGCGGCGAGGCCGAGGCGGCCGCCGAGCAGGCCAAGGGTGAGGCGCGGGGTGCGGCCATCAAGGCCGAGGCCGACGCCTACCTGTCCTTCCCGGAGTCGGCCCGCCTCCAGATGGTCCTGGATGCCCTGCCGAAGATGGCCCAGCCCTACGCCGACGCCATCAGCGGCATCGACGGCATCACCATCATCGACAGCGAGGGCGCCTCGAAGCTCTCCAACCAGGTCGCCGGTGGGGTGCAGGAGCTGTCCACGCTGCTCAAGGCCCAGACCGGGATCGACCTGATCGAGCTGGTGCAGGGACGCAGCGGCGGGTCGGCCGAGCCGGTCAGCGTCTCGGGCGGCGGGGCGGACGGTGCTGCGGGCGAGGACCGCGGACAGGAGTCGTGAGGCCAGCACCGGTCGGGTCAGGCCGGGCGGCGACGGCCGAGGATCACCGCCTGGTCCTCGGACTCCCACTCCTGTCCGGGGCGGCGCACCAGACGGCTCTCCTCGTCGGCGCCTGCGGAGGCGAGCAGGGAGGACATCCGGTCGGGGTCCCGCAGGTACCGACTGAGCACCACGTCGTGACCGTGACGCCCGTAGGACTCGGCGAGGTCCACCGTGCCGGTCCCGGCCTGAAACCCGACGAGCAGACGCCCACCGGGACGGACCACTCGGACGAGCTCGGTCAGGACGTCCGGCAGCTGGTCGTCCGGGGTGTGGATGGTGGAGTACCAGGCCAGCGCACCCGCGAAGGTGCCGTCCCGGAACGGGAGGTCGGCGAGTGAGGCGACGGTCAGATCGAGATCAGGATGGGCGCGCAGGCCGGCGGCGACCATGCCGGGGGACAGGTCGACGCCTCGGACCGAGCAGCCCCGCCCGGTCAGGTAACGACTCATCCGGCCGCCGCCGCAGCCGGCGTCCAGCACCTCCCCGGCGTCGCGCACGAGCCGGGCGAACGCGTCGAGCATGCCGAGGTCCTCGGCGTGCTCCGCGCGCGTGTCCGGCAGCAGCCGGGTGTAGTCGTCGGCCACCGTGTCGTAGGCCCTGCGGACCACGTCCTCCGGTTGTCCCATGGCCCCAGCCTGTCACCGGTCCCACGGGTATGCCGTCAGCCCAGCCAGACCTGCTCGGGCGCCGGGTGGGAGAGGAAGTGGGTCATCGCCTGGGTGGAGGCGTAGGCGCCGGCCTGGCCGAAGACCACGACGTCGCCGGGTCGCAGGTCCTCCGGCAGGTCGCCACTGCCGACCCGGTCGAGCGAGGTGCACAGGGGGCCGGCCAGGGTCGTCGGGACAGTGGGGCCTCCGGTCGTGTCGTCGAGCACACCGACGCCGGGACGCAGCGCCAACGTCGGGAACGACTGCCCGGTGAGCAGCGGGCGCAGGAGGTGGTTGATCCCGCCCTCGAGCAGGACGAACCGCTCCCCGCGCGAGTCCTTGGTGCGCACCACGCGCGCGCAGTAGACCCCCGTGGGGGCGGAGAGCCACCGGCCCGGCTCGAGCAGCAGCTCACCGGTGAACCACGGGTTCTCCTCCAGCACCCGTCCGAGCCCCGCCCCCAGGGCGCGGACGTCGAGGGAGGGCTCGGCGACGGCATACCGGACGCCGAGCCCGCCCCCGAGGTCGACCAGGTCGAGCGGGTGGCCGAGAAGCTCCTGCACCCGCTCGGCGATGCGCAGGGTGGTCGGTGGTTGGCGAGCAGGCGGCCGGCGTCGAGCTCGTTGCTGGCCGCGAAGACCTGCACCCCGGTGATCCGGACGCGGTGGTAGCGCGCGGCCTCCCGCAGGAACTCCTCGACAACCTCCTCGTCCACCCCGAACGCGCTCGGCCCTCCGCCACCGATGATCGTCGCCGCCTCCGACACCCCCGAGGCAGGGTTGACCCGCACGCTCACGGGCAGGGGCCGCCCACCCTCGTGGAGCACGTGCAGCCGCGCCACGTCCTCGATGCCGTCGACCTGGACGCGGGCCCCGGCGAAGAGGGCCGCCTGCAGGTCACGCTCGGACTTCGCGGGACCGGCGAAGACCATCCCGGAGCCCGTCCCGCCCGCGGCCAGCACGGTGGAGACCTCGCCCGCGCTCGCGCAGTCGAACCACGCACCCCGCGCGGCGAACGTCTCCAGCAACGGCAGCCCGGGGTTGGACTTCACGGCGTACGCCAGGCGGACCCGACCCGGGAGGGCGGCCCTCAGCCGGTCGAAGCGCTCGCGGGCGAACCCCAGGTCGTAGGCGAAGAACGGGGTGGCGCGGGTGCTCGCCAGCTCCTCCAGCGTGGCTCCGTCGAAGGTGAACAGGTCGGTCGTCGCAGCGGTCAAGATCATGCCTTCCACCAGGGCGCCAGACGGCGCAGTCCTTCCTCGAGCTCGTCGAGCGGGCCGCCGAGGCTGACCCGCAGGTGCCCGGCCCCGCGCGCCCCGAAGGCGCTGCCGGGCACCGTCGTCACGCCGCCCTCGTCCCGCAGACGGAGGGCGAAGGAGAGCGTCGGGTCGTCAAGGGCGCGGTCGTCGGGGGCGCCATCGGGACCGCTGTCCAGGGCACCGTCGGGGACCGGGAGCCACAGGTAGATGCCCGCTCGCCCCGGGCGACCCGCCCCTCGCGGGTCGCCCGCGTGCCGGAGCAGCTCCGGCGCCTCGGCGGCCACCAGCTCCCACCGGTCGCGCACGTGCTGCCGTGCCTGCGCCAGCACCTCGTCCGCGGCGTCGAGCAGCGCCAGGGCCGCCCGCTGCGAGGGCTGCGCGGGGGCGGTGGTCATGGCGTTGTGCACGATGCGGGCGGTGGCGAGCACCTCGGGCGCGCCCACGGCCCAGCCGACCCTCAGCCCGGGCGCCCCGAAGGCCTTGCTCGTCGACCCGAGCACGATCCCGGCGTCGATGCCGGCCACGTCGTGCAGCGACGGCGGCGCCTCGTCCACCCAGAGGTCGCGGTAGACCTCGTCACTGATGAGGAGCACGCCACGGCGCGCGCAGGCCTCGGCGACCTGGACCAGGGCGGGGGCGGTCGCCATGCCCCCGGTCGGGTTGGCCGGGTGGCACAGGACGACCAGCGAGGTCCGCGGGTGCGCGGCCAGCGTCCCGACGAGCGCGTCGGCGTCGAGGTGGCCCCCGGGCGCGAGGGGGTAGCCGACCGGGTCCGCGCCGCACAACCGGGCGAGGGAGACGTAGGAGACGAAGCCGGGGTCGGGCACGAGGACCGTGCTGCCGGGCTCGACGTGGGTCTGGTAGAGCGCGAACAGCGCCGCCTGGCTGCCCGCCGTCATCATGACCTCCTCCGACCGGACGCGCGTTCCTGACAGACCGGACGCGCGTTCCTGACGGACCGGACGCGCGGTCCTGCCGTGATGGGCGGCGACGGCCTCGACGAGGTGCGGGCGACCTGCGTTGGGGCCGTAGGGAAGTGGCCCCTCGTCGCCACCGGCCGCGGTCAGGGCGTCCCGGGCGACCTGTGGCAGCGGCCACCCGGGCTCGCCGAGACCCAGGCTGACCGTCCCGGGTGGGGCGCCCACCGCCATGCGGCGGATGGGTGACAGGCCCAGGCCCGCCACCCTGCTGGCGGGGCTCACCGCAACGACTCCTCGAGGACGGTGGCGGCGTCGGTGGAGGCGTCGCGGTACTTGACGATGACGGGCGCGTAGAGGGCCAGGCCCCGCTCACCCGCCCACCGGCCGCGGGCGGGGCGGGAGCCGGGTACGACCACGGCACCCTCGGGCACCTCGCCCCGCAGCTCCCGCTCGTGGACCAGGTCGTGGACCGTCGTGCCGGCCGTGAGGACGACCCCGGGGGCCAGCACCGCGTCGGCCCGGACCACCACGCCCTCGAAGAGCCCGCACTGCGCACCGACGAAGACCCGGTCCTCCACGACGACCGGCCGCGCGCCGACAGGCTCGAGCACCCCGCCGAGCTGCACGGCGGCCGACAGGTGCACGCCCTCGCCGACCTGGGCGCAGCTGCCGACCAGGACGTGGCTGTCGACCATCGACCCGGCGCCGACGTGCGCCCCGACGTTGACGTAGCTGGGTGGCATGACGACGGTGCCCCGGGCCAGGTGGGCCCCGCGCCGGACGGAGGTGCCGCCGGGCACGACGCGGACCCCGTCGGCCAGGCCCATCCGGCGGGCCGGCACGAGGGAGCGGTCGACCGCCCCGCCCGGCCAGTCCAGCTCGACGGTCCCACTGACCCGGAACGCCGCGAGGATCCCGCGCTTCACCCAGGCGTGGGCCTGCCAGTCACCGGCGGCGTCGCGCGCTGCGGCGCGGACCGAGCCCTCCTCGAGAGCGTCAAGCAGGGCCTCGACGTGGCCGGCGACCTCCCGGTCGTCGAGGCGGTCCGCACCACCTCCGGGGCTGAAGAAGGCCTCCAGCGCGTCGACGTCGACCGGGCGGGTGGTGGATCCGTGACGGGGCGAGGTGCTCGGCATACCGGCGCCCCTCACGACGCCAGCGCGCCGGCGTCGCGCGGCACGGCGCGGACGGCGGTGAGGTCAGGCGTGGTCGCCCGCCGGGCGGCCTGCAGGCCGGCCAGCGCCTGCTGCACGCACGTCCACGTCCGGGGCTCGGCGGGCGACAGGGGGAGGCGGACCATCCCGGTCGACAGGCCCAGGCAGGCCAGGGCCGCCTTGACCGGGACGGGGTTGGTCTCGGCGAACAGGGCGTCCATCAGCGGAGACAGCAGGGCGGAGGCCTCCCGGGCGCGGTCGAGGTCACCCTCCAGCGCCGCGTGGACGAGCCGCCGCGTCTCGACCGGGGCCACGTTGGCGCACACCGACACCAGCCCGCGGGCGCCGACCGCGATCGAGGCGAGGGCCAGGTCGTCGTCCCCGGCGAGGACGACGCGTCCGGGAGGAGCCTGCTGGCAGGTCCGGGCGATCTGGCGCAGATCCCCCGAGCTCTCCTTGAGCGCGACGACCTGCTCCACACCCCAGATGCTGCGCATGGCCTCGGTGGTGAGGTTGCAGCCCGTCCGCCCCGGCACGTTGTAGGCGATGATCGGCAGCCCCGGTGCCGCCTCGGCGACGGCGCGGTAGTGCGCCACCAGTCCGCTGACCTGGGGCTTGTTGTAGTAGGGGGTCACCACGAGCAGCCCGTCCGCGCCGGCGGCGGCGGCCTGGGCGGCGAGCTCGCAGGTTCGCCCGGTGTCGTTGTGCCCCACGCCGACGACGACGGGGACGGGCCGGGGCGCGCGGCCCGCCACCTCCACCGCCTGGCGCACCAGCGCGTGCCGCTCGACGTCGTCGACCGTCGCGGCCTCACCGGTGGAGCCGAGCACCACCAGCCAGTCCACGCCGTCCCCGTCGGCGAGCACGTGGGCGACCAGGCGTCCGAAGGCCTCGTGGTCGACCGCCGGCTTTCGTCCGCCCCCGACCGCGTCGGTGCCGGTCGTGAACGGGGTCGCCAGGGCGACGCCGAGACCGGTGAACGGGGTGGGGGTCGGGATGGTGGTCATCTGGGTCCTTCTTCGGTCGGGCCGTCGAGCAGACGGCGCAGGTGGTCCTCGGCGAGGTCGTCGAGGGTGGTGAGGCCGGGGGTGGTGCGGCCCGCGAGCCAGCGCGCGGCCGTCACGGCGCCGGTGGCGAAGAGGTCACGCCGGTGCGCGGTATGCCGCACGGTGAGGGTCTCCAGGGCGGAGGCGGCGACCACCTCGTGCTCCCCGACGACGCCGCCGAGGCGCAGGCTCGTGGTCTGGACGGTCGATCGGTCACGTCCCGCCCCGGCGGCGAGGGCGTCCCGCAGGACCAGGGCGGTGCCGCTGGGGGCGTCGACCTTGTGCCGGTGGTGGGTGTCGGTCACGGCGAGGTCGACCTCGTCGGCGACCAGGCCGGAGACGGCATACCCGCCCAGCACGCGGGCCAGCCGGAGCACCAGGGCGAGGCCGAGGGAGAAGTTGGGGGCGACGAGCACCCGCTGCTCGGGCCCGAGGCCCGCGAGGAGGTCGGTGTCCCAGCCGGTCGTGCCGATCACGAGGGGGGTGCCGGTGGTGCGGGCCCAGGCGAGGTGGCCGGCCACGGCCTCGGCAGCACTGACGTCGACGGCGACGTCGACCGCCTCGAGGGCCGCTCCGGTGCCCTCCCGTCCCACGGACCAGGCCACGCGGACGTCGTCGCGGGGGGCGGCGACCTCGCCGATCGTCGTGGCGAGACGACCGCGGCCGAGTAGTCCGAGGGTGAGGGGCACCTGTCGAGTATGAGGCCCCTCAGCGCCTTTCAAAGACCACGTTTGTGCAGGTCAAAGAGGGTTTCCCGCACCTCGGTCGGTTCGCCGAACGGTGTTCCGTCGATGGGTGGGTCCGGCTACGACAACGTCCGGGCGGGGTCGGAAAAGTCAGGACGGGGTCTCCGCGACCCTGTCACGAACGCGCGTCCGGTCTGTCACGAACGCGCGTCCGGTTGCACTAGGGGCGGACGAGGCCGGGGCGGTAAGCGAGGGCGACGAGCTGGGCGCGGTCGTGCGAGCCGGTCTTCATCAGAAGACGGGAGATGTGCGTCTTGATCGTGGACTCGGACACGAAGAGCCGCCGGGCCAGCTCGGTGTTGCTGGGGGCGTCGGCCATGTGCCCCAGCACCTCGAGCTCGCGGCGGGAGAGCATGTCCAGGCTGGGGCGGCCCGAGGCGTCGACCGGCAGTGTCTCGCGCAGCGTGTCGATGACCTTGCCGGCCACGCCGGGGTCGATCCACGAGCCGCCCTCGGCCACCTGTCGCACGGCATCGGCCAGGCTCGTGGGCGCTGCCTGCTTGAGCATGAAGCCGGACGCCCCGGCCCGCAGCGCGCCGTAGAGGATGTCGTCCTGGTCGAAGGTCGTCAGGACCAGGACGGACGTCCCGGCATGATCCTCGCCCTCGGTGTCGTGGGTGATGCGTCGCGTGGCCTCGATGCCGTCGATGCCCGGCATCCGGATGTCCATGAGGACCACGTCGGGGCGTTCGCGCAACGCCACGGCGACGGCCTCGGTGCCGTCACCCACCGCCGCGATGCACTCCAGGTCCGGCTCGGCGTCCAGCAGCATGGACATCCCCTCCCGGACCTCGGGCTGGTCGTCGGCGATCAGGATGCGGATGGTCACGGTGTCTCCCTGCTGAGATGGTCACGTGCATCCCGGGTGAGACGGTCACGGTGTCTCCTCCGGGTCGTCGGGGTCGGGTGGGTCGTCGGGGTCGTCGTCCGGGTGCCGGCGCGTGGACGTGGAGGGTCCGGCAGCAGGCGGGTGCGCGGGCAGGGTCGCGGTGACGACGAACTCGTCACCGGCCGGGCCGGCCTCGAAGCTGCCGCCGACCAGCTCGACCCGCTCGCGCAGCCCGAGCAGCCCGTGCCCGCCGCTGGGCGCCGCAGGCCGGTCCGTGCTCTCCCGGCCGGCGCGGCTGCGGACCTGGACCTGAAGGGTCTCCCCGCTCCAGGTCTTGTAGATGTCGACCAGCCCGCCCGGCCCGGCGTGCTTGAGCGCGTTGGTGAGCGACTCCTGGATGACGCGGTAGGCCGCGCCGCCCACCGACGGGTCCACCGTCCCCCGGTGCCCGCTGCGGTGGACCTGCACCACCAGCCCGCTCTGCCGGGGCGTCTCCAGCAACCGGTCCAGATCATCCAGGTCGGGCTGGAGGCGGGCGAGCAGGAGGGCGGGATCCTCCGCCTCGGCATCCAGGCCGTCCGGCCGTCGCAGGACGCCGAGGAGCCGGTTGAGCTCACGCAGGCTCTGCGAACCGGTGCCCTCGATGTTGCCCAGGGCCTTGATCACCGTGGACAGCCGGGGATCCTCCGGAAGGTCGTGCGTCACCGACGTCGCCAGGGCGCGGGCCCCCGCCGCCTGCATCATCATCGCGCTCACCGAGTGGGCCAGGATGTCGTGCAGGTCCCGGGCGATGCGGACCCGCTCGGCGTGCGCCGACTCCTGCGCGGACCGCTCCACCTCGGCGGCGAGGGTGTCGGTGCGGGCGAGGCGCACGGCGTCCAGTCGGCCGAAGGCCCACGGCGCGATGAGGACGAGGCCGAAGAAGATGATGGCGAAGGCGACGTCCACCGAGCTCAGGACGGGTTCCGAGCGCAGTGTCACCCAGCCCATGACGAGTCCGTAGACGAGGGCCAGTCCCAGGGTCGGCAGGCCGAGCATCCGGCCCGACCGCCCGGCGGCGGTGTACACGGCCACCAGTACGCAGAAGATCGGTTGGGCCAGCTCGATCCACAGCAGGAGCCCCGTCGAGAGCGCGAGCGTCCCCAGCAGCACCGGGAAGGGTCTGCGTGCCCGCAGGAGGAGCAGGGCCGCCATCCCCACCACGACGAGGGCGGGGACCACCTGGGAGACCCGGTCGCCGGTCCAGCGATCATGGGTGCCCCACTGCATACCGACGCCGGTCAGGACCAGGTCCAGGGACCCGGCGAGCACCGCGGCGGCGACGTGGATCATCAGGCGGGCGCGAGGCCAGCCCAGCAGGCCGATGACTCCCAGGTGCCAAGGGCTGGGCGGAGCGTGGCTTGTGCCGCTCGTTCCCTGCCTCCTGCGCCCCGAGGTCGAGGACGGGGTCAGGCCCGTCAAGACAATCCTGCCTCCTCCGGCAGGCCTTCGCCACCATCGACGCACACCTGGGGAGAGCTACGGCGCGGCGCCGGGTGCTCGTCCCTGCCGCCCCCTGCCGCGACAGGGACGAGCTCGCGCCCGGCCCTCGGCTGCTGGTGTCCCTGGCGTCCCTGCCGTCCAGCTGCCCGATGCGCCGTCTGCACGCCTCAGTCTGTCTCCGCCGTGCGGGCGCGGTCATCATCCTGGAGGGGGATATGGGCCAGCGGCCGTGCGACCGTGGGGAAGGTCGTGGCACCGACGGCAGGGACGGGGTATGTGGCAGGCTGGGCCCACCGTCGACGCCCCCGCGTCGCGGGTCTCGGAAGGAGCAGACGTTGGAGCGCGAGCAGGTCGAGCTGGACACCGAGGGTGTCGGCCGCGGGAGCCTCATCCGCTACGGCCACTGGGGCCGTCCGCTCCTGGTCTTCCCCTCCGAGGCCGGCCGTGCCTGGGACTTCGAGAACAACGGGATGATCCAGGCCATCGCACCCCTCATCGACGCGGGGCGGGTCAAGGCCTACTGCGTCGACTCCTTCGACCACCTGTCCTGGAGCGAGAACAGTCTCCCGACCGAGGAGCGGGCCCACAGGCACGCCACCTACGAGCGCTGGATCCTCGACACGATCGTGCCGGTCATCGACCGCGACTCCCCCGGGCACTCCGGCATCATCACGACCGGCTGCAGCATGGGTGGCTACCACGCCGTCAACTTCGGGCTCAAGCGCCCCGACCTCTTCCCGGTCGCTATCAGCCTCTCCGGCAACTTCGACCCCACCTCCTGGCACGGCTGGGGGGAGTTCGGCGAGGCCACCTATTTCGCCAACCCCACCGCCTACGTGGCCGGCATGGGGGGCGACCACCTGCAGTGGGTGCGCCAGCATGCCAGCATCGTCCTCGTCGTGGGCCAGGGCGCGTTCGAGGTCCACCCCACCCAGTCCCTCCCCGGAGCCCAGCGGCTGGCGCACATCCTCGCCGACAAGGGCATCCCGCACGAGCTGGACCTCTGGGGCTACGACAGCGCCCACGACTGGCCGTGGTGGCGCAAGCAGTTGGCGCACCACCTGCCGCGCTTCTGCTGAGGTACGCCCCCCCTGCCGCGACGGCCACGGGAAATGTCCTGCAGGCGGATGGGCCGGGCCCGGGCGGGGTCTAGCGTCGCGGTCGTGGGTGCTCGCCCGTGAAGCACACCCGATCCCGTCCGCCCCTCTCCTCCACGTTTCCCTGCGTCGTCGCGCCCCTGCGCACGACGGCACCGCTCTCGTTCCCGCGCGGAGAGCCATCACGCCGACCTCCGCGACGACCTCTGGCGGCCTCGCCAAGGCGAGACCACGGACACGGGTGACCCTGCGAGGCACCCGCCCGTGCAGTCTTGGCGGCCGGACGGTCACGGGACGCCCGGCCGCCGCCAGTCTGACCGCAGCCACCCGCCGGCTGAACCTGAATCAGCCTGCAGGATGAATCTTCCCTCTCCCTGCAACCGGACGCGCGTTCGTGACGGTTTTCCACAGGCCCAGTTGTGGACATCCGTCACGAACGCGCGTCCGGTGTGCCAGGAACGCGCGTTCGGTCGAAGTATGGGGTCAGGCAGGGGTGATGGGGGTGGTGGGGGTGGTGGTCGCGCCCGACGAGCGCTGGTCGGTCACCCACAGGCCGGTGAGGCCGCGGAAGTGGGCGATGAACTTCTCGTGCTCGTGCTGGGGGTAGTGGCCGGTGACGGTGTCGACGAGGAGCCGGTCGAAGTCGTCGGAGGCGACCCACTCCAGCACCCGCTCGGGCAGGTGGGGCAGGTGCTGCTCGCACCACTCCCAGTAGCGGTCGGTCTCGAACTCGTCGTCGGCCAGCTTGCGGTAGGCCTGCATCTTCTCGTCGTAGCTGCGGTCCGGGTCGTCGGCGATGTCGAAGTAGGCCCGGGGCGACCGCACCCCGATGAAGGCGCGCCGACCGGTGACCAGGCAGTAGGTCGACCAGCGCACCAGCGCGGTGATCGCCCAGGGGAAGTAGTAGTGCAGCGAGGTCAGCGCCACGTCCGGGCAGGCGTTGGCGTAGTCGATCGGGTGGACCTCGTCGCCCTTGACCAGCATCTCCGCACTGTTGAACTCCCAGCCGAAGAAGGCGTTGACGACCTTGCTCACGGTCTCGGCCTCCCAGCCGGCCTTCGGCGAGAGGAAGTTGTGGGTGACGGCGTACCGGTTGTGCATCGGCTCGTCGGGCCGGAAGTCCATGACCATCGTCTCCGGGCCGATCGAGAGCGCCCGGGCGAAGTGCTCGTAGTCGATCGTCGCCTGCAGATGCATGAGCATGTTGCCGGACTCGTCGTAGGACCGGTGCAGGTCCTCCACGTCGTTGACCTTGGACACCCCGCGCCAGCCACCGCCGTCGAAGGGCTTCATGAACAGCGGGTAACCGACCTCCTGCGCGATCTGCTCCAGGTCGAAGGGGTCGTTGTAGCGCGCGGAGGTGTAGGCCCACCGGGTGTTGTCGACCGGGTTCTTGTAGGGCACGAGCACGGTCTTCGGGATCTTCATCCCCAGCCGCAGCATCGCGACGTAGGCGCTGTGCTTCTCCATCGCCTGGAAGGTGAAGGGGCTGTTGAGCAGGTAGGTGTCGTTCATCAGCGCGGCCTTCTTCAGCCACTCGCGGGGGTGGTAGTACCAGTACGCCAACCGGTCGATGCACAGCTCGTGCCGCACCGGATCCGTCAGGTCGAAGGGGTGGATGCGCACCCGCTCGCTGGTCACGCTGTGGGTCGTCCCCCCGACCTTCAAGGGCCCCACCATCCCCAGGATCGACTCGAAGGCCCGCGGCCAGTCCTCCTCCGCGCCGAGCAGCAGACCGATCAGGTGGGTGCGCACATCGTTGGTCATGGCGGAACGTTAGCGGGTATGACGCGCAGCGTCAGCCAGACGTCCCGGTCACCCGGTCGGCGATGAGGCCGGCGATGGGGAGCGCGGAGGTGGCGGCCGGCGACGGGGCGTTGAGGACGTGCACGGTCCGGGGGGTCGTGAGGACGAGGAAGTCCTCGACCATCGAGCCGTCGGCGCGCAGCGCCTGGGCGCGGATGCCGGCCTCGTGCGGCAGGAGGTCGGAGACGGTGAGGTCGGGGCAGTAGCGCCGGACCAGGGCGAGGTAGGCGGTTCGGGACAGGGAGTTCCACTGCTCGGCAAGACCGCTGCGCAGGTGGTGCCGGGCGAACCTCCACCAGCCGGGAAAAGTCAGCACGTCCACGGCGTCGCGCAGGTCGACCGACAACTTCCGGTAGCCCTCGCGTGACCAGCCCATGACGGCGTTCGGGCCGACCGTGACCCCGCCGTCCATCATCAGTGTCAGGTGGACCCCGAGAAAGGGCAGCGCGGGGTCCGGGACCGGGTAGATGAGTGTGCCGACGATCCCGTCGCGAGAGGGGGGGAGGCGGTAGTACTCACCACGGAACGGCACCATGCGGATGTCGGTCTCGACCCCGCCGAGGCGGGCCAGGCGGTCGGCCTGGATCCCGGCGCACGCGACCAGGCGCAGGCCCTCCACGGCCTCGTCGCTGCCGGCCAGGTCGACGCGCACCCGGCCGGGGGACTCCGTGATGCCGGTGACCCTCACCCCGGTCCGCACCTGCCCGCCGAGCCGCCCGATCTCCCGGGACATCGCGTCGCAGACCTCGGTGTAGTCCACGATGCCCGTGGTCGACGAGAAGAGCGCACCCACCCCGACGACGTTCGGTTCTCGGCGACGCAGCTCCGCAGCGTCCAGCCGCTCGAGGGTGAGGCCGTTGGCGGCGGCCCGCTCCTGCAGCGTGGTCATCCGCGCGAGCTCGGGCTCGTCGGTGGCGACGATGAGCTTGCCGGTGTCGCGGTAGGGGACGCCGTGCGCGTCGCAGAACTCCCGCGTCGCCCGCGCGCCGGCGGCGCACAGGCGCGCCTTGAGCGATCCCGGCGCGTAGTAGACCCCCGCATGGATGACGCCGCTGTTGTGGCCCGTCTGGTGCCGCCCCAGCCGCTGCTCCTTCTCGAGCACCAGCACGCCGGACCCCGGCCGGCGCTGCAGCAGCGTCATCGCGGTGGCCAATCCCACGATGCCGCCACCCAGGACGACCACGTCGTACGGCGTGCTCACGCTCGCCCCGCCTGCTCGCGGGCTCCTGGGGTCACCCCCTGACGATGGCACAGGACAGGTGACACTGGGTCATGTGGCGACCCAATGTCACGTTTGCCGGGTGGGCCGTGGCCTTCAGCCCTCGCCGGCGGCCGTGACCAGCTGCTCCCAGGTGATGCTGCGGGGCGGGCTGTGGCGGTGCTGGGTGGCGAGCGTGGCGATGGCCCGGCTGAGCGACTCGCGGCCGAGCTCCTCGCCGAAGCGGTCGACGACGAGGATGGCTCGGGGGCGAGCCAGGCCGCCGAGGGCCTCGCGCACCGCGTCCATGAGCTCGACGGCTAGGGCGTCCAGGTCGGTGCCGCGGGCGCTGGAGGCCAGCTCGGGGGAGAGGACCACCGCGGCGACCAGGGCGCGGCCCAGCTCGACGTCCTTGCGGACCGTCACCCTGGCCTGTGCGACGAAGGGGTGGTCGGTGAGGACGTCCCGCACCTCCCGCAGCGAGACGAGCTGGCCGGAGACGGAGACCACCTCGTCGGCACGCCCGAGGAAGGCGATCGTGCCGTCCTCGGCCCGGGCAGCCAGGTCCCCGGTCGCGTAGACCCCGGGGTGGCGACCCCAGTGGTCCCACGGGTCCTGGGAGACGTCGTCGGCGCCGTCGACACCGATCATCAGCCCTGCCCAGGGCCGGCGGAGCACGACCTCCCCGGTCTCGCCGGGACCCACGACCCGCCCCTGCCGGTCGACGATCTCCAGGCCGCAGTCGGGCAACGGCAGGGGGAGGGGTGAGCCCTCCTCGAGGACCGAGCCGGCGCTGTCCGTCACCCGCACGACACCGCCTAGCTCGAGCTGGCCCCAGGCGTCGAGCACCTCGAGGTCGGTCCCGAAGGAGGAGCGGATCCAGGCCCCCAGCTCGGGCTCGACCGGCTCCCCGGCGGTCGTCAGCCGGCGCAGGCTCGGAGCGGCGTCGGTCTCGGGCATCTCGCGCGCCCAGCCGCGGATGGTGCGCATCACCGACGGGCTGGTGATCAGGCTCTCCACGCCGTAGCGGCGGATGATGTCCCACGCCCGGCGGTGGTCGGGCACGTCGAGCGTGCCCTCGTACATCACCGAGGCGTCACCCCAGGCCAGCGGCCCGTAGACGGCGTGGAACTGGGTGACCGCCCAGGCGATGTCACCGGCGCACCAGAAGGGTCCGCCGGTGCGCAGCCGCCCGTGCACCGCGATCGCGTTGGCCAGCACCGACGCCGTCCCGTGCAGCACCGACACCGGCTGACCACCCCGCCGCGCGATCGGCACGGACGCCACCGGGTGGTCGCTCGGCAGCGCGAGCGCCTGCTCGTCCTCGTCCCGCTCGCGGCCCCGCTTGGCGGCGACCACGTCGTGGTACCACCGGTCGCCCTCGTACCACGCCACGTCCATCCCCGTGCGCCGCACGACGATCGTGTGCTCGATGCTGCCGACCGCCGACAGCGCGTCGTCCAGCCGGGCCTTGAGCGGGAGCACCGTCCCGTGCCGCCACGCACCGTCCTGCGTGAAGATCACCTTGAGGTCCAGCAGCGCCAGCCGGTCGGCGAGCGGCCCCGGGGGCAGGGTCGAGGCGATGACGCTGTGCACCGCGCCGATGCGCGCGCACGCCAGCATCGCCACCACGGTCTCCGGCAGCCAGCCCAGGTGCAGGCCGACGCGCTCGCCGGGCCGCACCCCCATGGCGGTGAGGGCGCGGGCCAGGGTGAGGACCTGCTCGTGGAGCTCCCGGTAGGTCAGGTCGCGGCGGTCCCCGGGCTCGCCCTCCCAGTGGATCGCGACCTCGTCGCCGCGCTCCTCCAGGTGGGCGTCCAGGCAGGTCACCGACAAGTTGAGCCGGGCCCCGGGGAGCCACGCCCCGTGGGCCCACAGGCCCTCACCCGGCGCCAGCAGGTGCAGCCGCGCCGCGACGTCCTGCCACCGCGGGTCGGGGGGGAGGGGGGTCACCTGGTCCCGCGGGGTCACCCGCTGCGGGGTTCCCTGGTCACGCGGCGCCACCTGGTCAGCCATGCCCCAGTGTCCTCCCTGCCGCCTTCGCGGCACGACCGAGGTATGCCGCGGCCGCGGCCACGTGCTCCTCGTCCCCCGCGTCCGGGATGTCCGCGGAGACCGCCCCGACCGCGGCGCCACCGGCGTCCAGCACCGGCACCGCGACCTCCGCAGGCACCGTCATGTCGTCCGGCTCGTGCAGCAGCCACTCCGCCCCGGCCCACTGCTCGCGGCACGACCGCGCTGTCTCCTGCACCTCGGGGGCGGCCAGCCGCAGCGCGTGCTCCCACCCCTCGTCGTCCGCCCGGGCCGCCAGCACCCGCCCCCCGGCGGTGTCCAGCGCCGCGTGCACCCGGTTGCTCTCCCGGTAGGGCCCGACCGCACCCCCGTCCACGCGGTCGACATACACGACCTCGCCCCGCACGAGCACCTCCACGTGCACGGTCGCCCCCACCTTGTCGCGCACCTGGGAGAGGTAGGGGGACACCGCGCCGATGAGCGGCAGCCGGGTCAGGTAGTGGTGGGAGAGGCGGGCCAGCTCCGGGCCGAGGCCGTAGCGGGAGGTCGCCGGGTCCTGCACCGCCAGGTCGGCCAGCACCAGCGAGCGCAGCAGCCGGTGAACCGTGGGGATGGACATGGCGGAGCGCTCCGCGAGGTCGGTGAGCTGGTGGTAGGCCGGGCCGTCGGCCAGCAGCTCCAGCAGCGTCACCGCGTTGCGGACCGTGCCCAGACCACCCCGGCCGTTCTCCGCAGCAGGCATCCGTCCTCCGATCAGTGAACCCCGATCATCCCCCATTGCGCCCCGGATTACGACATCCGCGCAAAGATTTCTCTCAACAGGTCTTGATTTTCAGATAGTGGAACCCTACTCTCAGACCAGCCCGCCCGTCATCGACGACACCTGCGTGGAAGGACCGACCTTGCTCACTCGCGCGTACCAGCACTCCCTCAACGGCAGCCGGCTGCCGGACGGGGAGCCCGTGCTCGAGGTGGACGGCGTCTCGCTGCGCTTCGGCGGGGTCAAGGCCCTCACCGACATCAACTTCACCGTCACCCAGGGGCACGTCCACGCGATCATCGGCCCCAACGGCGCCGGCAAGTCCTCGATGCTCAACTGCATCAGCGGCATCTACCACCCGCAGGAGGGCCAGATCCGCCTGCAGACCGCCGCGGCGTCGGGGGAGCGGACCACCTCCACCCTCACCCAGCTGCCGCCGCACAAGATCGCCCGACTGGGCGTGGCCCGCAGCTTCCAGAACATCGAGCTCTTCTCCCACCTCACCGTGCTGGAGAACCTCATGCTGGGCCGCCACATCCACATGAAGCACAGCGTCGCCGCCTCGATGCTGTGGTTCGGCCCGGCCCGCCGGCAGGAGATCGAGCACCGTCGGCTCGTCGAGGAGGTCATCGACCTGCTCCAGCTGCAGGCCTTCCGCTCCAAGCCGGTCGGCTCCCTCGCCTACGGCATCCAGAAGCGGGTCGAGCTCGGCCGCGCCCTCTGCATCCAGCCCGCCCTCCTCCTGCTCGACGAGCCGATGGCCGGCATGAACGCCGAGGAGAAGGAGGACATGGCCCGCTACGTCCTCGACGTCCACGAGCTCGCCGGCGTCACCGTCGTCCTCATCGAGCACGACATGAACGTCGTCATGGACATCTCCGACCGCGTCAGCGTCCTCGACTTCGGCCGGCTCATCGCCGACGGCACGCCCGACGAGGTCAAGACCAACCCCGCCGTCATCGAGGCCTACCTGGGCTCCGAGGACGAGGACGACGCCGTCCGCGAGGCCCTCGAGCACATCCAGGAGCAGGAGGCCCCCCGTGGCTGAGGCGCGGAACGACGCAGAAAGCCGGCCGACGTCCGGGGGGGACACGGGGGGCGGAGCCCCCCGTGCGAACACCTTCCCGCGCCTGCTCCTCCAGCGCGCCGAGCAGCGCCCCGACGACGTCGCCATGCAGGAGAAGCTCTACGGCATCTGGCAGCCCATCACGTGGGCGGAGTACGCCCGCCGCGTCGAGGACTTCGCCCACGGCCTGGCCGGCTTCGGCGTCGAGCGCGGCCAGATCATCGCCGTCCTCGGCGACAACCGCCCCGAGTGGCTCATCGCCGAGCTCGCCGCCCAGAGCATGGGCGCCTCGGTCGTCGGCATCTACCCCACCTCGATCGGCGAGGAGCTCGAGCACATCCTGGCCACCTCGCAGGCCCGCGTGGTCGTGGTCGAGGACCAGGAGCAGGTCGACAAGCTGCTGCGGCTGCGGGAGACCACGGACCTCGGGGTCGAGCACGTGATCTTCTACGACCCGCACGGGCTGGAGGGGTATGACGACCCCTGGCTGGTCGACTTCACCGAGGTCGAGCGGATGGGTCGGGAGCGGGCCGAGCAGCAGCCCCGGTGGTTCGCCGACCAGGTGGACGCGGGCAGCCCGGACGACATCGCGATCATCTGCACCACCTCGGGCACGACGTCCAAGCCCAAGCTGGGCGAGCTGTCCCACCGCAACCTGCTGGCGATGGCCGACAACCTCACCCAGATCGACCCGGCCGACAGCTCCTTCCGCTACGTCTCCTTCCTGCCCTTCGCCTGGATCGGCGAGCAGATGCTGGCGGTGGCGATCGGCCTGGGCAAGGGTCTGACGATCAGCTTCCCCGAGGACGCCTCGACCCAGCGCTCCGACATGCGCGAGATCGGGCCGGACGTGATGTTCTCCCCGCCGCGGATCTGGGAGTCGATGCTCTCGGAGGTGCAGGTCCGCATCGACGAGGCCGGCTGGCTCAAGCGCAAGGTCTTCGGCTGGGGCTACGAGATCGGCGACAAGGCCGCCCGCGCCCGGGTCCAGGGCAAGGGCTCCGGCGGTCTGGTCACCCGGCTCGCCGACGCCGTGAGCACCCGCCCGGTCCGCGACCAGCTCGGTCTGTCCCGGGTGCGCCGCGCCTACACCGGCGGTGCCCCGCTCGGCCCCGACGTCTTCCGCTTCTTCCACGCGATCGGCGTCAACCTCAAGCAGATCTACGGCCAGACCGAGATCTGCGGCATCGCGGTCGTCCACCGCGACGACGACATCGCCTTCAACACGGTCGGC